>CAWUKV010000130.1:0-16320 GCA_963923025.1 uncultured bacterium
AAGTCCATTGGCACATCCTCCTACTTATACATCAAGGTACAAATCCTCACGCATTCAGAGTCATCAGCTTCGTGCAGGCGAAGTGCGCCGCGCTCGATGAACTGCCAAAGAATATCCTGCGCAGACCAACCTCGGATGTCGGCCAGAAAGTACATAGCCTCGGTAAAGCAGGGCCAAGTTGTGATGAGTGGGCCAGTTAAGTTTTGCTGGGCTTGGACGCATCGCTTGTGTAAACCACCTTGCCCTTTATCGATTAGAGCGACCAGTGGTCCTGTATCTACCAGAATCATGGGCGGCGAATGCCCTGCTTGGCAAGCTTGGCGGCTACACCATCAGCGAAAGCATTTTTTTTGGTAAGCAGGTGAGTTTTGTGTTGACTGTTGATGGAGCCGATGAGGCCGTCAAGTAGCTTAGATAGCGGCTGGGGTTCGGCAGAGGGTGGGGGAAGTTTTGAAACAATCCAGTCAAGGGGAGAGATGCCTTTATCTTGAGCTGCTCTGGTAAGAAGCCGATATACTTTTTCGGGTAGCGAAATTTGGTATTCGGACATCTTGTGGTTGGGCTCAGCGCCGTTTATCTTAGTTCTTCCATTTTACCCAAAATTCCGTAAGCTGAAGGAGACGATATCAGTTATCAATGAGAACAAGACTCATGACTTATACCGTTTCTTGCCGCTGTTGGCGGAGGAAGGAAAGGAAGTCTTCTGTGGAGTTGGTGTTCGGGCCAGAAAGTCGATATTGGCGTCGAGATCCGAGGGGCTTTACGGAGGAGATGGCGGGGGTTGGTTGGATTCGGTGCATTACGCTAGGCTAATGCACCCTACGAGAAGAGGATTGTATCGAGAGGTGAAAAAACGCACCCTACAAGCTTTTGCCGGACAGCGATGATAGCCTCCCGCAGCGCTTTCCGGCCCGTATCGGTGCAAAGCCAAGGATGACGTTGATGGGTAACCTGGGTAATAAAGTATGTGCCGCCAGAGATACGAGGGCGACGGTAATTGGGCATGAAACAGGCACATAAGCATTGAGCTTAACGTGCCCCAAATCAATCAGACATACCCGGAAACCGACCCCGTAGGGTGCGTTAGCCACGCGTAACGCACCATTTTTTGGTGTTCGGGTCAGAAAGTCGATATTGGCATCGAGATGTGCGAGGTTTTGCGGGAAGATATGGCAGGGTGGGTTGGATTCGGTGCATTACGCTAGGCTAATGCACCCTACGAGACTTGCTGTTAATTTTCCTAGTCATGGCTTATCAACTTGTTCTAGTTGTTCTAGCTGTTTGTTGCGTTCCTTAATTTTCTGTTCTAAATCGGGATCTATATTAAAACGCTCTACAGTTGCTTGCGCTAGTATAAGGAAGAACTCTCTACGTTTGGCAGGGCTTATTTTACCTTCTTTGAAGGTTCTTCTAAGAACGGCAAAAGCTCTTTCAATGCTTTCATTGAAGACTTCCTGCCTTCCTGGCCTCATATATTCTAGAATGAGTGGAGAGTATATTAGAACAAGACCTGTAGCGAAAAACCAATAGTCACCCATATCTTCTGGCGAAGGAATACCTGTCTCAGAGAAGACAGAGCTGGCGATCTCAAGTAAGCCACGAATAAAACCTCCAAGACACAAACCAAGTACCGTTCTCAGTGGATACTGAAATCCAACAAGCTTGAGTAAGATAGTGAATGAACTTGATACTATATCCTCTAGCTTATTCCACATTTTTGAAACAGTGATGTGTCCTTTAATTATTCTGAAAATTATCTAGATCAACAATCTAAGAACTGAACTGAGTTCCCTGTATTTCTCCGAGTAGGTCCATCGTTATATCCTCTAAGTCAGCCGAAGTTATAATTTTCTTTGCCCTTCCATCTCCGTCTGTGAAGTCAATATTACTGGAATTAGCTTGAACAAAATTGATAAGTTCCCTTGCCTCAATTTCGTTATTGAGATAGAACCCTCTAGTAATCCTATAATTACTCACTGCCAAATAGAGGCTTTGTAGCAAGAAAAAGATTAAAAAAGGTAATGCTATTCCCGTACTGAAATCGATAAAAGTAAATCGAGAGACTATTATGTACAAGAACAGTGTAGCCAAGGCAATAAATCTGCTTAAATACGAGTAAGCTTCTAATCTATCTCTGAAAATACCAATAACAGAAAGATCTCGATATTTCTTGAGAGTTTTCAATCGTTGATACAAAGATTCGGCGCTTCTGTAGCCAAAATTTTCAGCTGTCGCTGACTCAGCTGTAATAAAGCCAGAATTGTAACTTCCCCATAATATAGTGATGAGTACTACTGGAAACATCAAGACCGCTAACAACCAACGTCCTTCCAAGAGATAATGAATTAGTACCCATCCACTACCTCCAAGAGGAGAAAGACGGATTATAGAGTTTATCATGCTTATCAGGAGTAAACGGAAAGGAGATGGATCCGAATGTTTCATTTTTCTGTTATTACCTCGGAAAATCAACTAAATTAATAGTAGCTACATCATTATGAAACAATCACTAAACGGATACCTGCCTGCTCAGAGCCTTGTGTCGGATCAGGGTTTGCCAACCAAACCTCGCTGCGTTACGGGCATTTACTTATAGTTGATCTTCCTTAGCCGACATCATAGCGTAATCGCTCATGCCTGACTCTGCTAGCGCTCGATCCTCCTCAGCAAACTCGGTGGACAAAGGAACTAAAAGCTCTGGTGTCAGCTCCACACGCTGCCGCTTCTTCTGAAATCGCAAAAACGAGATAAACTCAGCCACCTTCTGAATCTGTTCATGCGTCAAAGTGTCAATATCCTGCTTCAGAGATTCACTGGTAGCCAGCATAGTTTTGGGACCAATAGAGCCACGATTCTGCACCTATTATAAGCAGACTCAAATTCAGTAAGCTCGATGGGCAGATTACTCTGAAGCCCAGCTGTTCTGTCAGCACGATAAAATCTAAGCAGTCAGCCAAAAGCAATCGTCATGGCACTCCTAGAAGTTACCGTAGAGCAAATCCTTAGCCTGATCCGGCAGCTCTCGTCTGGCAGCAAGCAAGTAATCTACGAAGCCCTTCGCCAAGACCTAGGGATTAAGCCAGCAGCTACCCTAGACGAAGAATCAAATACCTGGCTATCAGCCGACCTAACTCCCGAACTGCCAGAATACGATTGGGGACCGGCAGGCATTCCAGAAGGACTGCCCGTCAGCTATCAGCCCGGTCAGGGGCTAGTTATCCTCACGGGTGACGACCATGAATCGTAGGCTCAAAAAGGGCGATATCGTCCTAGTCGCACTGCCCGAACAGCGTCCTTCCATGCACGAGCAGCAAGGCGTCAGACCAGCTGTGATTGTCGGCAATCCCTCAGGTAAAACCCGCTATCTAATGGTCGTTTTGGCCCCGCTCACCACACAAATGGGCACATGGGTTGACCGCAATCCTGCCATCTATCCTGTTCTCAAAGCCGGAACCGGAAATCTGACCAAAGATTCCGTCGTCTTACTCGACCAAATCAGAGCCGTAGATATGCAACGCATCATCAAATATCTAGGCAGCCTCAGCACCGCAGAATATGAACCCATTGCGGCTGGCATCGCAGACATTTTTCAGTAGGCGTAAAAACGGGCTGACCAGTTCAAAGACTAGCCAGCCCGTCAAAGATTTAGGACTCGACTTTACTCGACACCCTCAATTCGATTCTCAACCTCCTCATATAGCTCCTGCAACCGCTCAATATTCTCATCACTGGTTTCCCAGTAACCCCGCCCATTCACCTCAAGCAGCGTCGTCACCATCCGCCTAAACGAGTTCGGGTTCAGGTCCATCAGCCGCTTGCACATCTCCGGGTCCTGAATGAAGGTGGTATTCGCATCCTCGTAGACGAAGTTGTCTACCGCGTCTGCTGTGGCCGACCAGCCCATCGTGTTTACCAGCCGCTTGGATAGCTCCCGCACGCCTTCGTAGCCATGGGACAGCATGCCCTCGTACCACTTGGGGTTCAGCAGCTTTGTCCGGGCGTCTAGTCGCACCGTCTCAGATAGCGTCCGCACCTGGGCGTTAGCCGTAGTGGTGTCCGCCACAAAGGAAGCAGGCGCTTTGCCATCATCCCGCAGTTGGGAGATTACCTTTGTCGGGTCAGAGTCAAAGTAGTGGGACACGTCCGTTAGAGAAATCTCTGACGAATCCAGGTTTTGGAAGGTCACATCCGCTGTCTTTAGCGTGGTCTCGAACAGGTCGCGAGACTGGTCCATCATGCCGGGGTTGTCGCTGTTGAAGGCAAAGGACTTGCGCTTCAGATACATCTCCTGCAGTTCAGACTCTTCTTCCCAGCTGCTGTTTTCTACCGCCAGGTTGACGTTAGAGGCGTAGGAGCCGGAGGCATTGGAGAAGACGCGGGTAGCGGCTTCCCGTAGGCCAATGCCCATTTCCTCGGCTTGGGCCAGGGCGTGTTTGCGGACGAAGTTCATCTCTAGAGGCTCGTCAGCTTCGGCAGCCATTTTCACCGCTTTGTCCAGTAGGGCCATCTGGTTGACGAACAGGTCACGGAAAACGCCGGAGCAGTTGATGACCACGTCGATACGGGGGCGGCCCAGCTCTTCTAGGCTCAGCAGCTCTAGCTTGTTCACCCGGCCCAAGGCGTCGGGCACGGGCTTGACGCCGACAAACCAAAGAATCTGTGCGAGAGATTCACCGTAGGTTTTGATGTTGTCGGTGCCCCACAGGACGGCAGCAATGGTTTCAGGCCACTGGCCACCGTTGTCGAGTTTTTGGCGCTCTAGCAGCCGGTCAACAACAATCTTGGCAGACTGTACCGCTGCGGTTGTGGGGATGGACTGGGGGTCCAGGGCGTGGAGATTTTTGCCAGTGGGCAGCACATCCGGGTTGCGGATAGGGTCGCCGCCAGGACCGGGGAGGACGTACTCGCCGTCTAGGGCCTTGATGAGAGAATCTAGCTCGTTGTCAGCAACAACTTGCTTCAGGCAGAACTGGAGGAACTCAAACAGGGGTGTCAGGGCTTCCTCATCCACAGTCGGGTAGCCTGCCTCAGCTAGGGCGACGGTCCAAGGCGCACGTTCTTTGCCCAGGTTGAAGACGTTGAGCATGGACTTGAGGGAGACGCGGCCCTCTTCATTGGTCTGCCCGTGGACCATCGCCGTGACGGCTTCGCGGACACCAGTGTTGATGTCGTACAGCAGTTGTACGTCGTCTAGGAGGCCGCGATCGCTCCCCCCATACACATCATCAATGTCGCGTCCTAGACTCTCGGCAATAATCCGCTGGAGGCTCTTAATCCCGTCTTCTTCGCGGTCCAGTCCGGCAATGTTCACTAGCGTGGCGATGGCCTCATCCGCTGTGGGCGGCTTACCAATCACATGCAGGCCGCACGGCAGCAGCCGAGACTCAATCTCCATCAGGCGGATGTACACCTTGCCCACCAGATTGTCGCGCTCGTCCTTCGACAGTTCGCTGGCGTCGACCTCGGGCAGGGTCACGTCCTTGTCCAGGTTGCAGATGCGGGCCTGCTCGATAACGGCATTGACGATGGGCACACCACGACCGCCATCTTTCAGCGTTTGGTAAGAACCGATTAGCTCGCTCAGCTCCTTCAGGCCCTTGTACAGACCGGCATTCTCAGCGGGGGGTGTCAGGTAGCTGATGGTCTCGGCGTAGCCCCGGCGCTTGGCAATGGTGGCCTCGGAGGGGTTATTGGCCGCGTAGTAATACAGGTTGGGAATGCTGCCAATCAGGCTGTCGGGGTAGCAGGTTTTGGACATGCCCATTTGCTTACCCGGCATGAACTCTAGGGAGCCGTGGGTACCAAAGTGCAGCACGGCGTCAGCCTGCCATAGCTTCTCTAGGAAGGTGTAGTAGGCGGCAAAACCGTGGTGGGGGCTGGCAGAACGGGAGAACAGCAGCCGCATGGGGTCGCCTTCGTAACCAAAGGTAGGCTGCACGCCGATGAAGACGTTGCCGAAGGTCTTGCCGTACACCAGCAGGTTCTGACCGTCGGTGTTCAGGTGTCCTGGCGGCGGACCCCAGTTCTCTTCTAGCCGTTCGGAGTGGGGCGTCAGCGCCTCGTACTCACGCACGGACATGCGGTAGGCGATGTTCAGCTCGGGGCTGTTGTACTGGGCTTGGGCGTCGTGAATGACGGCCTCCATCAGGGCCTGGGGCGAGTCGGGCAGGTCGTCGACGTGGTAGCCCTCGCCTTTCATCTGCTCCATCACTTTATAGATAGAGCCGAACACGTCCAGGTAAGCGGCGGTGCCCACATTGCCCTTGTCGGGCGGGAAGCTGAAGACGGTGATCGCCAGCTTCTTGGTGGCGCGGGCCTTGCGGCGCAGGTTGGCCCACTTGATGGCGCGCTTACCGACGGCCTCGACTCGGTCTTGTAAGGTAATGGCCCGACCGGTCATGCCGTCCCGACCGGAGACGACGATGGGTTCGATGGCACCGTCTAGCTCAGGAATCGCCATTTGCAGCGCCACCTGAATGGGGTGCAGCCCCAGGTCGCTGTCCTCCCACTCTTCGGTGGTTTGGAAGACCAGAGGCAGGGACACCATGTAGGGACGGTTGAGCTTCTTCAGCGCTTCAATTGCCTTAGGATGATCTTGCCGGGCGGGGCCGCCGACCAGGGCAAAGCCAGTGAGGGACACCACAGCGTCCACAATGGGCTGCTCTCGGTTCAGCGGGTCATAGAAGTATTCTTCAACTGGTTTGGAGAAGTCTAGACCGCCAGCGAAGACGGGGATGACCTTCGCGCCCAGGTACTCCAGCTCCTGGAGCATGGCGACGTAGTGGGCGTCGTCCCCGGTAACCAGGTGGGTGCGCTGCAGCACTACGCCAATAGTCGGCGCGTCCTTGTCCTGGGCAGCGGGCAGGTCAGACCGGGAGGCGGACCAGTTCAGGTACTCCTTCAGGTCTTCGTACATACAAGGCGCTAGCGGGTGCCAGATGCCGATGTCGGGGTAGGTAACGGGCTCCTGGTACTCCATTTCGTCTGGCGCACCGGCAATGTCGCTGCCCTTGAAGATGTAACGGTCGGCCAGCATTAGCATGAAGTTCTCCAGGTTGTCGGGAGAACCGCCCAGCCAGTACTGGAAGCTGAGCATGAAATTGCGGGCGTCCTGGGCCTTTTCGACCGGTAGGTACTTCAGCACCTTAGGCAGTGTCCGCAGCAGCTTGAGCATGGCGTCTTCAAAACCGCTGCCCTGCTTTTGGCGGCGCTTTTTCATGAATTCGCCAATGGCGCTCTTAGACTGACCCAGCTGCGCCATTGAAAAGCTACCCAGTTTGTTCAGGCGCATCACCTGGGGCATGGAGGGGAAGACCACAGCGGCATCGAGGCGATCGCGGTGGGGTTGGACGGCGGCAACCACCTTCTCGGCTAGTTCTTCAATAAAGATGAGGGAGCCGATGAAGATGTTGGCTTCGGCAATGTCTTTTTCGAACGCGGCGTAGTTCTCAGGGTCGCGCAGTTCTTCGATTAGGTACCCGCTGATCTGCACAGCAAGCTGAGGGTTGTTCGCGTTGATAGCCTTTACCGCAGCGGACAGGGCGCTTTGGTACTGGGGCTCTAGCACGACGTAGACCACTTTCATCAAAAACCGCTCGCCCACATGCTCAGGAGAGATGTGTCTGACGGTGGATTTGACGTTGGTGAACATTCAGTTTGGCTCCTTGATGCGTTCTCGAATTGGCGTTCTATCTGGGCTTTGGGCCTGGGCTTTGGACCTGGGCTTTGAGATGATTGCCGCTAGGTTCGGTTTACTGACATCGCATCGCAGCAGCTAAAAACGCGAGTAAAGCAGCTACGTTACAAACACAGTTACAGGTATTTACAAAAGTCACTCTTACAGGTAAAGAGAAACATTTAGCAACGTTAAATAGGTGTTTAGACCTATCAGGGTTTTATCAGAAAAACCTTGTCATTCCTGGGATTGAGCCAGGATGCGACACAATTTTACATATTCGTGGAGGCAAATTATTGCAGATTGTTACCAAACTTTGAAGTGTTTACTCACTGTTAGATTGCGCTTATGAAAGGGATAAGAAAAGGTGAGGTAGGGGTGGAGTAGGCACTGGCGGATAATATGGGCTTGGCGCAGTAAGGGCTTGAAGAATGAAAATTTTGGTCATGGGTGGTACTCGCTTTATTGGCGTTTACCTGACGGAGCGGCTGCTGAAGCAGGGACACGAGGTAACGCTAGTGAACCGGGGAAATAAGCCTGCGCCGGAGGGGGTGCGGGTGATTAAGTGCGATCGCAAGTCCCCCACTGACCTCAAAGCCGCCCTGTCTGACGAATCCTTCGACGCCGTCTTTGATAATAATGGCCGCGAACTCAGCGATACCCAGCCGCTGGTGGAGCTATTCAATGGCAAGGTGCAGCACTTTATCTACGTCAGCTCTGCGGGGGTCTACAAAAAGTCGGACCAGATGCCCCACGTTGAGGGCGATGCGGTGGACCCCAACAGCCGCCACAAGGGCAAGTTTCACACTGAGGACTACCTGAAGGAGCAAGGCGTCCCCTTCACCTCCATCCGACCTGTCTATATCTATGGTCCCGGCAATTACAATCCGCTGGAGCAGTGGTTCTTTGACCGCATCGTGCGGGGGCGGGCGCTGCCAATTCCAGGTAGCGGCATGGCGATGACGCAGCTGGGGCACTGCGCGGACCTGGCAGATGCCATGGTGGCGGTACTGGGCAATGAAAAGGCAATTGGGCAGATTTACAACATCTCGGGTGAGCGGTATGTGAGCTTCGATGGGTTGGCAAAAGCATGTGCGATCGCGGCGGGCAAATCCCCCGAAGACCTAAATCTGGTCCACTACGACCCCAAAGCATTCGACTTTGGCAAGAAAAAGGCCTTTCCCATGCGTGTGCAGCACTTCTTTGCTGACATTCACAAAGCCAAAGCAGACCTGAATTGGACACCCCGATTCGACTTAATATCTGGTCTCAAGGATTCCTTCGTCAGTGATTTCCAAGCAAATCAGCGTGCCAAGGCTGAACTCGATACCTCCCTAGATGATGAGATTCTGTCAAAAGCATAGGGGTTAGGTTTACAGCAGCGATGCAGTCTTGCAACTTGGGCAAGATGAACGTCTTTGTTAAGTTTTTTAACGCTGAATCGTGCTGCCTTGCGCTGGTAAATGCTGTCCTTTGATAATTAAGAAGCAATAACGACATTGGTATAGGGTGAGCGGCTTGTGGGTCGTTCAGGCGGACAATTCACATATGGGAGCGGGTTTCCGTGATTGGTAAGTTACTCAATAAGTTCAAGGGCTCTGAGTTTTACATGGAGCTGAAAGAAGACGCTGAAGAGGCGTCTTCTCAAGTTAGTCAGGCAGCTGCATCCGTTGCTGAAACGGTAGCTGACAAAGCAGCTGACGTAGCGAGTGATGTGTCAAAGGCGGCATCCACAGCAGTTGATAAGGCCAGCGAGGTAGCCGCAACAGCCACAGACAAAATCAACGAAGCAGCAACAGATACTGCCAAGTCGACCAAGGGTGCAGCGAAAAAAGCCACGGGCGAAGCTAAGAAGGCGGCAGCAAAGGCCAAAGCTGCCACCCCTGATGTGGATCTGACACAGGATAGCCAACCAGCAGGGGCCGCGCCTGCAGCACCTGCTCCAGACCCGGTCGATATCATTCGTGCAGCATTGGCAAGCAGTGCGGCACCTGCTGCAGAGGGCTCAGCTGAGCCCAAACCTGCCAACTTTGCCACTGATTACCTTGTCTCTACTCGTCCCGCGCCACGGCGACGTCCGGGGCCTAGCCTAGCGAAGTTCAAAGGTATGGCTAAAGAGGTCAAGCAGTAAGCTGACGTCTGCAGCTAGCTCTAAAAATTGTCATTACTGACAGCAGCGTTGAACAGTTGAGTTCAGCGCTGTTTTTTGTGGTACTCGCGGCTTGACCTAGGCCGCTACAGCAGTCGGTACACAGGTTGAGCCAAGTGCGTAGCCCATGAGACAGCGTTACTCGATGTGGCTCATGCAAAACGAGCAGTGCGATAGATCTTGCCGTGCCCCAACCTTAAGCCCGATAAACAACCGACCAATAGAACAACAAGCTCATGTTGTTCTATCTTGGCGAACAACCCGATTCAGGAGGACTATATTCTAACGACATCTGCATGTGGAATGATGAGGCGCTAGAACGTGTCCATGACTACATTCAGTAACTTTGGTACAAACTACACATCGAATAGCAGGCCATCGGGGCCGATCACGCTTCGATAGAGGGCGATATCCTCTGCATAAAGTTCTTGAACGGTTTGTTTCAGTTCTGGGGTATACAGTGCAGCTGGAGCAGGACACTTTCCTTGGGTTTGCAGCTGTAGAATATCTAGCGGTAGGGCATCAGCAAAACAACCCTCAGTTATTGGTGTGTATTGATCGGTGCCGTGTTTGGTTAGGTTTCTGGCATCGATGACGTCAAGGTCAATTTTTGCTTTGAGCGTTGAGATCGCCTGAGGAAAATTTTCTAGAGCGAAGTAATCGTCGTAGGTTTTGTAGACTAAAAAATCAACCTGAGGCCGCCAGTGGATATCACCTTGGGATACGGGGCTTTCAATCAGATTTTTAACAAATCGAGAGAAAGACAACTCTGCCACGGAAATCCTCCGCTGTAGCAAGTCAGCCAGGTTCCACGCTACCAAATCGCGGCCAACGATTTTATCAAGATAGACACTGGTCAAACGCTTGAACGGGCAACGCAAGATAACAAAGGTGTACTTTGCTTTGACCAGTTCCGACAACGTAGCCGAAAACGTCTGGTTATTTTTGTGAATCCAATTGAAGTCTTCGGAACCGCTAATGCAGCCGTTTGCGTAGGCCAATGAAGTACGCATCGTGCTACAGGCATTTTTTGGAATGAAGCTATACACCGTATCTGAGACGTAGATACTTAGCGCATGGCGCTGGGCGAAGTCGTGAAGTTCATTTTTCCGAAGCGGATCGTAACTGAGGCTGCTGTAGCGGAAAAGGCGAGGCATACTTGCCAGACCTCAATAAATGTCTTCCCAAAACTATCAGCTTGCTCAGGCTGCCACTGTGAAGTGGCGTACCAATTCATTGAAGCTTGCTCAAAACCCACAGGGAAGCTGGTCGTAGGCTTTGTAGCCCTATACCTACCTCAACGGTTCTGAAGCTTGAAGGGGTTGAATCACCTGGTCGACTAGAGACAGCGGTAAGTCAGCATGATGAGATACGACACCATGCCCAACACCGGCAACAAGCCCAACAATAGCAGGCAGTAATAGGTCTCTAAATTGGATCATGTGTTCAGTACGGCAAATATCAATAGTATGCATTCAGCATCTCAGTCACTAAAGTTCCCGTTTGTTGCATTGACTACCGTTTTCAGTGAACTCAAACCTCAGATTGCAGTTAACGGATTTCATGATTGCAATAAATGCAATTTCACCCGTTACGGCCATACATGCGTCCGAGCGGGTTGAAGTACCACTCCTGAAAACGCACAACTAGCCGACTGTCTTATCTATTCATCGCAGATTTTCTGCGATAGATTCGCCGCTCCCGGCTGCAACGCCTGTTTCGTTTGTCTCTGAGAATACTTTCAGTGAGGAATACACAAACTTTCTGGAAAATCTTCCCTATTTAGAAAGATAAGGGCCAAACTGAGGATGAATCCTTACACCGAAGCAGTTAAGAACGGTCAATATGAATTGGATAGGGCGGTTGCGCTTGACGGGTCGTTCGATGGGACGCTTCTTTCTGCTCAGTCTTTTGAGCTTGGCATTTGTCGTTAGCTTAGGCTGGCTACTCAGCAGCGCGACCATGGCTGAAGCCCCCAAAAGTCCTACGGCTGCAGGACCCAGTGATTTTTCCGCGCTAACGTCCACGCTAAACCGGCAAGACGGGCTATTCACCATTTACAGCAGCACAGCCTCGGGGAAATCCTATCTGGCGATCGCGCCTGAACAACTCAACCGCAACTTTCTACTCATGGCCACACTAGAGTCTGGCGTGGGTGAAGCGGGGCTATTTCGAGGCCGCCCCATTAATCAGTTTCTGATGCAGTTTCGGCCTGCACCCGATGGACAAATTCAAATTGTTGTTCCTAACACGTACCTCCAGCCGCCCGGTTCAGATACGGATGCCCGCAGTCGAGAGCTGCGTCAGCAATCGTTTAGCGACTCTACGATTTTGGCGGCCAATGTGGTCAGCGTTGACCCCGTCTCCCAGGCCCAGCTAATTGACCTGAGCCAGCTATTGCTCAAGCAAGACCTGGCTGACCTCAACTATTCCCTGTCTTACAGCCTCAGCGGCTACGGGCTCAACGAAGAGTTATCCCGATTGGAACAGTTTCAGGCGTTTCCCGAAAATGTAGAACTGGGCGCAGCGCTAACGTTTAGCGGTACTGGCAAGTCTAGCGAGCCGCTGACGTTTTTGTTAGGGCAGCCGTTGCGCAGCCTGGCAGATCGTCGGGGCTTTAGCCTTCAGGTGCGCTACAGTCTGTCTGCCCTGCCCGATAACCCCACCTATCGTCCTCGCCCTGCCGACGAGCGCGTTGGCTATTTCCCGACCGTCTTTCGCCTGCCGCCAGTAGCGGGGCAAACCGATGGGTTCGAGCGCTACATTAACCGCTGGCATCTGGAAAAACAAAACCCGGATGCCGAGCTGTCTCCCCCGGTAGAGCCGCTGGTGTTCTGGCTTGAGAACACGGTTCCCGAGGCATACCGGGCTGATTTACAGGCGGGCGTGCTGATGTGGAACGAGGCGTTTGAGCAGGCCGGTTTCGAAAACGCCATTGAAGTACGTCAGATGCCCGATGATGCCGATTGGGATCCGGCAGACGTGCGCTACAACGTGGTGCGTTGGATCGACACGCTGCGGCCAAGCTTCATGGGCTTTGGTCCTTCGCGGGTTAATCCGTTGACGGGTGAAATTCTAGATGCGGACGTGATTCTGGACGCCAACGTGGTGAGCTGGTTACAGCGGCAGTTTCAGTCGAGTGGGTTAGACCTGTCACCCGCGATCGCGGCTTACCTGAACCAGTGCGGACAGGCCACCCAAGACTGGACAGTACAGTGGGCCGCACTCCAGCAGGGGGGAGAAGATGGCCTAGCTGCGGTGCGGCAGCAGTTCACCCGGGCCAGCCCGACCCAAGCCGAAGCCCCCTCCCACCATCACAGCCACCTCTGCCGAGACTATCAGAATGATCAGCAGACGGCTTTTGCGGCCCTGGCCATGTCTACCCTGCCGAACTTAGAGGCAGCTCAGCTAGAGGGATTTATCCACCAGTACCTAACGGCACTGACGGCCCACGAGATCGGTCACGGGTTGGGGCTGCGTCACAATTTTGCCGGGAGTCAGCTGCTGTCTCCCGCTGAGCTGAACGACCCATCGGTGACGCGATCGCGGGGTTTGGTCAGCTCTGTGATGGACTACTTCCCGCCCAACATTGCCCCCGAGGGAACGGCACAGGGAGACTTTTTCCCGACGAAGTTAGGCCCCTACGACCGCTGGGCCGTTGAGTACGGTTATCGGCAGGCTCCGGTGTCTCTGGTAACCAGCCAGGAACAACACATGCTGCGACAGATCCTGGCACGGAGCAATGACGATCCGGCCCTGGTCTACGCCACCGATGAAGACATCTTGGACTACATCGACCCGGAAGTGGGGGCCTGGGACCTGAGCAACGACCCGCTTCAGTTTGCTGACTGGCAGCTGGACAACGCCCAAGCCGTTTGGGAACGGCTCGACCGCCTATCGGTCAGTCGGGGCGAGGGATTCGGTAGCCTCAGACGTCGGGTTGATCTGGTGTTCCGCTACTTTGCCATGAACACCTCTACCTTGACCAACTACATCGGCGGTCAGCGGTACCGGCGGCTAGACCCCTGGACCAGTCGCGGCGTGACCCCATTAGCGCCCATCTCTGCCGACAAACAGCGGCAGGCACTGGCTATCTTAAACGAGAAAGTATTTGCCCCTGACGCGTTTGAATTCTCGCCTCAGCTGATCAACCAGCTCCCGCCGGACCGCTGGTGGCATTGGGGCGTCGCCTTCAACGGCTTTCAGCTCGATTACCCCATCTACGAGCGGGTGTTAGACATTCAAAGTCTTGCCCTAAGTGATGTCATGCTCTCGGGGCGGTTGGCCCGGCTACGAGATACCAACTTCCGCACTGACGAAACCGATATCTTCACCATCGCTGAGCTGTTTGATGGGCTGTACCAGGGCATCTGGACCGAGCTCTCAGCCGGAACCGTGCCCGAACTGACCAGCCTACGGCGGGGACTGCAACGGCATCACCTAAATCTGTTGACCAATCTGGTGTTGCGGCGCAGCTTTGAAGATGCACTATCTGCCCAGAGCTTCCCTGAGTTTGCCGCTGTCCTGACAACGCTGGGTGCCCCCGACGATGCCAGGGTGCTGGCGCGTTACCAGCTTCAGCAAATGGGAGACGATATTGAAGCCGTCCTCAACCGCTACGGTCGGGATATGGCAGTGACGACCCAGGCTCACCTCGAAGCCATCTTGGACCGCATTGATCGGGTCTTGGATGCGTCAGTGTTTGGTGCATAAGCCACGTCCAAGTTGCAACCTGGAGCTTTTCCCACCGGGAAAACGCCGGTTCTGGACGTGGCCAAGGTTGAGTCTTGCCTGCCTCACAAGACCGCAAGGCAAGACAAACGGTTTAGCATCCGGCTGGCGGTAGCGCTGTTCCTGCGTTGATCCGATTTAAACCGTTCAAGTTCAACAACACCGTGCCGTAATCCACTCTGCTGTCATTAACCTGACGCCCTTGTCTCACAAACAGCCGGTCGGCTAGACCAAAGGGCGCAAAGGTATTGTTACCGCTGCGCACAGTAGCGCCCTGCAACGTTTGCACAGCCGTTCCGGTTACGGTGTTGCCATTTAACTGACCCTCAACACAAATCGCTTCGCCGTCAATGTAAGCCCAGGTGCCCACAATGTCATCGCCCTGTTTACTAAAGAGGAACAGCTGACTTTCAGGGTTCAGCAACAGCTCGTCGTTAGACACAATAGCGTTGATGGAGGTCTGGCTCCAATACCGATAGTTGCCATCAGGTAGATCTTCGATATCTGTTGGCGGGGGCGGTGCAGCAACAACATTTGCCTCAGAAATCAGCAGCGCCCGTTCGCTCAGGCCACAGTCTAAATTGCCCTGACAGATGTAGGCATTGATGTTGGCAAATTCGTAGTCGAGCTGAACCGTGCTATCAACAATGTCTTGCTCGCAAATTTCAAAAGAGGCAAACTGCGTATAGGTGTCTCCAGCTTGGTCAGTGAGCGTAACATAGCAGGCTCGGTCCCCAACATTTAGACTGTTGATTGTGGCGACTCGGGGCGGTGCAATTGGAGTTGCCTCAGTGACGGCTACAACTTCTTCGGTTTCCGTACAGGTAGGATCGCCCTGACAGGACACAGCCTGAATCTCGATGGTGTCGTACAGCAGACCGACGCGCTGACCGACTAAATCTTGTTCGCATACGGTAAATGTAGCGAAGGTCTCAATCACGTCTGCACCATCGGACAGCGCCATGACACAGGCCCGGTCGCCCAAGGTTGCCCCTAAGACGAACGCTTCTTGGGGGGTGTCTTCAGACTGAGCGTGGGCAGATTGAGCAGTAAGAGCGGCTGCCCCTAACAAGGCAAAAATACAGGAAAAATGAGATACTCTAGGCATAGGGAAGAGACTTATGGAATTCAACAGAAGTTGGACCAAAAGAGGCGAAATCAAAACGCAGGATCAAAGTCACTCTGTATTCTCAGATGAATCAAGCCAGAAAAGATTTCTAATGATTCACCGAGCAGCCACAGCAGAGTATTGAAGGAGACGGAGAACAAAATAGACAACGACAAGCCGCACAGCAAAGCCTCTGCGCCAAGTTAGGCGCAACACGAGAATGAAAGCGACGGTAACGAAAGTGATACAGCGTTGCTCGCTTGACTTGGCTTGTTTTATCCCGACAAAAGCTTGACAGAACAGCAAGTCAAGCGAGGCAAAAATAGCAATGCGGTTGGCATTCGCTATAGATTAAGGAAACTCCGTCTGAAAGATTTATCTCACCTCAGAGGAATTACGGCAAGCCCTTTGTAAGATTCGTAACCTATAGATCAACGCCAGACGGAGCAACATTCCCCCACTGCTTATAAAACCCGTCCCGATGCCGAACGGCGCAGGTACTGCCCACCGCCTGCTTTACCGAGCCAGCGGTCATCATCCACAATCAGCTCACCACGGAGAAAGACCTTTGTTATCTTTCCCTGAACTTCCCGTCCTTCAAAGAGAGAATAGTCCACACTGGAGTGGTGGGTGCTGGCGCTGAGTACATGGCGCTGA
>CAWUKV010000131.1:0-16251 GCA_963923025.1 uncultured bacterium
GCCGTGAACGATTTACGCTTAGCCATAGGAGAGTTTCGAATAGTGAACGAGATAGTTGGAGCCACCTGTAGGTTAGTTGAGCCAGCGAAACCCAACACCAGTAGAGGTTTTATAGCCGTCGCCATATAGGTTTGTGCGCGACGGCGGGGCACTTGGCTCCGGTACTAAGCACTTGATCGCCGGAGATATCCTAAGCAAAGTGGCGAGAGCTATAGTACTGGCAGGGCATTAGCAGGCAAGACGCCTGCGCTACAGCAGCTATGCCTTCCTCAGTACCTATAGCCCGTTTGCCAGTGACGCCTGCCGCTGCGCCCTTCGACGCCTATAGCGATCGCTAATGGCCTGATTCAGCCGTCGCTCCTGTTCAACAATCCAGTTCTCTAACCAGGGAATCGATTGTCCAAAGGTGAGCTTGCGAATCAGCGGTCTCACAAAGGCAGCATGACGGCGATGGCCCAAGCGACGGTACCGTTTCTTGAAATATTTATCTTTTTCTAGGTCCCATTTCTTACGAAAATGCTTGAGGCTCTTGAGCTCCCAGGTATCACTCCAGCGCAGCATAAAGTAGGCCAGGTCAGACCAGCGATAAAGAACGTCTGGCACATAGGTCACCACCGACGCAGGTTCGCAATAGATCGTGCCGCCCGCGTTCGTCACCGTCAGACAAAAGTCAATATGTTCGCGGGTGCTGAGCAGTTTGCGGTCAAGAGGGCCAGTTTGGTCAAAAATCTCGCGCTTTACTAGCATGCAGTGAAATTCAGCAAACTCACACTGGCGGCGATGGAGCTGCTCCTGTACATCAGCGACCGGACGGTTCACAAAGTAGTGCTTCTCGTGAACCTTGCGGCGAGTCTTTTCCCCAGCTTCGACCTGCTCAATACGGGCCTCGCCGCCGGCCAGATGAATCTTTTCGTGTAAGGGCTGACCGATACAGGTAAGCGGACAAACAACGGTGGCATCGGTTTCCTGAGCGCATCGCCAGAGCTGTTCTAGCCAATCCGGTGAAACATGCACATCGTTGTCAATGAATAGCACGTAATCCGTCTTGACCTGCTTTAGCCCCAGGTTCCGAGCCTGATTGGGTGAGAGAAAATGCTTCGTCCGCAGCAGCGTAAATCCTTTCTCAGTGGCAGCAGATTGAAGATAGTTCTGCACTGACCGAGGCGAACCACCGTCTACGTACACCAGCTCAAAGGGCATGCGAGTGTGTTCATAGATGCTGTCTAGCGACGGGCGAGCGTAGCTGAACCGCTCTCTGGGCGAAACTAAGATAGTGATGCGAGGCAGCGCTTGTGTGGAATTTGAAAGACGCTCAGGAGAGATTAGTGTTGAAGTCATGGAAGAAACCATCCAAATTCTGTAAAAGAACCCAAAAGTGTTGTACGAGCCGCAAAATCTTAAGCTCTCTAGGCAGCTGCGGTTAGAGCAGGCACGTCGCGCAGCAGGCGGCGGTAAACCATTGCCCAATTTGTTTTTTCTACAGCAGACGAAAGCTGTCGGCGGACCGTGTCCTGAGCGACCTTGCCCAGGGTATCGCGCAGCTCGGGCGAGCCTGCCAGGGTGAGAATTGCCTCTTGGAGCGCCACACTGTCACCGGGGGGCACCACCAGACCATTCTCGCCATCTACTAAAATCTCGCCAATGGCGTCAACGCTGCTACCGACAATGGCCCGACCCGATAACATCGCCTCTAGCAGGGCGTTGGGGCAGCCGTCGTGGAGCGAGGGAATCGCGTACACGTCCATGTACCGCAAATAGGCCATGCCCTCTTCACGGGGAATCATGCCGGTGATGACGGTATGGTCAGCCATGCCGCTAGCCTCAATTGCAGCTTCCCAATAGGCCCGTTCTCTCTCGGCAACGTCGCCTACCAGCAGCAGCGTCAGCGGCATCTGAAGGGCTAGGTTCGCGCAGGCATCTAACAAATACTCCAGCCCTTTCTTGTCGCGGAAGCGGCCCACGGAACCGACGACCAGACCTGTGAGCTGGTCTGCCAGGGCAGGCTTAGGCAGATTAGAGAAGTCTACCGGCTGAATCGAATTGAGAAACGAGGTGGACTTGTAGGACAGGCTCGGCACCATGACCTGACCGCGCTTTTGCAGGTCGCGGCTAACGAAAGTCACCCAATCAGAGCTGTCCAAGGTCCAGGTAATCTGGCTAAACTGCTTGGGGCTAAAGACATGCTTGTGCAGGTCGCTGCCGCGCACGCTATTGATGATGGGTCTCTCTTCTTCTCTTGCCAACAGCGTGGTAAGAAAGCCGGTTTCATTAATGAAGAAGGCGTGGAACAGATCAAACTCGTGGGTGCGGTGCAGCTGCTTAAGTTGGAAGTACACCTCGCTGCGATGGTCTTGAATGATGGAATTGTTGGAACGGCTGGCAGGTTCTAGACGGTGAACCCAAATGCCGTCCTGATGGGTTGTTTCGCAGGCAGAGCGGTGGTAGCCCTCGGCCTTGCGCTGTTTGGAGTGGAAGACGGCAACGTGGACTTCGTAGCCAATTTCTTGAAGGAGGCGGGCAATGCGGGCGACAGATTCGCCAACGCCGCCGACGTCGGGGGGAAACTCTAGGGACGTGATACAAACTTTAGGTGCAGTCATGGGAAGAACGAGGGGGAGAAGGGGAGAAGGAGAGAGGACAACGGGCTAAACGCTAACGGGCTGTCTGACTAGGCGCTTGACCCGTGCTGCGGTGACTTCGACACCGCGCAGATGGAAAGACTGTGGTGTGGGCCGCGTGTTGAGACTATCGAGAATGCGATGACCCAGCAGCGTTGGATTGAGCTGGTCGGGATCAATGACTTGGACAATACCCAGGCTCTCTAGCCGCTTAGAGCGTAGGCGCTGTTCTTGGTCGTCGTTGCCGGTGAAGGGCAGCAACATGGCCCGCACGCCGGTTTGCAGTACGTTTAGGGTAGTGTTGTAGCCCGCCATACTAATGGAGAGATCGGCCTTGGCCATGTAGGCCAGCAGGTCGGGGGTATAGCACTCCACTGTCAGGTTGGGGCAGCGGTTGGCAGCGGTCTGCATCCGGCTAAACACACCGTCAGGGGCGAAGGGACCAGTGAACATCTGCACCCGATGGGGAATTTTATTTGCCAACAACAGGCAGGTTTCGGCGACGCAGTCTAGCAGCCCGTGGCCGAAGCGGCCGCCACCCACGCTGACAAGAATCATCGGCGGGTCGCTGCTGGTTTTGGGCTCAAAAACACGATCTACGTCGGGCACCACGTAGCCCGTGTAGTGGACTTCGCAGTCCAGGTCATTCACCCGAGAAAAGCTGTTCTCCAACGGTACCAGGGCCGGGTCGCCGTGGATCAGGAGCTGGTCAAAGTGGCGGTTCATCAGCTTGCAGACCTTAGCCTCGTGGCGGTCCTGATCTTGCTTAGTCACCACAATATCGCGCAGGCTACAGCTGATTTTGGCCCCGTAGGATTTTGCACGCTCCAGCAGTGGGACTAACTCAGAGGAGAAGCGGCGGCGACCAAAAGGAAACAGCTCAACCATGACGACATCGGGGCGGATGCGATCGCACAGTTCCAACATCCGATCGCGCCGGTACTCTAACGCCGCATCCACATCGGCAAACCCCTCAGGTACGTGCAATTCGCGAAAGCCCGAATCGGTCTTAATCGCCGGCAGGTTAATCACATCCACCCCGGCGGGAATGGGAAAATCTTGAATGATTTCGCCGCCGTTAATGAAGTACACCTTAAACTCGTCCGTCAGCCCTTGGGCGATTGCCATACTGCGGATTAGATGACCAATGCCAAGGATATGCTGACAGTAAAAAAGCAATGATTTCATGGTGTTGTCGTTTAGGAAAAATTATGCGTTCGAGCTGACGAGCGCAGCGACAGCAAAAGGAGCATTCACGAGCGCCAGAAGGCTCAGTCTGTAGACTTTCTGACCTCTGGCCTTTGCCCTATGACGCAACAGCCAGCAGCTCGCTCAAAACAGATGCCTGGGGCCGCACCGGGCTTTTCACTGCCCGCAGCAGCCAGTCTTTTACCTGACCGACATTCTGCGCCAGACCAAACTGAGCTAATACGCTCTCTCGTCCAGCTTTACCCATCCGCTGGCGCAGTTCCGGCTGGCGCAGTAGCGACTCCAGTGCCTGGGCGAGGGCTAGCGCATCCTTCTCGGGCACCAGCACACCGTTATAGTTGTTATCTACCAGCTCTGAGATGCCTGAAATATCTGTGGAGATGACTGGAATTTCCATCGCCATTGACTCCAGCAGTACGTTGGGAATGCCATCGCGATCGCCGTCATCAGTGACTAGACAAGGCAGCACAAAGGCGTCTGTCTGATGGTAGTAGCCAATCAGCTTATCCTGGGTGAGCTTACCAACGATGGTGACTTCACCTGCTAGATTAAAATCAATAATCTGTTGACGAATCTGCTGTTCTAGCTCACCATAGCCGACGATGACGCTGCGAAATGGCTGCCCTACTTTTTTCAGAATACTCAGTGCCTTTAGCAGATAGGGGAAACCTTTTTTCTCACAGAAACGGCCCACGCTGAGGATCAGCGGCACCTCGTTTGAGGTTGTTCTGGGCTGCGGCTGAAAGCGGGTTAGGTCTAGCCCGTGATAAGAGAGGTGGATGGGCGTGCGAGAGGTGGAAATGCCTTCGAGATGGCGACGGTTGAAGTCAGTGCAGGTGAGCACAAACTCAGCCTTAGCCATGCGCCGGTCCAGCGCGGCCGGATCGCTCAGGTAAATGTCTTTGGCATGGGCGGTGATGCTGTAGGGTATCGGGTGGAAAAACTGGGCAATCTCGGCGGTGGCGGTGGGCACGTTGGCAAAGTGAACGTGCAGATGGGTAATATTCAGCTGCCGCATCTGGTCTGCCAGGTAAATTCCCTGCATGAACTCGTGCAGGCGGCGGTCTTCCTGACGGCTGAGGTAAAACTGCATGGCGTCAAAGTAGGTGGCCGCATCCTGCTGTAGCGCCTGAAGCTGGGTCTCGATGAGTAGCGTCTCATCCGCTGGGTCGAAGTTAGGCAACATCGTCGGCAGGTAGGTGACAGGTGCTTTCACCTGGGCGACGCCAGGGTGGGCGCGGCGGTCGGTGCGTTTGCGCAGCGAGAAGATGTGCAAGTTTATTCCCTGGCGCTCCAATTCTAAAATCTCATTGAGAATGAAGGTCTCTGAGAGTTTGGGATAGTTTTTGACCAGGAAGCCGATGGTGGGGCGCATGATGGGTTCTTTAGTGTTTGTGTCGTTATTTAGAAGCGGTTTATTGAAAAGCGGTAGAAAAAATTGTCTTTTTGGCCTTTATCTTTTGGCCTCTGTTCTCCTGTAGGGTGGCTATCTTGGCCGCCCTTGAGCCAGTTTTTGGGCCTTCAGTTCCCTACAGGGTGTCCATCTTGAACCGTTCTTTGACCGGGCAGGCGGGGACGCTTATCCCACGGTGAGAGCGGCTTTTATGAATATGAACCTGATTCCTGCCCTATCTCTAAGAAGAGATTGATTTAGATAAATGTGTTTAAGCTGTTTCTAGCCGCACTGGAGCCCCCCCCCGATTCATAACCGACGGCACGGGCCGCTGCATCAACGCCTCGGTAAGCTCGGCCACACGGGGCAACCCATCTAGCCGAAAGGCCGGTGGTGGTGGCGATTGCAGCGCTACCCGCAGGGCCGTAAGCAAACGCTGGGGCGTCAGATGTCGGGGATGAATTGCTTGGAGCAGCCCCCGCTGGGCCAACCGTTGGGCACGGATCCACTGCTCCTGCACCGGGCGAGTCCGGGGAATCAGGATGGCGGGCTTGCGTAGGGTAAGCAGTTCGCAGGTGGTGTTGTAGCCGCCCATCGCCACGACCGTATCTGCCGCGTTCAGGTAGCTCATCAGGTCGTCGGTGAACTCCAGCAGCTGCACAGAAGCGTGAGCCTGGACAGCCTGGTGTAGGGCCTGCCGATGTTTCTCCGGCATTTCGGGACCGGAGATAATCACACTTTTGGGCGGGCGGGATTGAGCTGAGATGGTCCTCCGGATCGGCTTCGCCATCGCACTCAAATATGTCTGAATTACCGCATAGCCATCCCCGCCGCCCCCTGGCGTCACCACCACCAGTGGCTCGTCGGGCTGTACCCTCAACTGTTGCCGTAGCACCGGACGTGCCACTCGTCCTAGCTCTCGGTTTAGATAGCCACAAAAGCGGACCTTGCGTCGCAGCGGTAGGGGAAAGCGGTACGCTTCGGGCAGGTCAAAAATCTCTTTGGCGCCCACCACCCACAGTTGATCGTACTGTTCCTGCGCAATGCGGTAGTAGCTGTTCTTTTTCCATTGTTGAATGGTCACTTCAGGTGTGTCAAGAATGTCGCGCAGCAGCAGCACCCGCTTCGTCTCCGGGCAGTGGCGGCTGAGGTAGCCTAGGGTCTCCCTTAGCTCGTTCCGCAGCCCCTCCGGCTTTTTGTCCACTAACAACAGATCGGGCTGAAAGTGAGCAGCAGCGGTGAGAATCAGGTGAGATCGCAGCCTTATGACATCTTCGGGCAGGCTTTTGAGATACTTAGCCGTGAGCTGCCCCTCAGTGTCTCGCCCCAGACAGGGCAGTTTGATGTAGTCTAGCCCTTCAGGCAACCGTAGACTGTGCAGCGCCGGAGAGCCTGACACCACCAAAATCGAGACATTGGGCAAGGTCTTGAGCAAGTACTGGCAAATCGTCAGCATCCGACGAATATTGCCCAGTCCAAAGGCATCGTGAGAGTAGACCATCAGTTTCATAACAGGTCTCCAAAAGGGGGACAATAAGGTCCGTAGAGGCACAGCATGCTGTGCCCGTCTAAAAAACAGAAAAATGTAATCTAAGCCGCCGCCGCCATCACCGGCCAAGTCATCTGCCCGGCACTGGGGCGACCCATACCCTGGTAGTAAAAGCCTGCTGATTCAAGCTGTTGCGGGTCCAAACAGTTGCGTCCGTCAATCATCACCAGGTGGTTCATGCAGCCCGCCAGGTCGGCATAGTCTAATGCCTGAAACTCTTGCCAGTCCGTCACCAGCACCAGCGCATCGCAGCCGTAGGCCAGGTCGGTGGCGGTGGTTGTCAGCGTCACCGGAATCTCACTGGGCAGGGCGGTCACTATTGGGTCGTAGGCTTTCACCTTGGCCCCCAATCGCGCCAGTTCTTGAATGATGTCTAGTGCCGGAGCGTCCCGCAGGTCGTCGGTGTCGGGCTTAAAGGTCAGCCCCAGTAGGCCAATGGTTTTACCCTTGAGTATCTTTAACGTCTGTTGGAGCTTATCGACCGCAAGCAAGCGCTGACGCTGGTTGGTGGCAATCGTGGCATCTAGCAGGGCGGTTTCGACCCCGTAGTCGCGGGCAATGTGCATTAGCGCCGAGACGTCTTTTGGGAAGCAAGAGCCCCCCCAGCCAATGCCTGCCTGGAGAAACTTTTCACCAATTCGACTGTCGAGGCCAATGCCCTGAGCCACTTGGGTCACATCTGCACCAATGCGATCGCACACGTTAGCAATCTCGTTAATAAAGCTAATCTTCGCTGCCAAAAAGGCATTAGCCGCGTACTTGATGGTCTCTGCCGAGGCCAGATCAGTGGTTACCACGGGCACTGGCGGTAGGGTTGGTTCGTCAGCAAACTGGCGGCTGACGATGGGTGCATAGAGCTGCTTCATCAGGGCGAGGGCGTTGCGACTGTGGCCCCCCAGCACAATGCGTTCGGGATTAAAGGTGTCGTAAATTGCCGAGCCTTCTCGCAGGAACTCCGGGTTGCTGACCACATCGAAGGTGGCGTCGGACGTGGGGCTCAGCTCGTCTAAGATCAGCTGCCGCACCCAGTCGCCCGAGCCCACTGGGACGGTAGATTTATTGACCACCACCCTATACCCACTGGCAAGGTGCTGACCGATGCCACGGGCGACTGCTTCTACAAATTGGGTATCACTTTCACCGTTGGGCAGCGGCGGCGTGCCAACTGCGATAAACATGACCTCACCGTGAGTAACGCCCGCAGCTAAATCGGTGGTAAACGATAGCCGCCCCTCGGTCATCGTCATCTGCATAAGCTCGCTCAGTCCCGGCTCAAAGATGGGGGAATGCCCCGACTGGAGAGTGGCCACCTTGGCCGCGTTATTGTCGAGGCAGATGACCTCGTGGCCGATGTGGGCTAGACAGGCCCCGGTTACCAGTCCAACGTACCCGGTGCCAATGACGCAAACTTTCATGGGATGCAGCTCCTAGCTCAACGTGTCAGCCCTACTGTCTGCGGCAGGGTTAAGACAGCAATGAACCAGACGTTAGAGCCCTTTCATGAGAAAGTTCTTATGAAGGGGCTGGCCAATGCCTAAAATCCCTGCAGGGTAGGCGAATTAGGCAGGATTCTTACCTCTGGGTAGCAGATGAGAAGACGTTCATGAAGGACGTTCAAAAAGCTGCCTCAACCGTTGGCTCTCCAGGCATCGGCGTTTTTATCAAACTTTTTTGAAAGATGAAGCACTGAATGAAAATGCTAATCTGCTGCGGTTTTGGTGAAAATGAGCCTATTTTGCGTAATTGGGCGGCGTTCCCAACGCCCTAATATAAGGACACTTCTTTAAATGGCATAGCGGTGTAGGGTAGGGGACGGAACAGCTCTATTTTCTGAAGAAGTTGGGCCTATAGCAAGTTTCAGACCGATTGAAACTTGGGCCTCACGTGACCTGCTGTTCTATCAAGCTTCTGCCTGCATGGAGCGAGTCAAGTCAAGTGAGAAACGCTTCCAACCCAGTAGGTGTGCTCCTGAGTATATTGTCCTCCGCCAGTAATCGTTAGCTTCAGTAATCGTTAGCTTCAGTAATCGCTAGCTGTTTATCCGACGAGCTGCCGAGTGACTTTGCTCGATGGCCGTGTTCACTGCCAATCTTGCTTGAGAGGACTCGCGTGAGACGCTACGAAATCGGTTTCTTAAAGGAAGCTCGTACCCGCATCTTGTTGATTTACGCAGCGCTGATGCTGACCGCAGTGGGGCTTTCGATTCCCATATTTCGGGCGCTGCTGTTTAGCAGAGTTGATGCGCGGGTTGAGGAAGACTTACTCGAAGAGATTAAAGAATTTCAAGAGATTTATGTTGAATGGGAGCAATCGCCCGACCCCTCTGTTGACAACTTAACAGCGGTAACCAGTGACTTTATCTCTAACTACGTCCCTGAAGACGATAACTTTTTCATTTTCATCCTCGACGGTCAGATTCAGCGCATCAATCCGCCCGCGCTTCCTCCCGTGATTGGCCCGGATTCTGCCGCTGTGGCGGACTGGTTAGCAACATCAGACTATAGGTTCGATAGTCTACCCTCTGGCGATTCGGCTGCGGGCGATATCTTATATGTGGTACAACCGCTGAGGGTAGCGGGCGAACAGCGGGGGCAGTTTGTGATTGCCCACCTTTCGGCGGGAGAGCGGCGAGAGGCGCTGGAAGGGGTCTACGTGTTTGCTCAGGTGGATTCTGGCCTGATTGCATTGGCCTTTTTGCTGGCTTGGCTGGGCACAGGGCGGCTGCTGCGCCCAGTCAAGGATTTGGCAGCGGCGACCCGCAGCATTACTGAATCGGACCTGAGTCGACGCATTGATGTACAAGGCACCGGGGAACTGGCAGAGCTAACGACCACGTTCAACGCCATGATGGACCGTCTTGAAACGGCCTTCGACAGCCAGCGCAGCTTCATCAACGATGCGGGTCACGAACTGCGGACACCAATTACCATAATCCAAGGGCATCTAGAACTGATGGGAGACGACCCCGACGAACAGGCCGAGACGCTAGATATTGTCATGAATGAGCTAGACCGGATGAGCCGCCTGGTTAACGACCTATCGCTGTTGATGAAGGCAGAACGGGTAGATTTCTTGCAGTTTGGGACCATCAACATTTCTGCCTTTACCCAGGCGCTGTACGACAAGGCCGGGACCCTGGCCGAACGCGACTGGCAACTGCAAATTGAGGCAGAAGGCCAGCTTATGGCCGACCACCAGCGGCTGACGGGGGCACTGCTAAATCTGCTGAGCAACGCTGCCCAGCATACAGATGCCACCGACCCAATTATCTTGGGGTGCCGCAGTCGGGAGGGCTGGGTGGAGTTTTGGGTACAAGACATGGGCGAGGGCGTGCCGGAAACGGAACAGGCCCGAATTTTTGAGCGCTTTGCGCGGGTGCAGCACACCTACCGCCGCTCAGAGGGATCGGGGCTGGGTCTATCGATTGTGCGGGCTATTGCTGAGGCCCATGGGGGACAGGTTAGTTTGGAGAGTCAGCCCGGTGAGGGAGCAACGTTTACCCTGGTGCTGCCGCGTGTACCAGAACGGGTGCCCCATCTGCTATCCCCCGTTCCCCGAATGCGAGAGGTGGCGGGCGTATGAGCTCCATTCTGATTGCTGAAGACGAACCACGGGTGGCGGCCTTTGTGAAGAAGGGTCTGAAGGCGAACGGGTTTACCACTGCGATCGCACCAACTGGCCCCGAGGCTATCACCCTTGCGCTAGAAGATACCTTTGACCTGATCGTCCTTGACCTGTGCCTGCCCGGTAAAGACGGGCTGAGCGTATTAGAAGAACTGCGCGGCCAGGGCTGCAGCACTCCCATCATCCTTCTCACCGCCCGTGACGACGTGCAGGACAAAGTCACGGGCTTTGAGCTGGGGGCCGACGACTACGTCACCAAGCCCTTCCGGTTCGAAGAACTGCTGGCCCGCATCCGTGCCCGCATTCGCACCCACCGACCGCCCCAGGCCGACGCTCAGGACTGGGTGCTGAGTCACGGCGAGCTGATGCTAGACCTGCGCACGCGCCTCGCTACGGTGAAGGATCAACCCGTTGAACTCTCGGCCCGTGAGTTTACCCTGGTGGAAACTTTCATGCGCCATACCAATCAGGTGATGAGCCGTGAGCAGCTTTTGGACCATGTTTGGGGCTACGACTATGCGCCCGGTTCAAATGTGGTGGATGTCTATGTGGGCTACCTGCGGAAAAAGCTGGGCAGTCAGCTGATCGAAACCATTCGGGGCATGGGCTATCGCATGCCGGGTTAGGCTCTACAACTACAGACATCGAGCGTCGTCTCCAGCGCTTTAGACGCTCAACATAATTTCACGGCTCAGGCGTTCGCGCCCTGGACCAGTTCGATATAGTTTGGGTGCTGTTTGCGCACAACGCGTCTTTTATTTATGGCAGACCTGGTAACGGCAGCACGCCAAGCCTATGACTGCTTTGCCGCGGGCTGGTCCAGTGGCAATTTTGAGGCCTATATTGCCCTATTGGCAGACGAGATGGAGTTTTGGTTTCCGATGGGGACGCATCGGGGCAAGTTTTGCGGCGCGGACGGACGGGCACAGATGATTGCCAAATGCCGTGACCATGAGGCGGCAGGGGACCGGCTGACGCTGCACGCGCCCGACTATGTCTCAGTGGGCGACGGCTGGGTGATCTTTGAGTTTGAGTCAGATGGGAACTATGCAGGCCAGCCTTACGCTGGGCACAACGCGATCGCATTTGCCATGCAGGGCAATCAAATCGTCGGCTTTCGCGAATACTTTGGAGATCTGGGCGCATGAGCAGCGGCAGTATGCGCAGCGAGGATATCAGCGGTGCCGATACCCCAGGAACGCCGCAGATCGTTACTGCGGTCATCACCCACTTGGTCAAACCGGACCAGATCGACGCCTACGAACAGTGGCTGCGCGATATTTCGGCCGTGTCTCGCACCTTTGAAGGCCATTCCGGCGTCAGCTTTTTGCGTCCCCACGACCCGGCTCACCCAGAGTACGCCATCATTCTCAAGTTCAACTGTTATCGCAATCTCAAGCGATGGATGGACTCGCCCGAGCGGCAAACCTGGCTTGAGCGGGCTCAGCCACTGGTGCAAAAAGAGCAAAACATCAAGGTACTCACTGGCTTCGAAACCTGGTTCACTTTGCCGGGGAAGACAGCGCAGCAGCCCCCCAAACGCTACAAAATGGCAATTCTGACCTCTGCGGCGGTCTTTTTGGTCAGCCAGATTATCGGTCGTTTACTGGGGCCAGTGTTGCCCCTGCCACCCCTGCTAAAATCGCTGGTCTTCGCCACGCTGACGGTCTTCGCCCTGGTGTATGTGGTGATGCCGCGGGTGACTCGACTGTTCTACCGCTGGCTCTACCCCCGCAGCAGGACCACAGGCTAGCCGTCAGATAGGTCATGTCTGTGCTTGATAGCGGACGACAGAATTGGCGTACCCTCTAGGGACAGCAGCTCGGCGCGGTTTAGACGCGCGATCGCAATGGTTCCTCTTCCCGTCCTCTTCGCTCAGCTCCCGTCCAACGGCCCCCTCAGCCCGCTACTGGCCTTCACGCTGCTGCTGCTGGCCATTTTGGTCATTCCGCCCATTTTCGAGCGGCTACGGCTGCCCGGTCTAGTGGGGCTGCTGGTGGCGGGGGTGTGTCTGGGGCCAGACGGTTTGGGGCTGCTCAATGCTGAAACCGAAACGATGAAGCTGTTTTCGGACATTGGCAAAATCTATCTGATGTTTGTGGCGGGGCTAGAGATTGACCTGGCCGAGTTTCGCCGCACCAAGGAGCAGTCCCTGTCCTACGGCATTGCCACCTTTGCTATCCCCCTGGTTACGGGGATGGGCATCGCCCGTGTCTTTGGTCTGGGGTGGAATGCGGCAGTACTGGTGGGCTCCCTGCTGGCCTCCCATACGCTGCTGGGCTACCCCATCGTTAGCCGGTTGGGGCTGGCGAAAAACCGGGCGGTGACGGCGACGGTGGGCGCAACGATTTTCACCGATATTGCCGCGCTGCTGGTGCTGGCCGTGTGCGTCTCTATTCACGGCGGCGACTTTTCTGCGATCTCCCTGGTCCGTCAGCTGGGCTCACTGACGATTTACGTACTGCTGGTCCTGTACGGGGTAGACCGCCTGGGCAAAGACTACTTTCGCCGCACCGGAGACGATGAGGGCAACCAGTTTCTGTTCATTTTGTTGGTGGTTTTCCTGGCATCGGTTGGGGCACAGGTGATTGATATCGACAAAATCGTCGGCGCATTTCTGGCCGGTCTGGCCGTCAACGACGTGCTACAGCACAGCCCAGTAGAAGAAAAGGTTGTGTTTGTGGGCAGTACGCTATTCATCCCGTTCTTTTTTGTGGACATGGGGCTGCTGTTGAACGTAGCAGGCCTAGTCGGCGCACTCAGCGCAAACCTACTGCTAACGCTAGCGATCGTGCTAGGGCTGCTGCTGAGTAAACTCTTGGCGGCAGCAGTGGTGAAGTCACTATTTCGCTACCGCTGGCTCGACGCCTTGATGATGTGGTCGCTGTCCATGCCCCAGGTGGCTGCCACCTTAGCAGCAGCACTGGTCGGGGTGCAGGCAGGGCTGCTATCGGCAGACATCTTTAACGTTGTTGTTGTACTGATGCTGGTGACGTCGGTATTGGGGCCGGTGCTGACCGCCCGATGGGGCCGCACCCTGGCAGCCGAAGCCGAAATTGCAGCCATCGATGCCGCTGCCGTAGAAGCGCCCCAGCCTGAACCCGAGCGCACCACCCCCTACACGGTGATCATTCCAGTCGCTAACCCGCAGACGGAGCGTGCCCTGCTAGCGCTGGGCAGCCTGCTGGCCCACCACGAGAACGGACGGGTGATGCCGCTCTCCATTGCCAGAGCCCGCGCCTATCTGGGCGAGCCCAAGGTGACCAAGGCGGTTGTGCGCAGTCAACGCCGACTCAAGGAAGCGGTAGACATCGGCACCACCCTATCGGTCCCCATCCAGCCGCTGCTGCGGCTAGACGACGACGTTGCCCACGGCATCTGCCGCAGCGCTAGAGAACAAGATGCCGACCTAATTGTGATGGGCTGGAGTCAGCAGTCGGGGTTGCGATCGCAGCTCTTTGGCAGCGTCCTCGATAGCGTGTTTTGGTCAGCCCACTGCCCGGTTGCCGTCGTTCGCTTACTGCATCCCCCCGAAGATATCCGACGCATTCTGTTGCCAATTAAGGACGGCTCAGCCCAAACGCTGAACCTGATCCGCTTTGCAGCCCTGCTAGCAGAAGAGAGCAATGCCGTGGTGACCGTGCTTCACGTCTATGATTATTCTGCAGACGAAGCAATGATTGCGGCCTTCCGTAAAACCCTGGAGCAGTGGTTACTCCCCTTAGCAGCAGAGATTCATCTAGACACACGTCGCGCTGACAACGTCGTTCAGACCATCACAGAACTGGCCTTCGATCAGGATTTAGTAATTTTGAAATCGATCCGACGACGCACCGCAGGCGGGTTGAGTGTGAGCGACGTAACCACCCAAGCTTTGGAGAATTTATCTGGGTCTATCCTATTGTTTGGTGATAGTTAATCATCTGTATCTGTTTATAGGCTCTTTGGCTGATTTTCCCGACTTATCCATAGATCCACGGAAGAAAACCAGACATCACATTTCCTAGACTTATACTGTGTTAGCTGTAAATGCCTATTTTAGGCATGGGCTGGGTCACTTGCTTGAGCCTCTGAGTACAACCGTTCCTTGAGCGCAGGGCAATTCGTTACTCGTAACTGAGCCAGTCTTATTGTGGGTTGCTGTACTTGGTGCGAACAACGGTAGAAATTGCTAATCACTACAGCCCACCAGCTTTAGAAAGCTCTATGGCCTATTTGTCGCGGCTTATCAAATTTGATAATTATTATCTGTCAATTTGGTACATGCTGCGCCATCTAGCATCTGTTGTGGCAACTCAAATGTCCAGACTCTTGTACAAGATAACACTTCGGGACTTCCCGTCAAGTCCTATCGCAACCCGCACTTAACTTAGGGCCAGGTTGTGGATTATCGAGTACTCTGCGTTTGAAGAGAGGGAAACCGAACCCCGTCTTACTCTTCGCAGCTCCACAACCCTCCTCAGGACAGACTATCAGGAAATCTTCGTGTTCTGTTTTTGTCTACGTGCTTAAAGATCTCTCATGATTGAAACGCCATCCTCCCTCGATCACGGAACCCATCAGTTTCTTAACCCTGCTACGGGTTACTACCTTGGGAAATTACTCCGTCGCAACCTGCACCGCCTAAAATCGGTTGTCATGCCCGGTGCTGCAGTACGGGCCGATTCGTTCAACGACCTGAATGAGGTACTTGAAAGCCTCTACATAGAGCCGCTTGAAATTGATTTTGCCGCAAAAGAGCTAGAAAAGCTAGCACTCGTTCACCAGAACTTATCCGCTCAGGGCTCGATGTACGAGACTGAGATAAAGGCCGCTGAAGAGAAAATTTACTGGCTATTGGGATTCAAGTATCTACCATTGGCCACGTCTTCTAAAATTCTGCTGGTCGATGACAACATTCGTACGCTACAGCTGCTGACCCGACTGCTCAAACGAGAGGGCTACGAGGTCCATGCCACAGCTCAAAGTACCATCGTCATTTCCATGGCCAATGCGCTGATGCCCGATCTGATCTTGATGGACGTGAACATGCCAGAGGTAAGCGGATTTGAGACCTGCAAGCACCTCAAAACCCTGCAAGAGCATAAAAATATTCCTGTTATTTTTCTCAGTTCTGACGGTGACTCCAAAAGGATTCAGCAGGGACTGGATGCTGGCGGAATTGCCTACATCACTAAACCCTTCAAGCTACCCATCTTCTTGAATGGCATGAAGCAGCTACTAGGACAGTCCCAAGTCGAAGCCGCATAAACTTTAATAACTGCTACCCGCCGCTGGCTGTCCTGAGGTGGATTATAGAAGGATCTCCAGAGGCTAACCATGAAGCTACTTCGAGTCCTTGGCCTTGCGCTGATCATTCTGCTCCTACACCAGGCACAGACACCATTACGGGTCATTTCGCTGCAGCTAACCAAAAGCTGCGTAGGCTGTCGGCTGAGGGCCGTTCGCATCACCAATGCTGATTTGGCTGGGGCGGACTTGCGCAATGCCGACCTCCGCTGGGCGCGGCTAGAGTCGGTAAACTTAAACGGTGCAAATCTGGAAGGGGCCAATTTGCGCCACGCTCGGCTGTACGAAGTGACGACAAAAGACACTAATTTTTGTGGGGCCATTCTGATGGACGCAGCGAAGGGCTACTGTCAGTAGTGCATCCATCAGAAGTATGTCCAGCAGTAGTGTCTCCAAGTAACTTGTGTTAGCCGTCGTAATCTTACTTGCCCTTTCCTGAAGCGGGTAGTTTACAGGGACATTACCCGCTTCAGGCTAGACACTCCAATCATCCCTCATGTCCTTCTGTTGAAGTTACGACGCAGGGGGTTGTCCGGTAGGTTGATCCAGGTTAATCAATGATGGGGCAT
>CAWUKV010000132.1:0-16138 GCA_963923025.1 uncultured bacterium
GCCCTGGCTCTTCTTGCTGCTCGACTACGTTTTCTTCAACGATGGGCGCTTGGGGAGCTGGGCTGGGTGCAGGCGCTTGAGCGGTGGGCTGAACAGGCTGCTGCTGAACAGGTGGCGGCACAGGTGCTGGTGCAACGGTTGGTGGAGCTGCCTCTGGTAAGGTCACCGCGGGCAGCCGTGTCACAGGGATGACCTCGGGTGGCGGCAGTTCCGTCTCTGGTATTTGCAGGGTGCTGAGCGGACGCATAGGCAGCAGCAGTGCCGCACCATGTAGCCCCAGGGATAGGACTAACAATCCCCAACCTAGCTTTCGATTTGGGGAGGGTAACGTCATAGCTTTGGCAAATGATCAGGCAACTTGTGGCTTTATGCCTTCGGGGTGAACACTAATACGAACCTATCGCAGCATGAAAGCACAATCCTAAAAGTTCATATAAGGCTGTAGAGTCCTCATATATCAATACTATAGGGTGGTTTGAGGTCAATAGCACAAACTTTGCTGGAGTTTTAATTGACATCTATTATCATTTAGATTTGAATGATAATAGATGTTCCAAAACACGTTCTATAGGAAGTTTCAACTGCATGGAACTTGCGCCTCGTTTGACCTGCTGTGCGATGAGGCTTCTGCCGATATATAGCTAGCGCCATTGACGTTAGGACACCGAGTACGGTGATCCCATTTGGTATAAAACGAAATGGCCCTAAAAAGGACTGGGCAGCCTTGTCCTGACGGATCTGGCGGTTGGCTACTACAATACGACCGCTACATCAACCAATAACAGTTCGTTCTAGAGCAGTTTAGAATTGAATGCCGACCTGACTCATCCGCTTACAGAGGGCTTCTTGAGTACGTTAATGGGCTTCCAGCTACGGGGCTTGGGAATGACGATTGCCAGCAAAAAGAGAATAAGCTGAACGGCAACGATGCTGGGTCCAGAAGGGAGCTGTAGTAGGGCAGAAGCAACCATCCCAAGGATGGCGCTGAGAGCACCTAGCGCCGTAGAGATCAAGATGTATTGGGTAAATGTTCGACTGAGCAGGCGGGCTGCGCAAGCAGGAATGACGATAAAGGCACTGATCAGTAAAACACCTACCGCTTCGATAGAAATACCAACGACAAGCGATAGCAATACAATGAATGCTGTTCGCTGCGCTGAGACAGCCACGCCGCGCGAGATTGCCATTGGTTCGTGAAGGGTGAGGAGGATTTGCGATCGCAACGTCAGTCCAATAAACAGGGCGCAGACCACCAGCAGGACCGCGCTGAAAATCAGATCTCCCCTTTGTACCGCCAGAATGTCGCCAAACAGCAGGCTGCTAATGCCAACCTGGTAGTCTTCTCGCAGACTCAGCAAAATGATGCCAATGGCTAGAGATGCCGAGTAAACAATATTCAACAGCGCGTCTGTCCAAAGATCGGCACGTTCCAGAAAATAGGTAACCCCTAACGCAAATAGCACTGTGAAGGGCATCAGCACCCAAGAGGGGTCGAGACCGAGCAGGAATCCAAGGCTAATGCCGAGCAGTGCCGAGTGCCCTAGCGTATCGCTAAAGAAAGAGAGCTGTCGCAGGATGGTAAAACTACCCATGAGCCCCCCCATCAGCCCAGTCAGGACACCACCCATCAGTGCCCGCTGCATAAAGGGCAGTTGAAATAGTTCGACCACACGAATAAATTCAGTCTGAAGCGTCATCGTGAGTCAGTGCGGGATTGGCAAGAATGGTGATAGCGAACAAAGTCGGGGCCGTAGGCCAACGATAGGGTCTCGGGACTGAGGGCGTGGTCCGGGGTCCCCTCGCACAGTACGGTGCGGTTGAGGCAGAGGACGCGATCGCAGCTCTGACGTACCATATCTAAATCGTGGGAGATTTGCAAAATCGCCCAGCCCTGCTCTTTTTTAAGCTGATGTAGCAGCCGGTAAAAGTCGGCCTCGCTACGGGCATCTAGCCCCGCAGGCGCTTCGTCCAAAATCAGCAATCGCCGGGGCCGGGCCAGACAGTAGGCTAGCAGTACCCGCTTGGTTTCCCCACCTGACAGCGCACTCACGAGCTGGTCGCGCAGGTGCCACGCTTCGGCCCGTGTTAGAGCGTCTCGTACCGCCTGATGGCGTGCCCGCTGCCCCACCCAAGGCAGTTGCAGACCCAACCGGTCCCAGCCCAGTCCGACGAGTTCTCTCACCGTAATAGGAATGCGCCGGTCAAACAGAAAGCTTTGGGGTAGATAGGCAATTTGTTCTCGCACCGCAGCAGGCAAACTGCCGTTGGCAGACAGAGGTTGCCCTAGGGCAAACACATCCCCTGAACGGCGCGGCAAGATGCCCAAGATGGCCTGAACTAGTGTGCTCTTACCGGCTCCGTTAGGTCCTACGATGGCGGTGTCCATGCCTGCGGGCACCGTAAACGAGACATTTTGTACGGCGGCGTAAGACTCTCGGTAGACGGTCAAGTCCTGCACCACTAAAACCGGATCGCTCAACTGTTTTCTCCTAGCAAAAGACTCTATATAGGCCGAAACCCCTTCTCCCAAAAGAGGACGGGGCTAAGGGGTTGACGGTTCTCCTGCTGGGGCGCAGAAGGGCAGATGCTGAGGGCAATAGCGCCGATTGCCCTCACCCATTGTTAGGGGCGTCGCACTATAGACTCAGCCCTAACGGTATTAAGGCTACCGGTTGAGGAGTGCTGAAGGGATACCAAGCCTGGGATGCATCAAATCCACTAGCTAAGTTCTCAGCATTTTCGCGCATGGTCTCCAGATAATAGCCCGGTTCGGTTGATTCAGGACCACCCACTTCCATCGGGTCAAACTCGCTGACGCCAATGTCCAAATCTTGGGCGATAGTCTCAAACGAGGAAGCGCCAGACTGAGGCTCGGTCAAAATAGTTTTGAGCCCTTCTGCCTCTGCCGTTTCCATCACTCGCTTTACGTCATCAGGCGAGGGATTTTCTTCGGGTAAGCCAACTAGCACTTCAGACTCTAGGCCATAGCTGTTAGCAAAGTAGGCAGCGAAGTCGTGGAAAACAACAAAGGTCTGCCCAGCAAAGGGAGCTAATTTTTCAGTGATTTCGGTATCTAATGCTTCGAGTTCGGCGATAAAGGCAGCGGCATTGGCCGTGTATTCGGCTTCCCCTTCGGGGTCAGCCGCAATCAGGCCATCACGAATATTCTCGACCTGCTCAGCGGCGCGCTTAGGGTCAAGCCAAACATGGGGATCAAACTCGCCGTGGTCATGACCGGCGTGAGCGTCTTCAGCATGATCTTCGCCTTCGGCGTGGACCTCCTCTTCCTCATGCCCGTGATCGTCATGCCCTTCTTCACCGTGGTCATGTCCCTCGTGGTCGTCATGCGCTTCTTCGCCATGATCGTGGTCTTCATGACCATCGGCTTTCTCTGCGCCGTGACCGTGGTCATCATGCCCGCCACTGCTGGCAAGGGTAGCGATTCCTTCGCTGGTGTCAATAGTAACCAGTCCAGGATTTTCGGCATTCTCCACCATATCGTCGAGAAAAGACTCTAGTTCTAGGCCGTTCTTGACTAGGACGTCGGCATTAGCAATGGCCTGAACATCGCTCGGTCTGGCCTGAAAGTCGTGGGGGCCGACATTGGCTGGCAAAAGCTGAGTGACTTCAGCGCGATCGCCCGCGACAGCGTTAGTAAACTGGGTGATAGGTAAAAATGTGGTAACAACCTGTAGCGAGGGCTCTGTAACGCCTTCAGCATTCGCGATATCGGCTTCGATTGCTGAATCAGTTGCAGGGGTGGTACAGCCGCCGAGGCCTAGCGAGATCGCACCCATAGCCGCAAGAGAGAACCGCTGTAAGCGATTCGAAGAGGGAATGAACAATATAGACTTCATAGAACGTCCTCAACATGACGGGGCAAGGTAACCGCTACGGGCTTAGCACATTTCGAACATCAACAATTGCGCTAGCTCGTTGAACTGAAATGGCATAATTAAACGATAACGATTATCGTTTTGAATATCTTACCCCACTTTTTCAGAAGTAAATCTGGACTGCACGGATCTACCAGATAAGTTAAGAAAGTGCCAACATGCCCCACTACACCCCAGCTCAAACCGCCGTGTTGGCCACCCTGCGCCAACAGTCGCACCCCATTTCTGCCCAGGCACTGTACGCGCAGATGCGGGAGCACAAGCGGATTGGGCTCGCAACGGTTTATCGGGCGTTGGATGCCCTGAAGCGACTGGGGCGAGTGCAGCACCGCACAACGCTGAATGGCGAAACGCTTTACAACACCGTTGAGCAAGACCGGCACTACTTGACCTGTCTACACTGTGGTCAGTCCTTCCCGTTAGAAACCTGTCCGCTGGTGGGTCTCAATCTCCCGCCTCAGCCCGTCAACGCTTTTGCGGTCTACTACCACACCCTAGAATTTTTCGGTTTGTGCCAGTCGTGCCAGACTGATGTAACGCCAGAGGGAAAACCGCTAAAGGTGTAGATATCCCCTGACAGGTAGGATCGCAGCCTAAACTGGCGAAGAGATTTTCTTTCGTTTTTGTTGGATAGGGGCGAACCCTTTGGGCTTTGCGTAATTTACAGTTCTAAAAGAGAGCTGGTTGCTGCCTGGACTGTACAGGGTATAAGTAGCCTGTCCGGGTATGTGTCCGACGGAGCCAACCCCGATGACGCGGCGAGGTGTTTTGCCTTGGTCCTGTGGGGCTTGGGGGCCGTCTAGGGTGGTGACGGTGGAGGTAAGGTGACTGGGCGTGACCCAGCACTCAAAGGTGCGGCCCGAGCGTCCGCAAAAGAGGTTGTTGGCATCGGCACGAATCAGGCGATCGCACAGCTCGATGGCTGAGGTCTCTGGGGTTAGCTCGTCGGCATAGCCTGCGGTACTGCCGTGGATGAGCAGGCAGTCTAGCTCGTGGAAGCCGAAGTGTTGCGATCGCAACCACCCCACTGAATCACGCGACACCGATTCCCAGAGCGTTTTAACCCCATCGCCCCCAACCAGAGCCATCAGCTCCGGCGCGTCCGGCACCGCACTGGCCCCATGCAGACTAAAGCATTGCTCTTCCCACCAGCCCACACAAACTTGGGGCTCTAGTTCCCCTGCTTTAGGCGATCGCAGCCGCTGAATCACCGCCTCGTTGTCGCCCTGCAAGCCTACAACATCGCCCAAAATGTACAGCTCGGTAACGGGCTGCCGCAGTCGCTGCAGGTCCTTCAAGACCGTTTCGTAGGCGGGGAGATTCCCCTCAATGCCGCTCAAAATTGCCCATCTCACTGGCGTGCTCTCCCAGGACTGTTTAAAACTGTTGATGTCTACTTGAACCCGCTACCGCTCACACACATGGCTCGGGTCGTCCGCCCGTTCGGCAAACTCCATCCCCCGCGCTAACCGCCATGCGAAGATCGGTGGCAACCCTTTTTCGAGGATGGCCTCACAGGTTTTTTGGTAGTCGTAGGGAACTTCCCGCAGCGTCACATCTGTTGTGTCAGTGTCATAAATCACGTAGGTGGCGTTGGGCCGACCGTGACGGGGTTCGCCGACAGAACCCGCGTTGATAATGCGCTTTAGCGGCACCTGTATCTGCTGTAGGGGTTCGCCACTGGCGCCCACCTTGACTGACAGCGCGGCGTCTTCCAGCCGTCGGTCGTAGGGGACGTGAGTATGACCGCAAAACAACACATCTGCATCAGCACTCAGCAATCGCTCTAGCGCTGCAAAGCCGTCCATGCTAGGCAGCAGGTACTCATGCTGGCTATTGGGGCTACCATGTACAAAACACAAATTATCTTTTTTTAGGGTCATGGGCAGCGTCGCCAGGTATTCTCGCACCTCTGGGTGAATGGCCTCGTTAGTCCACTCGTGGGCTATCCGTCCCCGCTGCTCTGCCAGCTGTGACGGGTAGCTGCACTCACAGGCGTTTAAGCCCTCAACAATGTCTTCATCCCAACAGCCCTGACAGGTGGGAATGTCTAACGAGCGAATCATCTCGACCACCGCATTGGGGTAGGGGCCATAGCCCACTAAGTCACCTAAACAATAAATCTGTTCGGCCTTTTGCGAATCAATGTCAGACAGCACCGCATTGAGCGCCTCGTAATTACCGTGAATGCAGGATATTACCGCTAGCTTCATGCCACTGCCGCTCCTATATTGGGTGTACTTTCAGATTGTTCGTAATGTTGCCGATACTGGCGCTGATAGTGAGCCAAGACCTCATCAGCTAGGCAGGTCACCAGCAGCGTTTCTTTGATCAGGGTCTGTTGTAAGTCGTGCCCCACCACTTCTAACCCGCTCGGACGACTGGGGCGACCCTCCAACCAGCGCGGCAGCTTCAGTTCGGTATATTCTAACCCCGGCATCCCATCGACGAAATCCACATGAAAAGCGCGTCCATCTGGCAGTTCAAAGATTCCCTTCAAACGAGAAACCTTGCCGTAGGCCCCCTCGGTTATCTCAATTAAGAGTTCGTCTAGGCTTGGTGGGTCAAACACTTGCCCTGTCAGGGGCGCACGCCATAGGGTTGGTAGCGTGTCTTCTTTCGGGATTTTGATCTGGTTGCCTAAGACCACCTCGTCGGCCCAATCGTGCCATTCGGACTCGGCTAGGTTAGGCGGAACAACCGCAACGCGGCGGCAGGGTAGCCCGTTTAGAGGCAATGTTGCTAAGTCAAGGTGAAACCCCAGCTCTATGTAGACCTGAACTGATTCAGGCAGATTCATCAGTAGGGCTGGGGCTTCGGCTTCTTCAAGTACCGACACCTGCGGAAAGCGATAGCCAATTCTGAGCCGGTCAACGGCCTCTGCCCCGACACCTGGATAGAGGTAGCCTAGCTGCGTGTCGGCAGCACTTAGGAACTGGCTGATCCAGGTGGTTTTGCCGATGCCCGGTGGGCCAGCAACAAGCGTAATGTTTGGGGTGTCAGAATCAGACATGGGTTAAATCTTTGCCGTAGCGAAACGATTCTCTAAAAATAAAGTTCGGAACTGGGAGTATTAGAACCTTTCCAAATTCCGAACTCAGCATTCCGAATTCTGATCGTCTAGCAGTCCACCAGTTCAGGGGTTTGATTGAGAATTTGGCTGCGAACAGAAATGAAATCCAGATAGGCCGGGGAGGTCACGGCATCGGGCCGAAAAGCAGCGAGTCGATGACAGTTTTGAAAGGCTAGCTTGACCTTAAAGTGCTGCTCAACAGTGCGCCGAATGGCATCGCCGCCCACCATTCGCAGCAGCTGCCCCCTCGCCTGTTCGCTCGGCGGTGGGGTGGCATGGTCAGCCCAGGGTTCGCCTTGTTGGTAAACACGCGCTGCCAAAGACTCAACAATTGCCCAGGCATAGGGCAGAGATTTCCGAATTGCGTCGGTAAAGTCGCCCTCGTCTACAGTGCCTAGCGTTGCCTGATGGACCATTGCGTCGCTTACATTTAGAGACATAATTCTCCTAAAAAGATGCACGGATGTGAGTATAGGGCAGAAATGATAATCGTTCTTGATTTGAAGGGTTATCTTAACCTTGGCTAACGAGGGGCAGGTACAACTGCTTGGCAAGGTAAGCGTGCGATCGCGTTACCCCGTCAAGCAGTTGTTTAAAGTTTGCATCAGAGCGATCACATCAAGTTGGCGGCCAATCAGCACCATTTCTGTCTTTGGTGGCGTAGTCCACTCGCTATCGTCCAGGGAAAATCGGTTGCCGCTGAGCTGAAACAGGTGGCGTTTGGGGCTTTCTTCAAACCACAGCACACCCTTAGCCCGAAAGACGTTGGTGGGTATGCGGTAGGTGAGAAATTCTTGGAACTTTTTGAGGGCGAAGGGGCGATCGCCTGTAAACGATATCGATGTGAACCCATCGTTTCGCAAATGCTGGGCCGATGTGGCAGACTTATCCTGTTGTGCCACATCCACATCCGCAAGCTGCACGTTGAGAATCAGCGATAACGGCACCTGACAGTGATTGGCCCGCAGTACTCTGGCTTTCTCCTTGAGGGTGTGGACGTGGTTTTCCAGTATCTGCAATTTTGTTTCGGGTACACAGTCTGCCTTGTTGAGCAAGATGATGTCGCCATACTTGATTTGGCTAATAACGGCGTCGCTTTCGTAGTTAACGTTGGGGTCAAAAGTTTCAGAGTCTACAACCGTGATTACTGCGTCGAGCTGAGTGAGGTCCCTTAGCTCAGTGCCTAAGAAGGTGAGCATGATCGGCAGCGGATCGGCAACGCCTGTAGTCTCTAGTACGAGGTAGTCGATTTGGTCTTGTCGTTCTAGCACGCGATATACCGCGTCGGATAGGTTGTCGTTGATGGTGCAGCAAATGCAGCCGTTGGTAAGCTCGATCATGTCTTCTTCAACGGCTACCAAAAACTGGCTATTGATGTTGATATCGCCAAACTCGTTCACCAACACCGCCACCTTAAAATCCTCAAAATTTTCGAGAATGTGGTTGAGCAGCGTGGTTTTGCCGCTGCCCAAGAATCCTGTGATGATGGTCACGGGTAGCTTTTGCGAATCAGTGGCGAGTGGCATAGGCGAGCAGGAGGTGAAGGGAAGGAAGCCAACCCGTAGACTGGCCTCCGGGTGGGACGCGCTAGCGAAGAACCGGCTGATGGCGAATCAGATCCATAAACTCTTGACGGGTACGGGCATCGTCTGAGAAGACCCCCTGCATAGAGCTGGTCACCGTCCAAGAACCCGGCTTTTGCACGCCGCGCATCACCATGCACATGTGGCTGGCTTCGACCACAACGGCAACGCCTTGAGGCTGCAACAGACCTTGGAGGGCATTGGCAATCTGCTGAGTTAGCCGTTCTTGCACCTGCAAGCGACGGGCATACATTTCACAAATGCGGGCAATCTTCGAAAGGCCAATTACTTTGCCGTTGGGGATGTAGGCCACATGGGCACGTCCCAAAATCGGCAAAATGTGGTGCTCACAGGAGCTGAACAGATCAATGTCGCGCACCAGCACCATTTCGTCGGTATTTTCGTGGAAGATGGCGCCGTTAAGCAGGTCGTCGAGCGATTGGTGATAGCCAGACGTCAAGAATTTCATCGCTTTGACTACCCGCTTGGGTGTGTCCAGCAGGCCTTCGCGGTCGGGGTCTTCGCCTAAGCCCAGCAGCAGCGTGCGCACCGCCTGCTGCATTTCTTCATCAGAAACGGGCGACTCAACCTGGGTACGGATGGGCTGCTTGCGGATATCGTCGGGTGTAATGGAAAAGGTCATGGATAGGTTGAGTGTAGTACGGTAAAACAGTTGTCGTTTGGGTAAAGCGCGATGACCGGTCTCTAACCATCACGTCCCTTCAGCACACGACAGCCATGCTGAAAGACTGGGAACTAGGCAAGGCAATCCGAGAGCTGTCGTCGAAGTTGGTCCGCATCGAGATGCCGCCCAATCAAAACAAGTTGGTTGCGAGGGGGCGTCTGCCAGTCCTCACCTTTGAGGTCAAACCGGGGACCGCTGAGCTGAAAGATGTTGCGCAGTTCGCTTTCTTGGAACCAGAGAATGCCCTTGGCCCGAAATACATCCTGTGAGAGTTCTTCTTTGAGGAAATGCTCAAACTTGTTGAGCTGAAAGGGGCGATCGCTCTCAAACGCAATGGACACAAACCCATCATTTTCTAGATGAGGCGAGTGGTGATGGTGGTGCTCGTGCTTGTGGTGGTCATGCCCGTGGTTATGGTGTCCATTGTGTTCATGGTGTTCATGCTGGTGATGCCCATGCTCGTGACGATCTTGAGCAGTCTGTTCAATTTCTTCCTTTACTAAGTCGGCATAGGCATCAGGATTGTTGTATGCCACATCTAAAATGAGTGGTAAGGGAACCTGACCCTGCTCGCTGTAAAGGATTCTAGCGCCAGCTTTGACCCTGCCAATATAATCAGCCAGGTCTTTTAGCTGCTCGGCAGACGCCAGATCTGTTTTGTTCAGAATAGTGATATCGGCATAGGTGACTTGTTTTAACGCCGCCTCACTTTCAAAATGTTCAGGGGTAAAGGCTTCTGCATCAACAACGGTGATAATGGAGTCTAGCCGCGTTAAATCCCGCAGTTCTGTACCTAAAAATGTCAGAATGATCGGCAGTGGGTCAGCAACTCCGGTGGTTTCGATCACCATGTAGTCCACCCGGTCGGTTCGTTCGAGGACGCGATATACCGCATCAACCAAGCCGTCGTTGATGGTGCAGCAGATGCAGCCGTTGCTTAGCTCTACCATGTCTTCATCCATCGAAACCAGCAGCTGACTATCGATGTTGATGTCGCCAAACTCATTGACCAAGACGGCAACCTTCCAGTCCTGATTGTCGCTGAGGATATGGTTTAGCAGGGTTGTTTTTCCACTGCCGAGAAAGCCGGTGATGATGGTGACTGGCATACCTCGTTTGGGTGTCAATTCGGATGGGGCAGGTGTTGAGGTAGTCATGGTAGATCTCATCATTTAGAGTTCGGAAACGTCTGCAACTGTATTGTTTTGCAGGAAATTTGCTGGCAGGGCACGGTCGTGACGCCATTTCCGTCGTAGATTTCGAGGATGGCCTTTGGCACCGCCTCAAAAAGGCGGATCTCGCCCGGAAAGATAACTCGCTCGAAGGACCAGTGGGGAATGTTGGTGATTTTCATGACCTGTAGGCGAGACGAAATATTGTGATGGCCGCACAGAATCTTGTTGGGGTACTGACTGGGTACTGCGTCGATAATCTGGCTCATAGGCTGGATGTGCATTAGCTAAGGGCTCGCAGTGCGGACCTTCGGCATGAGCAGTGTCAGCATAAAAATTGCAAACTGTACCGTAACGATGCTGGGCCCCGAAGGCAGGTCAAACACCGCCGACACCACGATGCCCAGCGCTGCGCTTAGCCCGCCAATGCTAGCGGAAGTCAAAATATAGTGATTAAAGGTGCGGCTGAGGGCGCGGGCTGTACAGGCCGGAATCACCACAAAGGCGCTAATCAACAACACACCAATTGCCTTGATCGAAACACCAACGACTAGGGCTAGCAGCACAATAAACGCCGTTCGCTGAGCCGAGACCGAAACACCACGAGCCCTGGCCAGCGGCTCACTCAAGGTTAAGAGGAGCTGCGATCGCACCGTCAGCCCCAAAAACAGTACACACCCGATCAAGAGGAGCCCGCTCAGCATCAGGTCCACCCCCTTCATTGCTAAAATATCCCCAAATAGGAGCTGATGCAGGCTGTTCTGATAACCCTCTCTGAAGCTGAGGACAATGATGCCAACGGCTAGGGAAGAAGAATAGATGATGTTCAATAACGCATCGGTCCATAGCCCCGTGCGCTCTAGGCAGTAGGTCACCACCAGCGCAAAGACCACCGCAAAGGGTAACAAAATCCAGCCAGGGTCAACCCGCAGCAAAATGCCCAGGCTAATGCCGAGCAGTGCCGAATGGCCCAAGGCATCACTAAAAAACGAAAGCTGCCGAACCACCGTAAGGCTCCCCATCAAGCCTCCTGTGAGCCCAGTCAAGACACCCCCTAATAGCGCCCGCTGCATAAAGGGCAGCTGAAACAGCTCGTAGATGCGCGTTAGCTCAGCCAAAATTGTCATGATTCAATCTTGTCTTAGTTGTGACCGGAACATCCCCGCATTGATTTCTCACTGAGCCTGAAGCAGCCGCGCCGCTTCTTTGGCAAAGTAGGTCAAAATCACATCTGCTCCAGCCCGCTTAATGCTGGTCAAGGTCTCTAGCATTACTGCCTGCTCGTCAATCCAACCCTGCTCAGCAGCGGCCTTGATCATGGCGTATTCTCCGCTGACGTTGTAAGCCGCGATAGGGACGTTGGTGTGCTGCCTGATGCGGCAAATAATATCCAGATAGGCCAAGGCAGGCTTTACCATGACGATGTCTGCCCCCTCTGCGATGTCTAAATCAACTTCCTTCAGGGCCTCCTGCGCATTGGCTGCATCCATCTGATAGGTCTTTTTGTCGCCAAACTTGGGGGCAGACTCCAGAGCATCCCGAAATGGGCCGTAGTAGGCCGAGGCATACTTTGCCGAGTAGGCGAGAATGCCCACGTTGATCCACCCTTCTGCGTCTAGGGCCTTGCGAATGGCTCCAACCCGGCCATCCATCATGTCCGATGGGGCGACCATGTCAGCGCCCGCTTCGGCTTGGGTCAGCGCCTGCTTTACCAGCACGGCTACCGTCTCATCGTTGAGAATTTTCCCGTCCTGCACAATGCCGTCGTGACCTTCACTGCTGTAGGGGTCGAGGGCCACGTCTGTAATTACCAGCAGTTGGGGCAGCGCCTGCTTCAGCGACCGGACCGCACGGGGAATCAGCCCATCGGGGTTATAGCTTTCTGTACCTGCGTTGTCTTTTTGTGCGTCGGGAACGAGGGGGAAAAGTGCGATCGCACCCACACCCAGCTCCCAGGCCGACTTAGCCTCCTCTATCAGCAGGTCTAGGGAGTAGCGAAAACACCCCGACATGGAGGGTACTGCCACCTTCTGCCCTTCACCCTCCATCACAAATAGCGGATAGATCAGGTCAGCAGCGGTGAGTACCGTCTCCTGTACCATGCGTCGCAGTCCTTTTGTGCGACGTAGCCGCCGGGGGCGATGGGGCCGGGGCGCAGGATCAGAAGGCGCAGGATTGGACACCACGTCAGCAGAGACTGAGCTATCCGAGGTAGAAGGGGCCGAGACAATGGACGGAGACGCAAGGGAAGGGGAAGCCATGAGAATGATGGGCCGCACCAAAATTTGATAACGATTATCATTCTAGTGCCTTGCAGAATCCTTTCGCGACTTTTTTCTTAAACAGCTGTTTAACCAGGCTACGTTTCGTTTGATTCTTTGCCTTGCCATGAGTGGTGCGGTCCAGCAGGGTGTTCCTATAGCCATGCGCGAAAAGGCTAAGCCGCTACAGCGCGAACCTTGGGCAGGAAAACAGACATCATGAAAATTGCGAACTGAACCGTGACAATGCTAGGGCCTGAGGGCAGGTCAAACAGCGCCGATGTGACAATACCCAGGGCAGCACTGAGCCCACCAATACCTGCCGAGAAGACCATGTATTGAGTAAAAGTACGACCCAAACTACAGGCGGTACAGGCCGGAATCACAACAAAGGCGCTGATTAGCAAAACCCCAACCGCTTGAATAGATACACCAACGACTAAAGCCAGCAAAACCACGAAGGCTGTCCGGTGGGTCGAGACCGAAACCCCGCGAGACCGGGCTAACGGCTCGTTCAGCATAAGCAAGAGCTGCGATCGCATCGTCAGCCCCAGAAACAGCACACACGCCGCCAGAAGTAGAGCGCCGACGATTAAGTCCGCACTTTGCACCGCCAGAACATCACCAAACAAAAGCTGACTGAGGTTGTTTTGAGTGCTGCCTCCCAGGCTGAGAAAAATGACGCTCACAGCCAGCGATGACGAGCAGACAATGCTGAGAATCGTATCTGCCCACAGCGTTACCTGTTTCAAAGACCACACCACCACGAGTACTAAAAAAGCCGCTATCGGTGGCGCAATCCAGGTGGGATTAATCTCTAGAAGAATGCCTAAGCTAATGTCTAAAAACAATGAACTGCCTAGCGCATCACTAAAAAAAGACATCTGTCGGACGACAGTGAAGCTGCCCATCAAACCTGCTGTTAGCCCGGTGAGAACGGCCCCAATCAGCGCCCGCTGCATAAAGGGCAGCTGAAACAGCTCGTACATGCGTGCTAGCTCATCGAAGACCATTAATTTGTCCCGTCAGCTTACCTAAACCCTTGTCCTGCCATCGACCCGACCCACACTATGAGCTCGCCTTGACTACCGCCAGCAGCCAAAGCGCTGCCCTGGGGGGACCAGCCCAAGCAAGAAAACCCAGCGGATACCCCAGTCAGAACCTGAGCCAGCCGACTACCCTTAGACCACAGGCACAGGCGACCATCCTCAGCGGCGGTCGCCAGCAGTAGCTTGTCCGGTTGAAACGCGAGCCCCCGCACTGCCCCGTCATGGGGATCTAAAACCTGGGGTATCCAGCCTTCTTTCGAATCTGCTGCTTTTCTCCAAACCACAATGCCCTCACCGCACACCGAAGCGAGTAGGGGGGCGTCGCTATTGGTGAGTGGCCGCGACCAAGCCAGCTGCCGGACCTTGCCCGGAAAACCCGTCATGCGCCAGGGGTAATCGCCGTCTGGGGGCCAAACCATCACAGAACGGTCGTTGTTGCCCGAGGCCAGGTAGATGCCATCCGGCGACCAGGCAATGGACCCGCTGGCCCCACCAATCTCTCGCACCTCTGGGTCGTCATCCCAGTCTGACCGTTGCCAGGTTTTAATGCTCTGGTTACCCCCTAAGGAAAGCAGTTCTCCTGAGGGATGCCAGGCCATATCCAGCACTGAAGAGCTATCAAAACTCAGCGTGGTCACCACCGTTTGAGCGGCTGCATCCCAAACCTGGGCATAGCGCCCCAGACTAAAGGCCAGCAAGGGCAGTCGGGGGTGCCACTGCAAACAATCAATCCAGGTGCGGGCATGGGGCAGGGTTGTAATAGGAGCAAGATCTGCTGGTCCGTCCGAATCGTCACCCTGAAGCTGCCAAATCCAGACGGTGCCAGACTGCCCACCCGCCGCCAAAAACCGGCCATCAGCAGAGATGGCGATCGCGTCTACCGATTCTCCCTTTGCCGTCTGTAGAACGGTGGCCTTACCGCTCTTGGGGGCGTAAAGAACAACTTCTCCGGCAGCAGAGCTAGCCGCCAGTCGCTTACCCGTTGGGCACCAGGCCACCGCCGTCACATAGTCTTGCAGGGTGGTTTGCCACAGCAGCGTTAGGGCTGTCCTGGCCTTAGCCCGTCCTTTAGACTTCTGACTCACCATCAGGCGCTCACCAAACAGGCCCGAAAGCGCTCGGCAAGCTGGAGCTGTTCAAGATTGCGGCCAATAAAGACCAGCTCGTTTTTACGGGCTTCGTCAGGTCGCCAGGGCCGATCCGGGCGTCCGTCAAACAGCATGTGAACGCCCTGGAAAACAAAGCGCTCGTCCTCACCGGCCATGTTGAGGATGCCCTTCATCCGGAAGATATCGGGGCCGTGGTCGCGCAGCAGTTCGCCTAGCCAGTTGTTCAGCTTCTCGCCATCGAGTTCGCCTGACTCTACCAGGGCGATAGACCCCACCGTTTCGTCATGCTCGTGGGCGTCTTCGTTGAGAAAGTCAGGGTCAATTTGCAGTGCCTGGTTCAGGTCAAAGGCATTGACACCCAGCAGCGCATCCATCTCGATTTGGGCGTCACGGGTGCGGTAGATTTTTGCGATCGCATTCATCCCCCGAATCCGCTGTTCCAGTTCGGCCAGCTCGTCATCGGTAACCAGGTCGGTCTTGTTGAGCAAAATCACGTCAGCAAAGGCAATCTGCTCGACCGCTTCGTCAGCTTCCCAATGCTGCCAGATGTGGCGGGCATCTACCACAGTCACCACCGCGTCCAGCCGCGCCTGGGTCTGCACCTCGTCATCCACAAAAAAGGTCTGAATCACCGGAGCCGGGTCAGCTAGTCCGGTAGTTTCGATGACTAGATGGTCAAAGCGATCGCGCCGCTTCATCAGGTTGCCAATAATGCGAATCAGGTCGCCCCGCACCGTGCAGCAGATGCAGCCGTTGTTCATCTCAAAGACTTCTTCATCGGCATCGATCACCAACTGGTTATCGATGCCCACTTCGCCAAATTCATTGACGATCACCGCCACCTTCTTGCCATGCTCGTGGGTGAGGATGCGGTTGAGCAGTGTGGTTTTGCCTGCGCCTAGGTAACCCGTCAAGACAGTGACCGGCACGCTGTCGTAGTTAGCTAACATCTAAAATTCTCCTTAAAACCCTTCTCAGAACTCGCTCAAGTGTTTCTTAGACGGCACTGGCCTTTTTTGCATATGCCAAATCCCTTCATTTGTTTATCCAGGCGAACGAGCAAGGCTGCTGCAGCAACACCTTTCCACGTGCTGCTATACCTTACAATATAAAACGATAATCATTATCAAAGCCTGGCTTTATTCTAGAATTCTATGGTGTCTGCTGTTTTGCCTAGCTGCATCGATATTGCAATTGTGGGGGCAGGTCCCCAAGCCTTAACTCTCGTGACCCACCTGCTACAAAAGAAGCAGTCTGTGCGTCACCGCTTTGTGGTGTTAGATCCGGCAGGCACTTGGTTCCGGCAGTGG
>CAWUKV010000133.1:0-16044 GCA_963923025.1 uncultured bacterium
ATCAGGAAACCTTTGCCCAAGACTTCAGCATTGTTGAAGACGTTCTAAATTTGGGCCCTATAAGAATTCCTAAGAAGAATCGATCCCTCAGCCGCATCACCGCTAATGATATCCCTTCACTTATCAAGGCAGATATTCTAAGTTTCTATCATGCTGATTACGAACTATTTGAAAGGCTTTCTAGCTTTAACACCGAAGGAATCGAACTCTACAGGGCAATGGCCAAGTCTGAGACTAAGGTAGAGCGATCATCTCAGCGTAGCCTGCAGGATCTCTTATCTATTGTTCAGTATCGATTGGGTGTCATGCTGCAACGCAGCTAAGAACTATGCTATTTCAGAGTCGCTTTTCCCTTCAATCTCCAGTTACTTGGGCAATATTCATTTTTGGTATTGCGTTAAGCGCAGTCTTAGGATGGGTTGCTGGTGGTAACGCTATTTTGATACTTCCTGTACTCTTTACTGGAGCAATTCTACTATGTTTTTCTTTCAAATTTGAGCACACGGTTATAGCATTGCTCGTTCTCAGGAGCGCTGTTGATATTTTTTCTGCTCAGCAGGTGCCTGCTATGTTTGCTGTGGGCATAGATTTGCTCACGCTGGCCTATGTTGCAGTTTCCATCCTTACAGGGCAACGAGTACACACTAGCCGTTTCTTTTGGTTATTTGCTGCTTGGACGGCCTTTCAGACAATTTGGGTTATCTTGTTGCCATTAGATGGGTTGGGGCTAGGCCCTGAGCATTTTATGGTGAGCTTGAGAGAATGGGTACGGCTATTCTCCTGGCTTATGGTTTACCTGTTGGTTTTACAGCTGAAGGGGAAAGTGCCGCCAATTCAAATAGTGACCACTTTTTACTACAGTTTGTTGCTGCCATTATCGGCAGCAACATTGCAGCTTTTATTGCCTGAATCTGCTCTACCTGCATTTTTGAGTCGTCGGGGTATTGCCTTCACCGACATTGAGAGTGCTTCCCGGATCAATGGAACTTTTGGGCATCCAAGTGTTTTATCTTCCTTTTTAGTCTTGTTTATAGGTTTAACCTATTGGCAGGTAACCCATCGAAAGAAGCGTTGGCCATGGTTGGCTTTGCTGGCAGTTTTGATATTCTTTATTACACAGACCAAAGCTCTGGTAGGTTTGGTAATGGTGGTCGTGTTGACCTTTATGCTCATCGCCGGGAAAATGACACTTCCAAAACTATTTGGTGGCTTTCTTTTCGTATTTTTACTACTAATTATGTTTGGAAGTACTGAGTTTGGGAGAGAGCGTCTTGCCTTATTTACTGAAATGCCGTTCTTCAATCCAGATTTAAACGTGTCTAGAGCAATTCTACTCAGGCAGACCACTATTAATAGCTTCTACTGGCGTTTGGAACAATGGACCTTTCTTCTCGATGCTTGGCGTCAGCATCCCTGGTTAGGGTACGGCTTTGATTCACCGCGCTATCTAACGCACTTCAATAGTTCCGCCCACAACGACTATGTGCGTGCCTTAGTTGAGGGCGGCATCATTGGTCTTCTTTCATTCCTTTCACTCTTGGGGGCAAGTGTAGTTAGGTTATTTCGAATATCTACCTCACAACTATCTACGCTGCCCCAGCGTGAGCTTGCATGGACGTTACTCTCAGTCTTAGTTGCTATGACCGTCGGGATGGTGGCTGACAACGTTTGGAGTCACACAGCTTTACTCTTTTACTGGTTTTCATTTGTTGCAATCGTTGGCTTCGACTGGCACTCTTCCCAGGCTCAATAACCTTTGAATATGGCTTCTGTTGTACCTAAAGTATCGATTATCATTCCTGCTTACAATTCTATGAGGTATTTGCCGGAGACGCTGGAAAGCGTTTTCCAGCAAGCCTTTTATGATTACGAGATTATTATTGTCGATGATGGTAGTCATGATGGAATTCGTGACTGGGCAAAACAGATTCGAGACCCACGTGTAACCGTTTTATTCCAAAGTAATGCCGGTAGTGCTGCCGCACGTAATACGGGGATCCGTCATGCTCGCGGGGAGTATATAGCGTTCCTTGATGCAGATGACCTGTGGGATCCGACAAAGCTCTCAAAACAGGTACGCCTATTGGACGAAGATCCAAAGGCAGGTCTTGTCTATTCTTGGATCACTACCATTGATGAACAGGGTAAGCCACACGGTAAGACCTGTCGTAACTCTGCTGATGGCGATGTCTGGCACAAGCTGATTGAGCACGACTTGACGGAGTGCGGTAGCAATCCAATGGTGCGGCGTCTATGCTTCCAGTCTGTGGGGCTGTTTGATACAAACTTTCCCTACGCGCAGACGTGGGAGATGTGGCTCCGGATTGCTGATAAGTTTCCTTTTCGGGTCATTGAAGAACCACTGGTTTACTATCGGTTCCATGAAAACAATGTCTCGCGTAAGTGGCAGAAGATGGAGGATAGTTTCACAGCAATCCTTGACAAGGTATTCTCTACGGCACCGCCTAATCGTCAAAAATATAAATCGCGTGGCTATGCCTTTGTTTATCTCTGTATTGCATGGAAAGCTCTACAGAATTTAGAAGGAGATTACAAAACAGCTCAGGAATTTAAGCGCAAAGCCCTAAACTACTGTCCTGAAGTTAGACTTTCCAGTCAATACGCTCGGTTAGAAATTGCGATCGCGCTTGTTCGCTGGTTTGGGCTCGATGGCTACAACCAAGTGCGGTTGTCACTAAGGCAGTTAAAACATCGACTGACTCATCCCCTTCATTTCGTTAGAGCCGCTGGCTCGTAAATAGGCAGGACTCCCCCCTTATGACTACCTCAACATCGCTTAAAGAGAAAATTCTCAGAGGGGGATTTTACATGACCTTGAAACAGCTCTTGACTTCGGGCTTTTCACTGGTCAGCATTTTGGTTATTGCCCGTATCCTAGGGCCTGAGAAATATGGGCTGGTGTCGGCTAGCCTGGGCATCTTTTACTTCTTTCGCTGGACCATGCGCATGGGCTTAGGCGTTTATCTGATCCGTAAGCCCGAAGCCACTGCCACCGATGCTGAGCAAGTGCTTGCCTTCTACAGCACCTGTGGGGTTTTGCTTTGTCTAACACTGTGGCTCTGTGCTCCCGCTTTCGGCTGGTGGATCGGCCGTACTGAGGTTACCGACCTGCTGCGAGTACTGATACCCGCACTGTGGTTAGACCAAATTGGCAACGTCTCTATGAGCCAGCTTAGTCGTAATCTACGTTTTGATCGGGTTGGCATCATTGAATCGGTTTCCCAGTCTACGAACTACTTGTTGTCCGTTCCAGTTGTTGTACTGTACGGCAGCTATTGGGGGCCTATCTTTGGGACACTGCTTGAGTTCGTTATGCTAATGGTCTTGGCTCGTTGGTCTCAACCCGTACGCTGGCAATGGCGCTGGCAAGTCAGCTATTTGGCCCCTGCCCTGAGGTATGGCGTCAGTTACAGTCTATCAAGTTGGCTTTTCAATCTACGGAGTCTAGTTGTTCCGCTTCTACTCAGCCGTCTTGCTGGCATTGAGGCGGTTGGTATCGCCAATATAGCTGTACGAATGGTCAGACAAGTGATGCTGTTGCGCAATGTTCTGAAAAGGATGTCAATGAGCATCATGGCAAAGTTAACTGACAACGCCAATGCAACGCGGCGCGCTATCACCAGAGGTATGGCCTATCAAGCCATGACCATTGGCCTGTTTTGTGGGTTGTTTGCCAGTGTGGCTTCGTGGCTAGTCCCGATGTTTTTTGGAGCCGAATGGTTGCCCAGTGCTCGATTGGTCCCGTTAATTGGTCTTTCTACGTTGGTTGGGGCCGTTTTTGACTTACATAGCGCAACGCTTTATGCCATAGGAAGGGTGAGGGCTATCATACTTGCGAATGCCGCTTATGTAGTTGTCTTGTGGTTATCTGCATTACTCCTTATTCCTAGTCTAGGCGTTTGGGGCTATGGTCTGGCTGAGATTCTAGCTGTTCCAACCTACTTTCTTCTCCATCGGGCATTACGCCTAATCTGCGGCTCCCCTGATTATCGTTTGACAGCATGGTTAATACTGGCGTCCAGTCTGCCTGCCATTGGGGCCATTTGGCTACCAGCATGGATTAATGTAATCGTGCTGGTGTCAAGCTACAGCTGTCTCTTAGTTTGCAACCTAGATGCTCGCGGCATTCTGATGGAGGCGAAATCAATGGTTCGCCCTAGAGGGGCAAACCATCAAGGGGCAGCATGACATCACCTATTCGACGGGCTATCCTACTCTTTCAACATAGGTTCGCAAGCGCTATGATTTTTCATTGAGTATTGGTCAGTGGAACAAAACGAAATCGAAACCTATCAAAGTCCTATTCTATCTAATGAATTTCTAGAGCCAATTGAGGAAATCTAGCAAATCGATACAGAAATCTATAACTTTGCTTTAAAGCAGTTTGTTTCTCAAAGCTTCTCGTCTGTTGATGCGCCGAAAACCCTTTCAATATCAAAGCTATGATCTATCAGTTGATGCAAAACCCTCTGGTTCAACACTTGAGCCGACAACGCTACCATCAGGCACTAAGTAAATTATCCGTTCGTACACAGGCGTTGCCTAAACGGTTTGTCATTTTCAACTTCCCTCGCAGTGGTAGTAATTTGCTCTGTAGCATGCTGAATCAGCATCCTGATATTCTTTGTCATCACGAGGTCTTTAATCCTCAAAAGATTTACTACGCCAAAGATTTTCATGAGTTGTTGGGTGATGATGAGCCCCTACCTCGCCTGGAACTGATTAATGGGAAAGTGGGTCTGGGGTCTAAGTGGGCCCGTAACGCTTCGCCTGAACGCTTCATGGCCAAGCTCTGGCAACACGATTTTGGAGCACAGGCCGTTGGGTTTAACCTGTTTCCGACCCATATCCCAAATGCGGCGGTCCCTGTACTAGAAGACCCCGCGGTTAAGAAAGTACTACTTGTCCGTCGCAACAAAGTAAAGTGCTACGTATCACGCGCGATTGCTCGTAAAACGGGTGTGTGGGATCTCTATGAAAAAAAAGCCAATAGCCCTAAAATTTCTGTCACAGTCGATCCAAAACGTTTGCTCAACTGGAGTTCGGGATATGACAGATACTTTGACCAAGTTCGAAAACGATTAGAAGTAACAGGTCAAGGCTACCTCGACCTAACCTATGAGGACATCGTCGGGCCCAATGGGTCAGAGATCAAGACATCTTTACTAGACTTCATTGGCGTCACGCCTGAGACGCACTATCTACAGCCACCGCTGAAGAAACAGAACTCAAATCGATTGTCTGAACTTGTCAGCAACTTCGCCCAGTTGGAGAAAGCGCTGCAGGGAACAGAGCTTGAGCCATTTGTCTCATAAAGTTACAGCAATCGAAAGGTTGGTGAACGTATTCGACCGTTTTTCAGGGCTCCTGTAACTTGGCAGCCTGCTGTATCTGTTTCGACCCTACTTTAGATATTTCGGCCACTGCCGCCCTATGGTGCAGCTGGAGAGGTAATCAGCATCTTTAGCTGCAGCAGTAGTGCTTTTAGTGCTGTGTTGTATCCGGAGGTGAATAGAAGATTACTTTCCGGAGGCACCGACCAAGGGCAGTTTTGAAGTAGAGGGGTCTTTTTCATGGCGGCGCTGGTGCCAATACCAAGCATGGGTCAAAATTTGAGTTAGATCAGCATACTGGGGATGCCAGCCCAGCACCTGACGAGCTTTTTCGCTACTCCCCACAAGCGTCGGCGGATCGCCAGGACGGCGCTCATCTTCAACCACAGAAATCTCTCGCCCAGTTACCTGTCGAGCCGTATCAATGACCTCTCTAACAGAGAAACCATTGCCATTGCCAAGGTTAAAGACATCGGTTTGACCGCCCTTGAGCAAATACTCTAAGCCCAAAATATGGGCATCCGCTAGATCGCTAACATGAATGTAGTCGCGGATGCACGTACCATCTGGGGTGGGGTAGTCGGTACCGTAGATGCTGATGTGCTGACGCCGTCCTAAAGCCGTATACAGTACCAGCGGAATGAGATGAGTCTCAGGCGCATGGTCTTCGCCCAGACGGCCTTGAGGATCAGCACCTGCGGCATTGAAATAACGAAAGACAACCGATCGTATGTTGTACGCTGTTGAAAAGTCTTGCAGAATTCGTTCAACCATTAACTTACTAGCCCCGTAGGGGTTAATAGGCCGCTGAACCTGGCTTTCGGGAATGGGATTAGCGTCAGGGACGCCATAGGTTGCGCAGGTTGAAGAGAAGACAATCTTATCAACGCCGCAAGCCCGCATAGTTTCCAATAAGGTGAGCGTGCCAACGACATTATTACGATAATACTTCTCAGGGTCTTTGACCGATTCACCTACGTAGGCGTACGCTGCAAAATGAATAACGGCAACAACGTTTCGGCGATTGAAGATGTCCGTCAATAGCCCGGCATCTCCAATATCACCTTGAATGACCTCAATACCCAGATTGTCTTCTACCAGTTCGCGGTGACCGTAGACCAAATTATCGAGGATGATAATTTGGTAACCCCGCTGCTTTAAGGCTAGAGCTGTATGAGAGCCAATGTAGCCAGCACCACCCGTTACCAAGATAACAGGCGACGATGATGGAGCAGTCGGCGTATCTGTACGTGATGAAGGCATAAACAAAACCTAAACAAAGGAGGCACAGGACATCATTAATGACGCTATTGGTTGAGTTTTGTTACGCAGGTTGCCAGCGCGATAACATGTCGTCAAATAACTGGCCAATCACCTGATCGGCTTGGTAAGGTGCGGCAACCCCTGTACAGGCCGATGCCGGGTATTGCTCCGGATGGGCAATAACCTGATGCAAGGCTGCCGCTAAGGCTGCCGGGGAACGCTCGTCGACAACAATGCCGCTATTGGGTGTCAACACGTTCGGGGTATGCCCCGAGCGCATCGTGACAATTGGCGTTCCGCAGGATAGCGCTTCTAAAATCGCTAGCGGTAGCCCCTCGTATACACTGCTGAGAACAAAGGTGCTGGCAACTTGATGCAGCTCCGCTAGCTGGGCGTGGGGAACAGGGCCTAGCAAGGTAATACGATCTTGAAGCTGGAGCTTGTCAATCTCAGCTTCAATGTCTGCTCTGAGCTCGCCATCTCCGGCCATTAGTAGGTGGGCAGAGGGATCTTTGAGTGCCGCGATCGCACGAACTAACAACAGTGGATCCTTTTGGGGATGGAGACGTCCTGCAAACAGAATGAGTTTAGTGTTGTCTGCTAATTCATACCGCTGTAGAACCTTGGCGCGGGTAACCTGTAGCTGAGCTGCAGATAAAGGCTGAAAGACCTCTGGGTCGATGGCGTACTTGAAATCATCGATATGATCAGCAAACTGGGGGTAACGACGTCTGTAAAACTGAGTTGAATTAGAATTGCAGGAAATCACCTTGTCGAACTGAGCCATCAAAAACCGTTCAAGGCCGAAATACAGCGAGGGAAACCGCTGCCACAAAATCGAGTTCGCGTTTTTAGCCGCACTAACTTGCTGTTCGATATCGTTGTGAACAAACAGAGTTTTTTCACCGGGCCAACTTCGCGTTGCTAACGTCGGCTCTATGCGATGAAAGTGCATAAAGTCAGACGCCAGCATATTGCCCAGCAGAGCTTTGGTGTACTTTACCGAAGTCGGAACCAGTCCCCGCGTATCGTCTTTGACTAGGGTAAACAATGGAAAAAATTGAATGGGTTTTCCCATATATTCAGACGGGTGCCACTGTCCTGGAGCCTGAGCCGGGTCGCCGCCAGTCCCAACCATTCGCAAATCAAACGTATCTGGTGCGTATTTGATGAATGTATTGATAAACGACTGAATGCCGCCAATCGTGGCATTCCAAGGATCGTATTGGTAGAAGATAGTCAGAACTGGCTTTCGCATAAACACCCCTCAACCATGGTCGTGATCCTCATCTACTGCCTTCAAGTACCAGTACGGCAGCGGTTGAGCCCTTCCATGAAATAATGTTGCTCTTCCAAATCCTGACGGTTTTCATGGATAGACGCAAACAAATTCTCTGTGCTTCAGCAAGCCTTAACTCTGACAGTAGATAATTCACAAAAAAAATACAGCACCTCTCAGTATTTCCCAGGAAGCTCAATACCAGCCTGTTCGAGCGCCGTAACCAGGTTAGCCTGAGTCACCTGCCAGAAATACGCCAGTAGATTCACGAGTCCGAGCAGTTTGGTCCCATCCTCCAGCAGAATTAAGGAGCCTCGTCCTATAAGGGGCAATGCATCAGCTAGGGCTGAAATGATAAACAGTCCGCCAGCTATAAGCAAGAGGGCATAAGGGGTAGTCTGCCGAATGTAGCGGCCAAAACGAAGAGAGATCGCAACAGCGCCTATCAAGTAAGCCAGATACATCATAATTTTTGGAATGCCGACCACTGCATTGAGTAACAGCGTCAGCCGCAGTACCTCATCTAGCAGTAGAGCAGTGACAAACACCCCCGTCACCTGAAGAAACTGACTGCTTATGTGACGATGCTGTCGCAGTCGCCAAAGGGTCATGACCGTTGTCGCGCAAAGGACAACAACAATGCACCAAAGCAGCTCAGACACGCTCGTCAACAGACCCAAATAAGGACGAGTACGCGTAAACGGATCTTGAAAAAGACCCACCAACACCCGAAACCGCTGCTCTCGGTCCGGGGAATTAGTCAGGGCAGCGACTTTTACATAGATCGCGATCCAGACAAAGAATGCCAGCAACAACCCGTTGGCAATCAGCAAGTATCGGTAGCGCTGAGCTAAGGTCCACCATCGGGCCCAACGCTGGTCTGTTTGAAAGCGATTCATAGGCTTTGAAAGTTGTCCAAGAACTTTGACTGGCCGGTCTGAGGCTTTTACTTTAGCCTCTTCCTCTACCTATTGTCTGAGAAGAGGCTAAAGCGAGAGCTACAGCATACAAGTTTAGTTTTCTACAGGGCACGAACGACAGCACGCGATACCTGCAAAAGCTACAGCCTTACCGCTCGGCCGATCTGGACGCAGCGCCAACGACTATCAGAAATTGGGGCATACTGGGGTGAAGTAACCAGCGTTGTCGCACGAGCGGGTCAGATATGGCAGGGTTTTCGCAAGGATTGCAGCAGCTGACTCAGCAGCGGCAGCGGGCTATTACCGAGCTAGAAAAGCTGACACAGCTGTTTGACGCCGCGGTCCTGCCGACACTTACAGGGGAAGACGGCGCGATCGCGACGGCCCGTCAGCAGGTACAGCACGTAACCGAGACACTTCGTCAAGGCACGTTTCGGATTGTTGTTCTCGGTGATATGAAGCGAGGCAAGAGCACCTTGCTTAACGCTTTACTCGGGGAGCCGCTGCTACCGAGCGATGTGAACCCTTGCACGGCACTACTGACAATCATTCGTCACGGCGACATCCCCCAGGTGACCCTGCACTACAACGGCGAAGCGTCAGAAAAGCCCCGCACTCAGACGCTAGATTTTGACACCTTCAAGCGCGAGTACACGATTCCGCCAGAAACGGCTCGCCAGCTGGCCGAAAAGGACGAAGCTGCGTTCCCAGACATCAGCCATGCCGTCGTCACCTATCCCCTACCCTGGCTAGAATCGGGCATCGAGCTCGTAGATACGCCAGGACTCAACGACACCGAAGCTCGTAACCAGCAGGTGCTGGGCTACCTAAACGAGGCCCAGGCTATTGTGTTTGTCCTCAGCGCCACCCAGCCCATTACGCTAGACGAACGGCGTTACCTGAAAAACTATCTATCCCAGCGGGGGTTGCCCGTCTTCTTCCTAATCAACGGGTTTGACCGTATCCGGGCAGGTCTGGTGAACCCCGAGGACGATGCCGCCACTGAAACCGCCGAAAACCAAATTCGAGACACCTTTAAGACTGCTCTGGCAGAAACCTTTGCTGACCAGCCAGAGACCTACGAACAGCGTGTGTTTGAAACCTCTGCCCTGGAGGCACTGCGCCAGCGCATCAGCGGCATTCCGCTAGAGGCGACGCATCTGGCCCCCTTTCTCACCGCACTCCAGCAGTTTCTGGTGCAGGAACGCGGCCAGACGGCACTGACCCGCGCCATGCTGCTGACTCAGCAGGCCCAACGTTCGGTGGCGGCTAGCGTCGCGCGTCAGGTGCCCATGCTAGACGACTCCCTAGCCGAAATCGAGGCTAAGGTGGCGTCGGTGCAGAGCGACTTTAAGCGACTAGAGGGCATTCGCGACCAGTATCGCCAACTGATCCGTGAAAGCTGCGATCGCACCGCAACGGAGCTCTCCAACGATTTCAAAACTTACCTGGTCTCCCTATCCGACACCTTCGAACAGGACTTTACCGACTCCCAGCCCGACCTCGACTTTCTTGAATTTTTGCAGCGAGAAAAGCGAGAAGAGTTTTACCGGGCGTTTAAGCGCGCCTTTGAGCGCTACATCAATGACCGGCTGGCCGCGTGGGAGTTTACCGCCAAGCAAAAGATTGGCCAAGCTTTTGACGAATTGAACGATAGCGCCAGCGACTATCAGGTGGCCTATGCCGAAGTGGTGGAAGTCATCCATGAAAAGCTGATGGGACGACGCTTCTACGCTGTGGGGCAAAAGTACAACCCCGACGATGTGAAGGTATGGACCGACAATATTCAAGACCTATTTGAAGAGATTCCCGAAAACCTTAACAGCGCCGTCAATTCCTTCAATATGTTCTGGCAGTCGGTGCTGCAAATGGTGCTGGTCTACGTGTGTGTGTCGATTGTGCTTCAGCTGGTGGGGCTGATGTTTAGCAGTTTGTTCTTGAACATTGTTGGCGTCATCGCTGCGGCGGGTGGGGTGCTGGCGGCCCAGGCAGCCTACGTCCGTCAAGAATTTCTCAAGGCCACCAAGCAGGCCTTTGCCCAATATCTGCCGCAGGTCGCTAGCGAACAGAAACAGTCAATCTACCGAGCGGTTAAGGACTGCTTCAAAACCTACGAAACCCAGGCCATTGACCGCATCAGCGCAGATATTGCCGCCCGGCGGGTTGAGCTATCTGACCTGGTCAAGCAAAAGCAAGACCAGCAGACGGACCAGCAGCAGCAGCGATCGCAGCTCCAGCAATTGGCCAAAGACAGCGCAGCCATCGTGGACCAGCTCGAAACGGTTGTGCAGACCAACGCCGTTGTGTAGTTCGGGCTGCTTGTCGAGGTTATGAGCCACACCACCGATCAGCCGCTACAGCAGGCGTTAGCCCAACTGGCCCAGGCCCAAACGACCGCAGCGCCTGTTCTGACAGACTTAGCCTCAGCCGTGCAGGATCTAGCGCAGCTGATCAGGGAATCACAGAGGGCCCTACCGGCTCAGGTTGAAACGAATTCCCAGCTCAAACAGGATCTGCTGCGTGAGGCAGAAGATCTTCAAGCTCAGATCGCTGCTGCTCAACAGCGCTTGCAGCAGCCTGTCCTACGCCTGTTGGTTTTGGGCGACGTTAAACGGGGAAAAAGCACGGTACTCAACGCGCTGCTAGGGGCTACCGTGCTGCCCAGTGCCGCCCACCCCTGTACAGCAGTGATTACGGTGTTGCGATACGGGCCGTCAGCCCAGGTCATCCTCGAGTTTAACCATGGCCGTTCACCTGAAACGCTGGCAATTGAGGACTTTCACCGCCACTACACGCTGTCGTCTGCAAATAACACAGCCTTCGACAATGTCGCCCAGGCGGTGATCGAATACCCGTCACCGCTGCTGCAAACGGGTGTAGAAATTGTTGATAGCCCTGGTCTTAACGATACGGAACAGCTGAATGCGCGATCGCTCACCTACCTGAGTACTTGTCACGCCGTCTTATTTGTCATGCGGGCGGTGCAGCCCTGCACCCTCACCGAGCAGCGCTACATCCACACGCACCTCACCGGCAAAGGCATTACCCCCTTCTTTTTGCTCAACGGTTGGGATGAGATTCAGGCGAGTCTGCTTGACCCGCAGGATGCCGACGCGCTGGCAGGCGCTGAGGCCCGTCTGCGGCAGGTATTTACGGCAAGCTTGCAGGACTACATTGCCGCCGAGCCAGACTTTGATCCAACCACGCAGGTATTACCCCTTTCGGCGCTGCGATCGCTTCGCCACCATCTTCAGGGCACCCCACCAGATGCCGGTTTTGTCCAGCTGGCCACCGTTCTCACTGAGTTTGTGTCCACCCAGCGCACCCAAGCCCAGCTTCGCCCCCTGTCCGCCCTGAGCCAACAGGTTCGCATCAGCACCCAGCAGTGGATTGACACCTATCAGCAACAGAGGAGTCAGGCCCTAGACCGGCTCAAGCAGTCGGTGCTGGCGGTGGCGGCACCGTTTGAGGCCCTAGCCGATCAGAAAGAACAGCTTGAGGCTCAGATACAACAACAAACTCGTCCCATAGCTGTTCAGCTAGCCGACAGCCTTAAACATCACCTGAGCCAGGCGGAACGCAGCTTCGAGACAGCCTTTGTCCGCTATCGGCCGCCCCTACAGCTCACCGACCAGCTGACGCCGACCGCACGGCAGACCTACCAGCAGCATCTTGAAACGGCCTTTCAACGCTATCTAACCGATCAGCTTGAGCAGTGGCGTGCGATCGCACTGCCTCAACTTCGGCACACCTTGGCGACGCTAGCTGAAACTGGGCACCGCACTGTGGCACACCAAATGCTTGATGACATTCAATTACCGCCACCTGCGACCGTATCCGACGGTGATTGGAGCGTGGAATTAGTGGACTGGGCGAGCGATCTGTTTGCAGCTCCTGACACCATTGCCACAGCAGCACAACAGCGTCTGAAGCAGCGACTAGCGCCGTTAGGGCTGACGCTGTGGACGGCAGCTTACCGGGCAGTGGCGGTCCATTTGCAGACCTACACAAAAACAGTGACAAACCGAATAGAGACCCAGCTCGGTCAACAGCAACGCCAGCTTCAGCAACAGCTCGACCAGCACCGTGACCTCAAACAACAGCACAATCAGACCCACCAACAGCTTGAACAACTCAGCAGCGCGATCGCACAGCACTGTACCCAGATTGACGCGCTATAGCGTGATTATGATGGCCGTACTGGGGTGACCTGCGGGCAACTTTCGACCGTTACGTGGCGGGAGGGACAGTCAGATAGACAAGGGTGCTGCGCCACATCCTCAGTCTTCAGCGCCGGTGGCGGTTGCCCAAAGACCATTTCGCAGCTCATATCTTCGAAATTGGGCGTCATGGTCAGGGGAATGCCAAACTTTTCGGTAAAGAAGCGCTGGGTCGGCACCTTGCACATGTTCACGCAAAGCCCAACGCACCGGCTTTGCTCCAAATAACGACATTTTTGAATGTGAACGCCGCTGCGCTGGGTACGGACATTGTCCTGATCCAGACCGTCTGAAGCAGGCACGTCTACCTCAACCACATCACAGGGTCCAACCAACCACTCAAACAGCTGCGTTGCAAACCAGGCATTGAGCTCACACACCAGCTGCGTCGGTGAAAACAACTGACGAATCAGCCACAGCACCTGAGCTGGGACAAGGGACTGAAGCACAACCGCGACTACGGCCTGCTGCTGTTTCGGGTTGCGTCCCTGCATGATCTGCTTAGACAGCGCCACAAATCCGTCGTAGCCCGGCGGGCGATCGGCTAACGCGACGGACGGCCCCAATGCCTTAGCCATTTTGCGCGAAAATAGCCAGATAAACAGGCGGTCAGCCGGTCCGTCGCGGTATTCGGTCGATGGCGACGCACTGGGCTCAGCGGGTGAGGGAATCTGGGAAAGCGACATTCGGTCCTTCGTGTCAGCCCATTACAGCAATGAGACCTAGGGAATAAGATCTAAATCTGGTCCCACATCACCTTGAGACCTTCCGGCAAAAAGCTAGAGATCTCATCAATTCTCTCCTGGGATAGCTCCTCTCGAACGGTCGAGAAGACAGCAATCACAGCGGCTTCAGCGGTGACGTCTTTAGGCACACCACCCTCCTGACGAATGCGGCGCAGGAAGGTCTCGGTATCAATGTTTAGCGGTGGACGGAGTTTGGACAGGGCAGACACAATGGGATTGTCGTCCTGCCAGAGTCGAGCAATGCGCTCGTCGTCTAAGTCAGCGGCGGTGCGCTCGGAGGCATCGGTGGTCATCAGGTCTCTGAGGGACCGAAACACCACAATGGTGATGTCACGAGCATCGTAAATGTCGGGCAAGCTTGCCTTTTTCATTACCTTTTCGAGAAAGGCTTTCTCGGTGGGGGTAAATTTTTCAGATGGCATGGTAGCCTCCTACGCCGAGTACGACAGTGTCATCATAACGCCATCGTGCCCCGAGCATATTTGGGCCGACACAAAAATGCTCTGGACTTAGAACCGCCCCAATACCCCATAGGTGACGAACCCTGCCGTTTCTCGCAGCGCAATCACCATCTGGTCGCGGAGGCCAAACCCTTGGGGAAAGGGGCTCGGATGGGAAATGACATGGAACCCAAGCTGGCGAAAGGTAAGGTGCGATCTCAGCATGTGGGGCGCGTCCGTCACCAAAATAATCCGCTTTACATCCTGAGGCTGCAGCACCGCCGCTGAGTACAGCGCATTTTCCTTGGTGGTGCGCGAGCAGTTTTCACCGTCCACAGGCGCAGCGACGGCGTAGTCCTGCGTCAGGATATCGACCATCTGAGGAGCATCGCCACCGCCACTGACAAAAATCCTAGGAGCCCGTTCGGCTTTGACCAGATCCGCTGCCACTGCCGTGCGCAGATAGCGCAGGTCGGGACCGCGCCCCAAAATGACCACCGCATCAGCCACTTCTCCGCTATCTGGTGGAATCAGGGCCACCAGCGTGGCCGTGGTCAGTATGGGCAAAATGAGAGCTAATGCAACCCCACCGATCCCAATCCGCACAGCCCAGCGTCGTCGTAGCTGCCGACGTAAGTTAGTGCCTAGCAGAACGCCGCCCACCAGCAGTACCAATAGCAAAATCGTCGGGTGATCGAGCAGGTCACCCGCCAGTTGAGTAAACCTGAGCCACTGTTCAGTTGTGCCCGTCACATTACACGCTGGTGCAGTCAGCATAAGGCGATTACCCAGTCAGCATGGCCTAAGAAGTATTCACAGCCTAAACGCACTTCACCGAAATGGCCGCAACCTAGATCACGCCCCGGCTCAATTCACACAGAATCTTCAGACCACTTCAAATGACTTTAAGTTTCAACCCTCTTCAGTGGGGGCAGGCTGACCGATGGTAGAACCGTATTTCAGGGTGAGATAGGCCAGCACCAGTGAGAGCAGGGCGATCGCGCTAACCCACTGAGCTATGCCTAACAGCCAACAGATCGCCAGCACTAGTCCTGCACCGTTGGCAACGACCACCGGCAGCCGCGCTTTTAATCCCCAAGGGGCGATCTTCTCGACAGCATAGGGAAATAGGGCAATGTCGGCGCTACTGTTAAACAGCACCTGCGATACGAGCACCGTCAGGACCCCAAGGCCCAAACTGATCACTGCGCCGTAGAAGCCCAGCAGTTCTAGACCAATCACGGCCCAAGTCAACCGCTGGAATGTCCGCAGTCTGGCGTCGTCCATAGCCGCCTTGACGAGCGCGATCTGCCGCAGGTCTACGGCAGCAGCACGGGCCTGTTCAATGCTTAGCAGCAGCGTAGCGAGCCTCAGCACCTGAGTAGCCAGTAGGGGCGCATCCTCGACACAGTAACCGATACCAACTGCACGACAGCCCCCCTGACTGAACAGCGGCAAACCAAAGAGCTGAACAGTCAGCCCCAGCCCCGCGGGGAGAAAGAGCACAAAGACCAGCCAGCGGATCCTCAAGACAGCAGGCGGCACTGGGCATGGTGCCGCAGTAGGTGATCGCACAGGACCAGCGCCACCATGGCATCGACCATGGGCACGGCCCGAGGCAGTACGCAGGGGTCGTGGCGACCTTTACCGGCTAGCACCGTCGCGTTACCCTGCTGATCCACCGTGTTCTGTTCTTTAAGGATGGTCGCCGTGGGCTTAAAGGCCACCCGAATGAGAATATTTTCACCGTTGGAGATGCCGCCCTGCGTCCCCCCCGACCGATTGGTCCGCGTCCGTAGCCGCCCATCGGCATCGGTGTAAA
>CAWUKV010000134.1:0-16041 GCA_963923025.1 uncultured bacterium
GGACGACCGTCAACTGTACGTTTGGGTTGGCCTAGGTCGGGTTGAAGCGTGGGTTTGCTGTCGTTGGGTAAGCTGTCGTTGGGTAAGGCAGAATCAGGGTTAGATGGCGGCGCGTCAGATTGGGGACTGGCCGATGCAGGGCGGCGGCGCGGAACGCGAGCAGGCTGCTGCGACCGGGGATGCTGTGGATTTTTTGAACTCATACATCACCCGTCACTAAGGGAATCAAGCTATCAGCCACGGTTCGCTCGTTTTTATACCGCTATCCAGCGAAAACCTAAGAACGACTGAATACAGCACTTTGAGAATCTGACGCAGCCTATCGGACGTCATCCCGAGTTAGGAACGGTGTATTCAGTCAATCTCAAGGGTAAAAAGAGTAACTAACGTTATCCCTAAGATTGCGTAGGCTACTGCAACTGACTGCTGACCGGATTTTACTTTGAACGTCAGATAAAACCAAGCGATAGCCCCGAGAAAACACGAAGTTGCCCCACAGATCACAGGTCGACGCGTGATTTAGGTGGGGCGTTGAAGCACACTGATGCGACTGCCCGCGCTGACGTGTGTTGTGCCTATTGGTACAACAGCTAACCCATTTGCCTGGGCCAGGTTAACCAAATTTCCAGAGCTGTGCCCCCCAGCAGCGGGCGTAAACTGAAGCGCGCCGTCATGCAGTGACAGCTGGCCCCAGAGGTAGGTCTCGCGCCGCCCGCCTGCTCTTAGGTCCACTGTGGTGGTCGCGGTGACAAAGGCCGGTCGCCAGGGAGATGCAAGGCCAGACAGCTTTTGCAGCGCGGGCTGTACAAACCGCCAAAAGCTGACCAGAGAGGATACCGGATTGCCCGGTAGGCCAAAGTAAAGCTGGGCTGTTCGATCTGGCGCAGTAGCGACCGTCAATGGCTTACCCGGTTTCACAGCAACGGCACGGATGTGCAGGGTAGCCCCTAATTCTTTCAGCAACGTGTCCACATAGTCATAGTCGCCAACGGAGACCCCGCCAGAGGAGAGAACCAGGTCAGCCTGGTCGAGGGAATGTGCGATCGCAGCGCTCAAATCCTTCACATCATCCCGCACGATGCCCATCGACACGGGTATTCCGCCTGCCTGAGTCACCAGCGCCGCCAGCGCATACTGGTTCGAGTCGACAATTTGCCCCGGCCCCAACGGCTGGTCTGGGGTAACTAGCTCATCACCCGTCGAGAAAATGGCGACCCGTGGTCGGCGGACAACGGCCACCTGCGCACATTGGGCCGCGGCCAACACCGCCACTTCAGGCCCACCCAGCCGTACCCCTGCCGGAAGCAGCCTCTCCCCCGCTTTGTGAAACGCGCCGCGCCGCCGTACAAACGCGCCCAGTTCCGGCGTGGACCGCACCGCGACACGGTCATCCTCGCGGGTGGTGTCTTCCTGAATCACAATGGTATCTGCCCCGTCAGGCAACATAGCCCCGGTAAAAATCCGTGCCGCCTGTCCCGGCTGAATTGTCTTCTGAGGCCGGGTGCCAGCAGGGATTTCTTCAATCACCGAGAGCTGGGTCGGGCGCTGCTGCACATCAGCATGGCGGACGGCGTACCCGTCCATAGCCGAATTATCCCAATGGGGAAAGTCGAGGGGACTGCTGACGGGCTCAGCCAGCACTCGCCCTGCAGCCTTCGCTAGCGGCAGGGTTTCAGCCTCGGTTAAGGGCTGAACCAAAGAAAGAATCAGCGATTCAGCTTCATCGACAGACAGCATATTCGTTAAGGTAGGGCTAAGAGGACGGACGCTGTAACCGTACCCATCATCTTTTTACGTGTGCTTCTATGCAAACGCTCACACCCGCCCCGACCCTTGCCGACACCCTACGTCAGCGCCGTCAGCAGCTGGCCGCTTTGATCGACTTTCCAGTCATCCTGTGGTCAGGGGAGCCAAGACCGCGCAACTTTGCGGCCAACATCTACCCGTTTCGGGCCAGCAGTCATTTCCTTTACTTTGCTGGTTTGACCCTGCCCCAAGCTGCCGTTCATCTGGCAGACGGCAAGCTAACGCTGTTTGTCGATGAGGCCACCCCGGCTGAGGCGCTGTGGCATGGCCCGACCCCAACCCGAGCAGAACTAGCTGAGAAAATTGGTGCCGACGCAGCGCGGCCCCTAGCCCAGCTCCAAGACTTCACCGCTGAGGCAGCGTCCCTACCGACGCTAGATATCCGCGCAGCGCGGTCCCAGCGCAAGCATCTGGACCGCAAGGTAGGGCTGACCAAAGGCACCGCAGACCGGGAACTGGCAAAGGCAATTGTGCAGCTGCGGATGGCGAATGATGAAGGTGCGATCGCATCGATTCGCAGTGCGGCTGCGGTCAGTGTTGAGGCCCACCAAACCGGCATGGCTGTCACCCCGACGGCCGCTACCGAAGCGCAAATCCGGGCAGCGATGGAAAACGTGATTATGGCTAACGGCATGGCCTGCGCCTACAACAGCATCGTCACCACCCACGGGGAAGTCCTGCACAACGAGCAGTACCACCACGCCCTGCGTCCTAACGACCTGATATTGGCCGATGTGGGGGCCGAAACCGCCAGCGGCTGGGCTTCAGACATTACCCGAACCTGGCCCGTCAGCGGCCAGTTCTCACCTACTCAGCGGGACCTGTACGACGTGGTTCTAGCGGCCCACGACGCCTGTATTGAGGCGGCAAAACCCGAGGTAGAGTACCGCGATATTCACCTGCTGGCCTGCCGCGTGCTGGCCGAAGGCTTGGTCAATCTAGGCATTCTCAGCGGGCATCCCGATAGCCTGGTTGAGCAAGATGCCCACGCCCTGTTCTTTCCCCACGGGGTGGGGCATCTGCTAGGGCTAGATGTTCACGATATGGAAGACTTGGGCGACCTGGCCGGGTATGCCAGAGGACGACGGCGCAGCGATCGCTTTGGCCTGTGCTTCCTGCGGCTGGACCGCCCCCTGCAAACCGGAATGGTGGTCACGATTGAGCCTGGGTTCTACCAGGTTCCGGCCATTCTCAACGACCCCCAACGTCGTGAGCAATATCGTGAGGCAGTAAACTGGGACCGGCTAGGCCACTTCAATGACGTTCGCGGCATCCGCATTGAGGACGACGTGCTCATCACTGACAATGGCGCTGAAGTCTTGACCGAGGCGTTAACCACTCAGGCAACCGAAATCGAAGCCCTGGTTCAGGGCGACCTGTAAAGCCCTAGCCGGTAACTAACGAGCGACGAGTCGCTGCACTGTAAGCTGGGATGCGCCATTGAAGGAGGCGGAAACCAACGTGCCCTGACCGTAAGACTCCCAATTGTTGCTGGGGGTTGGGTCAGCCCAAATTACGGTGCCGTTAGCCAGCAGTAACTTGCAATGCCCCGTAGAAGACGTCATAAACCGCATTAGCGGCTGATGCAGGGTCGGTAATAGCGGCGTCAGCGTTTCGGGCTGGGCAGCAACAAGCTGATGGCGGACCCGATTGGCAACCTGTAGGTAGCACTCCGTCTTGAACACGAGCGCCAACGCACAGTCGGTTGACTCAATATCTAAACGAATTTGACGATCAATTTGAAGGCGAGTAATGCTAAGCCCGACAAGATTCCAGGCCCGCCACGTCAACTGCGCTGTCATAACCAACTTAAAATTTTCCCAGACTACGTTGAGAGATGGATGCTATCTGCCCAGGATTGCAAGACTTGCCGCCGCCGTTGGGCATCGGCCCGACGGTCAGTACGAACTTCTAGCAACCGAATACCGTACTGGGGAAGTTTGCCCACCAACCGTTTAAGCTCTGCCCATCGGTTAATCAAAGTGTACTCAACGTCATACACCCTGCACAATCGTTGAAAATTAATTTTCTGTGGGGCAGCGAAAAATTTTTCAAAAGGGGGCTCAAACTGCGCAATGGGCAAATTTTCAAAAATGCCGCCACCCTGGTTATTCAACAGCACAATGGTCAGGTGCCCCCGCAGATGCTGAGCAGAAAGAAAGCCATTGGTGTCGTGGAGCAGCGCCAGGTCTCCCGTCAGCAAAACCCCTTGCCGACCGTCGTGAACCATACCCAGCGCTGTCGAAAGCGTCCCGTCTATGCCATTTACACCCCGACTGAAGTAAATCTGATGGTGCCGATCATTGGGCGGCCAAAAATACTCCACGTCTCGCACCGGCATGCTGTTGGCGATAAACACAGGCGTTTCTTGCGGTAGCCATGGTGCTAGCAACCCAGCGACCTTGCCCTCAAACGGTTCTTCCATTTGGGAGAACGTATGGTCTCGCTGGGCGCAAACCTGCTGCTCTGCCTGCTGCCACATCTGAACGTAAGGCGTTGGCGGCTGCACCGCTCGATGGGAGATGGCCTGAGCCAGCGCCATAACTGAAGTTTGCAGAGACCGCACCGAACCGTGAGTGGGGTCCAGGTCCCGTCCGGTGATCGACACAACCCAGCGCTGGTGAGCGAACTGCCCTAGCCACTGACGCAGCACTTTGCTAATTGGCAGCGGCCCCAGTTGTAGCACCATTTCAGGTTGTAGGGTTACCGCCAGTTCAGGGTGACGTAGCACCGCATCGTAGGTAGAAACCAGGCTAGGGAACTGATTCTGATAGTTCCGTAAGGGCGAAAGCCCTTCAGCTAGGACGGGCCAACCGAGATGCTGAGATAGGGTAGCAACCGCCTTTACATAGTCTGCTGGACGGCGCGGTTGTGCTGGACCAGCAATAATCAGACCGCGCTGACACCCCTCCCATGCCTTTACCTCTGGGACGCTTACCATTATGGGTTGACGAGCTGGCGCGACCTGCACCCCAGCTAAGAAATCTGCTTCGTCTAACTGCACAGAGACCGGCTGCGCTGCCGGAATGGGGGGTAGCGGATCGCGAAAGGGGCAGTTGAAATGTATTGGCCCTCGCCCAGACTCAGCGGTCATTTGTCTCCAGGCCCACACCAGCCGCTGCCGTAGGTAGGCCAGCATTGACTCAGTGGCGACGGGTACCGCTAGCTCCTCGTAGGCCACCACAAAGTCACCGTACAGCTTCTGCTGGTCAATCGCCTGACCGGCCCCACAGTCCCGTAGCTCCGGGGGCCGATCCGCTGTGAAGACCAGCAGTGGTACCTGACTTTCGTAAGCCTCAATAACGGCTGGGTAGAAGTTGGCCCCTGCCGTTCCTGACGTACACACCAGCACCACCGGCTGCCCCTGCTGCTTGACACAACCCAGGGCAAAAAAAGCGGCCGACCGCTCATCCAGAACTGGCACCGCATCGATGTCAGGATGCATCGCCAGGGCATAGGTCAGCGGTGTAGATCGCGACCCCGGACAAACCACAGCAGTTTTCAGGCCCAGTTTCGCCAAAGTCGCCACAGCCACAGAGGCCCATAGGGTATTCGGGTTGCGATAGTCGAAGGTCATGGCGATAGAAACGGAACTCAAAGACTGCACTCGAGTATCCCTTAATGCCGCTGCTTCAATGTCGCCCATCCCATTAAGGAATGACGTTGAATGGTGACGCTGACGTTCAGCAGCGGTTGAACTTTACCATCGCCAACTGCTCAAACCAACGAACTCAGCATTGCCTGAAGCTTTAGCCGAATTTCCGCCAATTCTTTGTCTGGGTCAGAGGCCGCAACAATACCAGCTCCAGCATATAACCGAGCGTTACGCCCCGACAGCAGTGCAGATCGAATGCCAACAACAAAGGTACTGTCGCCTGCTGCATCAACCCATCCTAACGGCGCGGCATAGAGATCTCGGTCAAACGATTCCAGCTGATGGATCAAGTGGCAGGCTGTTATGCGAGGCACCCCCGCTACCGCAGGGGTTGGATGGAGCTGTTCCAGTATCTTCAGGGGTTCTAGATCGCCAGTAAGGGCCACCTCAATAGGGGTATGTAGATGCTGAATGTTGGCAAGTTGTTTTAGGGTGGGCTGCGGCAAATAGTAGGGGGATAGCCCTAGCGTTTGCAGCTGTCGCACAATAAAGTCAACAACAATTTGGTGCTCGTGACGCTCTTTGGGGCTGTTTTGAAGCTGTTGGCCCAGCTGTCGATCTGCCAACACATCTTGTCCGCGAGGGGCGCTGCCTGCTAAGGCATCTGTTATCAGGTAATTGTTCTCAATGCTCAACAGCCGTTCGGGACTAGCACCAACAAAGACCTGTCCGGAGCCATTATTAAAAGAAAAGACGTGACAGTCTGGGTACTGCTGCGCTAGCGATCGCAGTGACGCCGCTACTTGAAACGGGGCAGAGGCTAGAACATCTAGGGCATCTGCCAGCACCACTTTACGCAGCGATTGCCGAGCGATCGCTTTTAGCGCCTCTCGTACCGTCTGTCGAAAATTACCCAAATCCCGATCTACCCGCTGGGTAGGCCGTTTGGGCTTGTGGGGCTGGGGGGCATTGGCTAATTGCGCCAGGTGACGCAACTGTTGATTGAACGCTTCGACAATCGAGGTAACGTTAACCGCATCATCGATCAGACAGTTAAGGCTGATGGTGGTTTGGCCTGCCTGCTGCGTTACCTGAAGTTGGGGCACAAAGACCTGAGCCGGATCAAAGTTTTCAGCCTCGTCAAAAAAGGTAAATCCGCAAAAGAAGTGGGGCTGTCCACCGATGCGATCGGCATCGTAGCAAACTGTGCGATTACGCCACACATCCACAAACTGCTGCATGCGGGCAAACCGAGTCCCCCCCTTGGCGTGAGCCAGCAGCACCGTCCCCAACCCGACCCGCCAGTCACCAGCATGACTGTGGCAAAAGTGCATCTGCCGGGTGGAGCTCAGCGCATCTAGTATGGCCCAAGGCGTGAGCTGGCCCGCAGGCGCAATTTGACCGAGCCCAAAGCTCACATTCACCAGCTTGGTTTGCTGCTGCGTACTGGCCTGCTGCTGGCAATTGGACAAAAAGGCGTGAACGCGCTTGCAGGTCTCGAAGAGTGCGGACGAAAAGGGCGCAACGGGCATCGCAGACAGAATATTAAAAGACTTTTATTTCTTAGAAACATAGCTAGCGCCATTTACGCTAGGGCACCGAGTAGGGCGATCCTGCTCAGCACATAACGAAATGGCGTCGCAGCCTTGTCCTAACGGATCGGACGGCGGCTAAACCGCGTCCAAGTTGAAACCTGTAGCTTTCTCCACCGGAAAAACTCCAGTTCTGGACGTGGCCAAGGTTTATATAGCAATCCGCGAAAAGTTGAGCCGGATTGTGAGGCACGGGGCGCTTACGCAAGAGGGATAGCCGTACTCTGAGGCTCAAGCGCAGTGCCCAGCACTATAAATCATCTGTCAAAAGACAGCGTTTTGACGAGGATGAAAACACTACTTCACTATTCCCAGCGACACGGGGCGATGTCATACGGTACAGGGGCCGACGAAATAGGATGTCTCGTTGCCCGTACAGTCCGGCTAGTAGTGGCTACCCGTCTTGCGGAAGTGTACGGCGGTTTTGGCCTTGTCATCCAAGACTTCGCCGCTGTCTACGCGGGCATAGACAACCCAGTGATCGCCGCAGTCCATGCGGCTTTGCACCGTGCAGTCGAGATACGCGATCGCATCTTTCAAATACAGCCCACCCGCCTCAGTGGCTTCCACGTCTATGCCCTCAAAGCGGTCTTCACCGGGGCCAAAGGGCTTGAGGAAATGCTTCATCGGTCCCAGGTGCTTGCCCTCGGCCAGTAGGTTTAGCACAAACTCGCTATCGGGATACATCAGCGTCTCAATAGCGCGGTCTTTGGCAACCGCCACGGTAAATCCGGGTGGGCTAAAGGTGGCCTGAGCCACCCAGGAGGCCAGCATGGCACTGGTGACGTCGCCGTGCTTTGCCGTCACCACTCCCAGAGAGCCCACCAGTCGACCAATGGCCTTCTCCACATCGCTAGCTGGGGTGCGGGGAGCCTTGGCTCGCTTGGCCTTCTTCAGCGCCTGGGCAAAGTCGGTACCGGCCTCTTCGCAGTATTGCAGCGTCTTGTCATCGGGTTTGAACTTGACGCGGATCGGGTCGAAGCCAAAGGTATAGCCGCCATCTCGAAACTTGCTCTCTAGCAAGTCAATGGCTTCACCACTCCAGCCGTAGGAGCCAAACACCCCGGCCAGCTTGGTTTTAGAAGCGGTGGACAGGACCAGACCCAGCGCGGTTTGAATCTGAGTGGGGGCATGGCCGCCCAGAGTGGGGGACCCCATGATGAATCCGGCGCACTTTTCGGCGGCGGTTTTGATTTCAGCCGGTTCGGCCTGCTCTGCGTTAAGCGACTCGACGGCTACGCCTGCCTTAGTAATGCCTCTTGCGATCGCTTGACCGATGGTAGCCGTGTTGCCATAGGCCGACGCGTAGATCAGTGCCACAGACAAGGACTGCTGCTGCTGGCGCTCGGTCCACTGCTGGTAGTGCTGGGTCAGCTCATGAATGCCATAACGGACCAGCGGCCCATGACCCACGCCGTAGAGTCGGGCCGGAATGTCCGCTAGTTTCTCTAGTGCCGTAGCCACCTGCTTGGCATTGGGAGCCATCACACAGTCGAAGTAGTAGCGCTGGTCGTCGACCAGCTCACCGGGCTCTAGGTCGTAGGCCAGGTCGCCGCAAACATGGGCACTGTAAAACTTGTCGGTGTAAAGAATCTGGCTGTAGGGGTCGTAGGTACACAGCCCATCTGGCCAGCGCGGCGTCGGGGTAGGAATAAATTGCAGACCGTGACCCTGGCCTAGGTCTAGGGTATCTTCGCCTTTAATGACTTTGAGGCTGGCCTGAACTTCAGCTGCTTTGATCGCGATCGCAGCTGGGTTCGAGCACACCACTGTCACCTGGGGCGCTTTCTCTAGCAGCACCTTCAGCGTGTCCAGCCGGTTAGGGTTGACGTGGCCCAAAATAATGTAGTCCAGATCTGCCAGCGAAATCTGCGCCGTCAGCGCCGCCAGAAAAATTTCGGTAAACGAGCCCCCGGGGGGATCAAGCAGCGCCGTTTTGTCGCCTTTAATCAGATAAGCGTTAGCCGTCGTGCCCTTTTCTAGCGCGTACTCAATCTCAAATCGCAGTCGCTCCCAACTCCGAGAGCGCAGCAGCAGCGTGTTGGCAGCAATGGCAAGCGGTTGAACATCGCGAGCAGGTCGGTCGGTTTGGGCAGGTGCGCTGGCAGTCATGATTAGGTCGATATACCTACCGCTCTAGGGTAACGTCTATTGCTGTGGCTGTGCGATCCCCGCGTTTTGGATCACCATTGGGATCGATGATGGAACGTGTCAATTTAGATGATGTAAAGCAGTCGGCTATGACGATGTCCTTGGGTTCCCCCTCTCTCTCCCATCATCTGTTAGGCCACCAGCGCATCTGGATCTGGCGCGGCTGGCAGATTCGCTACACGTTTCTAATGCCAGAATCGGCGGCGGCACGGGCTGCAACGCCGCTAGTGCTGGTACACGGGTTTGGGGCTAGCCTGGAACAGTGGCGGCACAATTTGGTGGCGCTGAGTCAGAACCGGCCAGTGTACGCGTTGGACCTATTGGGGTTTGGCGGGTCGCAAAAGCCTGCCAACCTGCTCGGCGCGTCGGTATGGCAGGCGCAGCTGTATGACTTTTGGCGGGCAATTGTCAGGCGTCCGGCGATTGTGATGGGGCATTCGCTGGGGGCACTGGTCTCCCTAACGGCCTCGGCCCAGCATCCAGATATGGTCGCACGGCTGATCTTACTAACGGTGCCGCTAGCGCGGGAAGAACTGGTCAGCGGCTGGCTAGACCGGGTATCGCGGACGGTAGAAAGCTGGGTGGCGACGCCGCTGCTGTTGCGGCCGCTATTTTTGTTTGTGCGACGTCCAGGGTTCATTCGGGCGGCGCTGCGCAAGGTTTACATCAACCCGGATGGGGTCGACGACGGGCTAGTGGAGGGGTTTACACGGCCAACGTTGGACCGAGGCGCGGCCAGAACGCTGTGTTATCTGGTGAGATCGCGCACTGAAGCCGACTTTAGCCCACCCGTCAGTGAGCTAGTCCCTCAAGTTAAAGTCCCGATTTTGCTCCTATGGGGAGACCAAGACCGAGTCATTCCTGTGAAGTGGGCGCAGCAGGTGAAGGGCTTGAGCCCGCTGCTGACCTATCAAGAAATCGCTGGTGCTGGGCATTGTTTGTATGACGAGGCGGCTGACGTTGTTGTAAAAGTTGTTACAGATTGGTTAGCGTAACCAGAGAAGAAATCTGCTGAGCCAGTTTCCACAACCCGTTGAGCATATTGAGATGGACAACAGAGCCAGTCTCAGTCCTTGGGTCGAACATGAATATGAATGTAGCCATTCGGCGTGCGCTCAATGGCCCCTTCAAACCGGCCCTGCTCGAAGGTATACCGGGGCTGTTGCTCGGTACGGACAGACTCTAGCCCCGACTCAATTTCTTTAGTGGACTGCCCGCCGAGCATGCCGGTTAAGGCAATGCGCATCACCAGTCGGTCAAAGGTAGGGGCAAAGGCCGCTTCAGCCTGCTGCACGGTGTTGTTGGTCTGGTCGTAGACGTAGGCCACGCTGGCCCGGTTAGGCATCAGGTCGTAAACAGCAGTGGAGAAATTTTCCTGCGCCGACTGGCGGGTGGGCTCACCCAGCCGGTTGAGAATCTGGTTGATCTGTGTGCCTGGAGCAAACCCTGGTACCGAGACAACACCGCCGTCTCCGCTGGCGGGCTGGCTGCGCAGATTATCCAGCAGCATTGGCAAACGCGAAATCAGCGAGTCGGTGGGCTCAGGCTCGGCGGGTTCGGGCTCGACGGGCTCTGCGGGTTCTTCGGGCTCTGCTGGCGGCGCATCGCTTTGCAGCACGTCTCGGACGGCCTCGCCCCAGCCTGCTACGTCGGGTAGCTGTATCTCTGGCAAGTTAACCTCAACCGAGGGCGGCTCAAAGTCGGCAATGGCCTGACGGGCCTGCTGGTACAGCCGATAGCCGCCAACACCTGCGGCCGCTAATAGGGTCACGGTCAAAATCGAGCCTAGCGTTTTAACTGGGTTGGCCTGACGGCGCTGCTGACGGCGGGGCAGCGGCGCTGCGGGGGCATCCAGCTCATAATCAGTCCTGCCGTATTCAAAATTGGCGGTGGGCTCGTAGGCTGGTGGCCGATTGACCGCTACGGTGCGCGTCGGATCCGGAGCGGCAGGAACAGTCCGACCCCGACGGGCTGGGCCGCTAGCCACCTGGGTAGGGACACGGGGTGCAACGACTTGGGTAGGGCCAGTTCGAGCTGTAGACCGTGCGGCCTGACGCGACCGGCGGTTCCCTGGCTTGAGCAGTGACTGCCAGGTCGCAATAGATTGGGGACGTTCGGTGAGCTTTTCGGCCATGCCCTGGAGGATGGCCTCTTCCACATGGGGGTTCAGGCTTGGGTTGAACTGGCGGGGCGGCACTAGGGGCTGGTGCGATCGCAACACCGACGCCAGCGGCACTTCCCCGGTAACCATGGCGTACAGGGTTGCGGCCAGACCGTACACATCTGTTGCTGCTGACCGTCGGGCCTTGGGTAAGTACTGCTCTACCGGGGCATACCCGTCTGAAACAATGCTGGTGTGGGTCTGGGTGTGCCCCGCCTGCAGCTCCCGCGCAATCCCAAAGTCAATCAAAATCGCATCACCCGTCAGGTCATGGATCATGATGTTCTGCGGTTTGACGTCGCGGTGTAACAGCCCTTGCTGGTGGACGGCCCGCAGAGCATCCCCAACCTGATTGATATAGTGCAGCGCCGTGGCCTCAGGCAAAGGCCGGTTCGGAAAAACAATCTCAGAGACGGGGCGACCTGGAATGTAATCCATCACCAAATATGGCTGACCGCGCTCAATAAAAAAGTCTGTCACGTTGACAATATTGGGGTGCTTGCACTGTGCTAGCCGCCGCGCCTCTTGCTGAAACTGGGCCTGTTGCGACAGCGGGTCACTACCGCCCCAGTCGTCGTTGCGAACGGTCTTAATCACCACAGTTTGATTGAGTGGCAAACGAACAGCTCGGTAAGTTACCCCGAAGCCTCCTTCACCCAGTGCCGCCTCAATGCGGTACTTGCCATTTTGCAAAACGGTTTGGCTATTCATCCCGGATGGTATTTTCCCCGACGAGTTACGACGGTGTTGCGCTATATCAATGCACGCAATGCGTCTGCGTTTTGGTTTAACACAGATTTCTGGGCATGAATCTTTCCAATAGCCAAAGAAATAGCTGTCCACCCTGCCAGGGCAAAGATGCGTGGTTCTACGGAATTTCCATTAAATAAGCTGAAAGTCTAACAAAAATCCGTTCATATCCCCATACAATCGGTGCCTAACAGCACCTGCGGCAAACAGCAATCAATTCCGACCTTACGGACACTTGAAGACTATAGTGTCATCCGTATCAAGGTCTAGATCCCTTAGGAGCGAAAACAAAACCGTCTTTGGAGTGATGCAATGCATTCAGAACAAAAGCAGCGTTTAGAGAACGCTATAAACAATGTCGAAGCAGCCCGGTTGTTGGCGCATCAGCGCTATTACGACATTGCCATTACGCGGGCTTATTACGCCATGTTCTACGCTGCTGAGGCGCTATTGCTGAAGTTCGGTCTCACCTTCCGTCAACACGATCCGGTGATTGACCACTTTAAGCAACTCTTTGCCGACGCAGAACCGCTGTTTTATCCTTACCGAGATTACCTAACCGAAGCCTACTCGGCACGGCTTCAAGCTGATTATCAACCGCTGACACAGGCTAGAGCCGATGACGCACTCCACCAAATCCGACGGGCTGAAACCTTTGTCAGCGTAGTGGAAGGGTATTTGAAGCCCCACATGGCCGTCTCAGGTCTGGCCAACGGCCCTAAGCCCTTGGCACCGCCGCTGATTGCCAGCGATCGCGGCCAGAGGGACAGCATTCTCGACAGCGTGGCCTGACCCTGTCTGTGAACCCTCGGGTAAGGCCCAAGTTGGGGTCATGCTTTCTCCTTTCGAGCAGCCAGCTTTAGCAAAATCTCTTCATGTTTGGCCTTGGTGATGGGGTAAAAATAGGCCAAAATCATGCCGCAGATCAACAACACCAGCGGCACAGGCCCCATAAAGAAACGAATAGCCCATAGCGCGGCATCGGGCTGCTGGGCAGCATCTTGAACAAATCCCGAAGACTCTAAAGCTAGGCTAACCAAGAAAATGCCGACAGCCAGTCCCCCTTTCTGTAGCAGCGTCATAAAGGCATAAAAGGCCCCCTCTCGGCGAGAGCCGGTCTGTAGCTCGTCTAGCTCAATGACATCGGGCAAGATTGACCAGGGAACAACGTATGCAGTGGCAACGCCAAAGCTAGCCAAGACGCACAGCGCATACATCGTGCCGAGCTGACCGGGCTGGAGAAAAAACAGTCCAATCTGAACAATAATCCACAGTCCCGACCCTAAAAAGTACAGCCCCTTCTTGCCAATGCGCTGGCTCAGCTGGCTGCATACAAACATCATCAAAATGGCTGTACCCTGCACCAACAGCGCCGCCAAGAAATAGTTGTCGCTACCCATCCAGAACTGAACGTAATAGGGAATGATGGTGGCCGTAATCTGTAGCGCCAACCAAGAGAACAGATAAATCCCCACCACGTAAAGAAAGGGGACATTGCTAAAGACAATCTTAAGCTGCTGCCAAAACGAGATATCTTCTACCTCGGCCTGTTCATTCAGTGAACGCCCTTGGTAGGTGGCCTGCCGCTGGGCGTGTCCCAACGTGCCCCAGGTACACCAGAAAACAGAAAGGGCCGCGATCGCACCGCCCAGCGCCCCCAAAACCTGATACTGCCGCACCGGATCCACGATCTGCTGGCTGACAACCAGCCCCAGCGCCAAAATCGACACGGCTCCAACTAGCGAAAACGCCAGCCGAAACGAGGTCAGGTCGGTCCGCTCGTCATAGTCTTGGGTCAGCTCTGCGGTAAGCGTGCTGTAGGGCAGATTGGTGGTGGTAAAGAAAATTTGGAAGGCGATGGAAATGAAAACGTAGTACCAGAAGCGGGCGAACTCGCTTTCAAACCCCGGCACAATCCAGTTCAGAAAGAACGTCACCCCAAAGGGAATAGCAGTCAGCACCATCCACGGGTAGCGACGGCCCCAGCGGGTGCGGGTGCGATCGCTGAGCATGCCCACCAGCGGATCGTTCACACCGTCCCAGATTTTGCCAATCAGCAGCACCGTGCCAGCCGTGACCGGGCTCAGCCCAGCCACGTTGGTCAGAAAAATCAAGTAAGAAAACGCCAGCAGGTTGGACGTCAGCCCTGCCCCCAGGTCGCCTGCCCCGTAGGCCAGCTTGGTGGGCAGCGTCAGCCGAGGCGCGAGGCCGCCTTGGGGTTCGGAGTGCTGAGCAGAACGGTTCATGCGATCGCAAGCTCGTAGGATAATGACCAGAGCACTATAGTGCCTTAATTGTTACCACAACCCTCACCGATCTAGACCTCATTCTCAGTTGGCCCTATGACTGACGCCCAAACTTCTGCCCCGCCCGTTCCACCCGCCACCTCAAATCCAGCCGATCCAATCGACGATCTGTACGTCAGCTGGGACGACTACCACCGCAACGTTGAGCAGCTAGCGTTAGCCATCCACCAGTCGGGCTGGCAGTTTAACCAGATTGTCTGCCTAGCCAAGGGGGGGCTCCGCATCGGCGATATCCTCTGCCGCCTGTTTGACGTGCCGCTAGCCATTTTGTCTACGGCCTCCTACGGCGGCGAAAATAACCGGCTACGGGGGTCGCTAACCTTCTCCAAAGATCTGAGCATGACCACCGCCAATCTGGGCAGCCATGTCCTGCTAGTGGACGATCTGGTGGACTCGGGACAAAGCCTGAAGCGCAGCATTGCCTGGTTACAGCACAAATATGGGTTCTATATCGATGAGGTGCGCACAGCAGTGCTGTGGGCCAAAGCCTGCTCCATCATCGAGCCCGATTATCACGTGACTTACCTTTCCCACAATCCCTGGATTCATCAGCCCTTCGAAAAATACGAGGAGATGGACCTAGCGGCACTGGTAGCGGCCCATGCCGACTCACTGGATTGAGCAGGCACAAATGGCAGGCACAAATGATTGAGACCAAAGCGCCGTCAAGTGGGTAAAATTTGGCCTTGACGAAATAAAACAGGCCGAGTCCATCTGCCCTAGCCCCATCGTGGGGCTCACAGGACCTGGCTACGTTTCCAACAGTGCATATGACAGTGAATGCGGAAGTATATACAACTTGGGTGCCCATTTTCTACAAATTGTGAACAAAAGTTCACTTGGACCGGGTAGCCGCGATGTACAATGCCATCGAAATTTGCAGCGTGTAGCCGCTCGTCCCGTTAGGACAAGGCTTAAGCTCGCTACCTGTTCCCGCCCTGCTACTGCTGGAGTTTTTTGGTGAATCATTCAAAGCCCGGTTCATCTCTACCGTTAGACGACATTCCCGAGGCCCGCCGCGATCCGTCTGCGATTTCACCTCGTCGGTCGGCCATGCGGCTACACAACCGCTGGCTATGGATTGCCGGAGCCGCCGTTGGCCTGACTGCCATTAGCGCTAGCGTACTGGGGTATCTGCTGCGGCCCATTGCCACGGCCACTGAGGTAGAGGCTGAGCCTATTCCCGTGGCTGAGCTCGCCACAGAGGCTATCTCCGAAGAGGTTGAGACTGGCTCAAGCAGTGAGGACCTGGCAACGCTGGAGTCTGAGGCCGTTAGGCGAGAAACGATGCTCGGTCATCGTAAATACGAAGAAATTGCCGCCAGTGAGCTGGTTTCCTTACAGACCAATCGCGCGGTACTCATGCACCCCAACGCTGCTGCCAAGGTAGACGACATGGTGGCAACGGCACGGGCGGCAGGCGTACAGCTGGGCGTGGCCTCTGGCTTTCGCAGCTGGGAAGATCAGCGAGGCCTGTTTTTTGACGTCAAGGCCCAGCGCGGCCAAACCACAACCAAGCGGGCCGAGGTCAGCGCCCCTCCGGGCTACAGCGAACACCACACCGGCTATGCCGTAGACTTTATCGACCTGACAGCGGACCCCGCCGAGCATTTAGAAGAGCCCTTCGAAAAGACCCGTGCGTTTGCCTGGTTGAAAGGCAATGCCAGACGTTACGGGTTT
>CAWUKV010000135.1:0-15972 GCA_963923025.1 uncultured bacterium
AGGGATGGCTTCAGCGGTTCTTCGATTTTAGGCGTTAAGGGCAATCTTCGATCGGGTTATGTTGCTTTGGCGGATATGGTGACTGACGCTGTCACGGTCATGGTCTCAGACTGGAACTGATGCTGGTCGTCGAGCTGCCAGCATTGCAGGTCCACAGCGCTGCCGTTCTGAACCGAGACAATAATATAGGAGTAGTCCTGCCACGCCAGGGCGCGATCGCACTCCGACGGCACCGCTACATGATCGGGGTGCGAGTGATATACCCCAATAATAGATAGTCCTTCAGCTCGGGCGTCCTTTTGAGCGGTCAGCATGTCTTGAGGATCAATCCAGTAGCGCCGCGACTTGCTGACCGTGACCCCGTCGGTTGGCCCAGTCAGCTCGGCCAGGGCATCTCCCACTTCAGGCTCCCAGCTATTTTCAAGCAGCCTGAGTGACATCAGCGTGCGCTGGTTGGTAGCGCTGTCGTAGGTGCCCAGCAGTAGGCCGCAGCCCTCGTGGGGGTAGGCTTGCTGGGCATCGGTTTGGATAGCCTTGATCTGGCTGGTCGTTAAGGTGAGCGACATCGGTATAGTTTCAGGTCTTCCTAGCGACCCGATGGGAGGGACTCCAAGGGCCTGAAAGGTATGTTCGAGTTTTTCGTACTACCTATTCTACTCGTCCATGAGTTGATTCACGACTTTATCTAGAGCAACAGAACGAGAGGCTTTGAGCAGCACGCGATCGCCCGGCTGTAGTGACTGCTTGAGTGTCTGAGTCAGCGCGTCATGGTCGGTGAATTGCTGGGTGGGTATGGCTTTGGCTCCGTTGCTGAGGGCATCGGCCTCATCTGGGTCCGCCAGAATGTAGAGCTGGTCGAGCTTCAGGTCTGCAACGGTTTGCCCGACCCTGCGGTGTAGCTCGACGGACTTGTGGCCTAACTCTTTCATGGTGCCAAGCACCGCAATGCGTCGCTGGCCGGGTTCTGCGGCAAGTAGCTTGAGTGCAGCCACCATCGATTCTGCACCCGCGTTGTAGGTTTCGTCTAGCAGGACGATGTCGTTGGCCAGCTGATGACGCTTGGCGCGGCCTGCGGGCATGGTGACCTCAAGGCCGTTTTGCAGGAACTGCCAGTCAAGGTTTAGGGCTTGGAGGACTGCGATCGCGCTGAGCAAATTCAGCGCATTGTGTTCACCCGGTAGCGGCAGCGGTACCTTAATGCCCTCTACCAATATCGTCTCGCTATCAACCAGTTCCCCTCGCACATCGCCCCCTGTCAGCCCATAGGTAATCTGCGGGCCAGACCAAACTCCGGCTGCTGTCTTGATCAGTCTGGCGTTGTCATGATTCAGCACAGCGATGCCGCCTTGGGGCAGCTCGGCCAGTAGTTCACACTTGGCATCGGCAATGGCCTGCTCCGAGCCTAATCGTCCAATATGGGCGGTACCCACGTTGGTAATGACGGCAATGTTGGGCTCTGCGATGTCGGTCAGCTCGGCGATTTCATTGGGTCCGCGCATGCCCATCTCCACCACGGCATAGTCATGGTCGGGGGTAACTTCTAATAGGGTTTTCGGCACGCCAATTTCGTTGTTGAAGTTGGCGCGGGTCTTGTGGACCTGGCCGTGGTGGGACAGGGCAGCGGCAATCAGTTCTTTTGTGGTGGTTTTGCCTACGGAGCCGGTAATGGCGATGACGGGGAGATCCAGCTTGCGCCGCCACCAGCGGCCCAGGTTTTGGTAGCCGGTTAGCGTGTTGGAAACTTCCAGACGGGGTTGGTTATTGGTGAGGACGTCGTGACGGGTGAGGGCCGCGATCGCACCCGCTTCTAGGGCCTTATCCACAAAATCGTGGCCATTGAACCGCTCCCCCTCCAAGGCTACAAACAGCTCACCTGGCTGAATCGTGCGCGTGTCGGTGTTGATGCCCGTGCAGTCGGCCTGCAAATTCTCAACGTGGGCCGCCTGCGCGTCCGGTCCCAGTGCCGCTAGCAGCTCGGCCAACGAAGCGCGGGTCATAGGTGAATCCCCTGAGTACAGTGACCCCCATTAAACCATTTCTACAGCAGCTACCCGTTCCGCTAAGCCCCTGTCTGGGGCCATTTCGTTCTGAACTTAGTGGCAACCCCACACGAGTGCCCTGGCCTAACGGACGAGGTCCTATTGTGTCGTTCGTGCAACAGCTTGCTGCACAAAGGTTTGGCGCTACTGTTCTGGCAGCCACCCGTTCTGCTAAGACAATGAGTTTCAAGCCAAGCACCTATCTGCCTGGCTATGTTGCTCAGCTGGCGAACTGCCGCCGTGCCCAGGGAGACTGGAGAGCAGGACGACAGGCAGCTGTCTGACATGCTGGAAGTTGCTTATACAACTATAAGTTGAGTAAGCCGCCAGCAGTCTTCCATATCTACACATTGCTGTTGCCCCCTATGCCCGGAGCGTTGTCCTCCAGTGCCGAGCTTCAGTCCAGTGGTCGCTCTGCTGCCGAGCGCGTCAATTATCTACAGCGTGCTATGGCTGTCGCCCTATCAGCGCCACCCGTGTCTACGCTGCCTAGACTTTGCGGCGGTTGCACTATGATGTCTGTAAGGAAGAGATGTCTGTAAAAAAGAACATAAAACCTGGCAGGCTGGAGAACGCTCAAGGATTTGCAACTTGCCCAAGGGACGGGCTGTTACGTTAGCAGCGCATCTCTTAGATTGGGGGTCAGAAATCATCGCAGACTGTTCTATTTTCTTGAGCAAGGTCCCTGTATTGTTTATGGATAGAAATACATAGGTAATAGATAGATCTGAGTCAGATTTTTACGTGTCTCAACGACAGCTTGTTTTTGTAGTTAGGCGTAATCTCGGATTTAAGCTGACTCTCTTCTGTTTTTTGAAGTGCCTGTATGCAGAGCGTTTCGTAAGAATCACTCCAAACTAAGTTTGGTTGTTGTTTTAATTTGATTCTTTATTGAAGCTTTAAGAAAAGGGGTGCTAATTCCCCAGATTAACGGTCATAACTTTCGTATGTGTTAGTTATAAATAAGGTATAAAACCGTACAGAGTTAGATTGGAGGCAGAAGACGCCTGAGCTCTAACTGCTCTAACCCGTGTGATAGCAAGAAAATCTGGTGAAGACTTCAGCAAGCTACGCTCAAAAATCTATCAGCCCTGAGGAGCAGGCGCTGTACGACCACCTGCTCTACTGGGTTAGCAATGCGCCTGCTGATCAGCTTCTATCGCGATTTCAGGCTCTTTTCATCGACGGTACCGGCTACCCCGATCGCTCAATCACTAACCTGCTCGATCAAATTACAGCGAGTCAGGATGTTGATGCTTACTTCCACCACATTCTCAATCGCTGCTGCCACATTCTGATCAATCGCTGGCAAACGACCCGCCAAAACCACGGTGCGATCGCAGACCTCGTTAGCCTCATCGAGACTGGGCCTAAGCTACAGGTCCGCGAAGTGTCTCGAACGCGTTCTGTACGGCGGCTGCGTCAGGTTGTGGGTCAGTTTACAGAAACTGAGCAGTACCTGATGCTCAAGCGGCTGGTCCAAGTATTAGATGTCCCTGAAGCTTTACCCGCTGAACATCCAACGCGCCCGCTGGGCGTACTCATTGGTCGCTATCCTTACTTGTATGAACATTGTTTGCTCAGTGAAGAAAGCCCTCAAGATCATCAGCGGCATGTGCGACGCATGCAGGGAGAAGCTCAACATCGTTTAGAGCTTGATCTCTCACAATACGTCACCTATCGGGTTCGCAAATCCAGGCTACGGCGACAGGGAACGCTCGACAGTCAAGGTCACCGTCTCCGTCCGATTGAGAACCCAACGCTCCTTAGCGATCGCGAACTCGTCCGATCCTTGCAGCAGTTTGCCAGCACGGCTGGGCCTCGGCGAACCTATAACGACATGGCCCAAAGTCTGCTGTCACGCAGTGGAAAAGATGCTCGATTTCAGACCTTCAAAGACGATCTCTACAGCTACATCACTGACAGCGTTGACAGTAGCTATGGTAACCGTCAGTTTAATAACCTGCTGCATCATCAGCTCAATGCCATCTCTCCTGATAGTCATCATCAGCGGCTCAACGACTTTCTCCTGGTTCGGACCTGTAGCCAGCTCTTTAACTTCCTAGTTGTTGATGCCTCGCCTTCACGACAGCATTTTGTTTTTATCGATCTAATCAACAACTTAGGTCCACTTACAACAACCTCTATCTTGCTGAAGCTTCTGTTGCTGTGTCGTAAGGTTAAGCCTTATCTAGAGCGACGCTTCTCGATTTTGTTTAGCCATTATGAGACATCTACACAGGGTTCGGTCGCTTGGCTAGTTGAAGTGCTAGAAAGCCTTAATGTGGCACTCAGCCTCAACTTTGGATCACTAGATCTATCGCACGTCCTATAGTCGCCCACAGTACTAAACCACGTCCCAGTTGAAACCTGTAGCTTTCCCCGCCGGAAAACCTCCAGTTCTGGCCGCGGCCAAGGTTTATATTGCCAACCTATTGTGTCGTATTGTTGAGCTAGTCTAGCGGTTGTTCAAATCGCTAGACTGGAAAGACTTGTCAAGACAAGGTTGCACGTTCACCGCACTCCCTGATTCGTTAGGACAAGGCTGTGACGTCATCTGCTCTATGCCAAATGATCACTTTACTCGGGGGCTTAACACCCGCGGAAAGAACGTCACTGACCGTAAAGGCAGCGTATAGTTTGCTGATGTAACGGCTTGTATGAGTTTGGCAGTTTCGGTCGAGTCAGGGATAGCTTGGGAACTATAGGATTAGCCTTAAGGGGGCTCTTGTTTGAGTAAAGTGCATGCTACCAGGGGTAACAATATAAGACTTGTGCAGTCCTAGGTTCTATCTAGAAAATGTGTCCAGTATGGTTTGAGATAAACTGCTGCAGCAACAGGTCTCAGCTTGACCCTATGATTTCCAGTTACCCTTAGCAGCCGCTAACTTGGCCAAGCGTAAAGCTGTAATTGACCCCGCTGCTTGAATCTCCTAACTTATAGAGATAGCGACAACAGGATTGACTTAATTGGTTTCCCAATGACTAGCGTTAAGCGTACTTGCCCTGAATTTACTGTCCCTCAGACACCTGATGGTCAACCCCTTGTGACGCTTGCAGAACATTCGACGAGTCGCCTCCAGACAGAGCAACAGAGCCTCGATCTAAAAGCGTTAGGGCGGTTGAGCCGGGTTTTTGGTCAATGGCTGTCAAATAGAGTTCAGCTTGATTTCACGGTCATTGTTCCAACTTACAACGGTGCAGCGCGTCTCCCACACGTGTTGAACTGCTTGTGCTGGCAGTTGGGCGTCCAGCACATTAGTTGGGGCGTTATCGTTGTTGATAACAACAGTACGGACGAGACGGCTGCTGTTGTACGTCAGTACCAAGCAGATTGGCCCTTGAGCAGTACCCTTCGCTATGTCTTTGAGCCGCGGCAAGGGGCCGGAAATGCTCGTAACCGAGGGATTCGCGAAGCTAACAGTGCGCTAGTTGGGTTCCTTGACGATGATAATCTGCCCGGTCTAACCTGGGTACAGGCTGCTTACCGATTTGGGCAGACCAACCCAGACGTTGGCGTTTACGGTAGCCGCATTCAAGGAGACTTTGAATCTCAGCCCCCTAGAAACTTTGAGCGCATTGCCGCATTCTTAGCACTGACGGAGCGAGGGCACCAGCCTATCCCCTACGTCCCTCAAAAAAAGATTTTGCCACCCGGTGCAGGGTTAGTAGTCCGGCGCCAGGCATGGCTGGATAATGTGCCTGATGATCTGGTAATGACACAGAAAATTGGTCAGCGTGAAGCAGGGGAAGACTTGGAGGTTGTACTTCATATTCAAAATTCTGGATGGGAGGTCTGGTACAACCCATACATGCGAGTCTCCCACAGAATTCCTGAGCATCGGCTGACGCGACAATATTTGGTCACGCTTTGCCGTGGTATCGGTCTGAGCCGCTGTTACACCCGTATGTTAAGTATTCGGCTATGGCAGCGGCCGCTGATGCTGATCGTCTACATGGCAAACGACTTGCGAAAAATTGTCAGGCATCTTGTCAAATACCGCTGGTCCGCGATGGAGGATACTGTCATTGCCTGTGAGCTGACGCTGTACTGGTATAGTCTGCTCAGTCCGTTTTTCATGGCCTACCGCTACTTTAGCAACAGTTTGCCAGCGATAGGTGAAAGCTGAGCTTCCTGGTGCCCTTAAGCTGTGAGACCGAGAAGTCAGTGTTTCCGTTGATAGCGGTTGCCAAACCGTTAGGCTCAGGCTGCTACAGCATTGGTTTGCGGGAGTATACTGCTCGGATTTGTTACCAGTAGTGACTGTACACGAGGCGGTGGCCAGTAAATTTTGTAGGCTTGTCCTAAGATATTTTCTGCGGGTAAGGTGCCCCACACATGTGAGTCGCCGCTTTCATTGCGATTGTCACCCAGTACGAAATATTCGTTAGCGGGCACAATCATTACTTCTACAGTGTAGTTTGGCGGTGAGGCATAGGACTCGCTCAGCGGCTGTCGATTGACCCAAACCTGCCCGTTATCGATTTGAATCTGATCGCCAGGCACCCCAATAACCCGCTTCACAAACAGCGTTTCAGGACCTGTGCCCAGGGTTTGTATAGCTGTGGCAGGGGGCAAGAACACAACAATATCGCCGTGCTGTGGTTGATACTGCTGTTGACGGTGAACAAACGTGCGGTCGTCTACCTGTAGGGTCGGCTGCATAGATGTGCTGGGGACAATGCACTGAAGGATGTTTTGGCTAAACCACAGTGGGCTATAGCTGATGGTCAACCGCAGTCCCATCACGCCCATGATCACTAGGAGTGCCAACCAGTTTCCAGACTGCAGGGCGTAGACACGGTAAGCGTGGTAGCCAGCGGCTGCCCAAATGCTACAGGCCAATGGCAGCAGGCTAGGGACTCCGTTGTTGGCGAGGTAGGCGAATCCGACCCCCAATACCAGCAGTGCACCGCCCAACAGTGTTTGACCGGCATAAAAGTGCCCCATTCCTGGCAGGAGCTGTTCTAAGAAGAGGCTATACCAGGGATCTTTGGCAGCGTTTGCGGCTGGGGTTTGCGGTGATGGCAACCGTTCCACTGACTGACGCAGGTGCTGGGTGGGACGAACGTGATAGGCCAACCAAGGGCTAGACAGGTAAATAATCGCTGCCACCATTACATACACGAATGACCAAGTGGTCTGTCCGTCAGCAGCTAGTAGCTCCCAAACGCCGCGACTGACAAATAGGGGAAACAGTGCAGCGAGGCTTAGGCCAGCCAGCCACTGCTGCTGGCGCATTTGCCCTAGCCCTGGCCAAACTAGCGATAGGTTTACGGCAAGCCAGGGTGAACGGTCCACGACGCGATCTCGCAACTAGCGTCCCGTTTGTTCTAGGTGAGCCAAAAGCTGGTCAACATCTTCGGGTAGAACGACCGTAATGCTACCTGTGTGTACTGTACCGTCGGGGTTAGGAATCAGTTCTAGCCAATAGCCGTACATATCGCCGAGCCTCACCTGACCTCGGGCTTCGCTGCGGTTAGGGCGCAGCAGTCGGTTGGGGGATGACTCTGGATATAGCCGGGTGGAACCAGACCGGCGGTAGTCTGCATAGAGATCGGGGCCGTAGATCACCCGAAGCGCTTCTTCTAGATCGTCATAGGCGACCCCGTCTACGACGTCAACCAGCATGAACGTTTCTGTTCGAACCTGGCTCCGGTCAACATTGCGGTTGAGAATGGCCGGTGTCCCATTGTCATTGCTGGTGCCGCCAATGGGAAAGACGCTGGCGCGGAACATGAATCGTCGAGCTGGGGTTTCGGTCCGCTGAACCTGCAGACGTTCGCCAGCTGTTGCCCGCAGTGTGGGGTGTCCCTGCATCCAGGCTTTGACCTCATCGACGGATTCTCCAGGGACGGCCTGGGCGCGATCGCACACAACTAAAGGCAGCGCGATCGCCAACAGTGCTAAAAGCTTTTTCATAACGATTTCGGAATAAGAGCAATCTGAAGATGTACCCAGTAGCGCATCTCAATTGAATGCCGATGGTTCACCCTAGGTTGCACGCAACCGACCCAGGAACTATCAGCCCGCTTGATGATTTACCAGATTAATCAGATGCCATGCCCCATCGCCACTGGTTGACTACAGCGTGCCGAATCCCTTCTTTTTCTTCTTTTTCTTGGATTTCTTACCGCCTGGGTTGCGAAAACCGGGGCGTGGCCCGCCCCCCATACCGGGCATGCCACCCATGCCGGGCATCCCCCCCATACCGGGCATGCCACCCATGCCGGGGAATCCACCGGGTAGCCCACCCTGTCCCATTTGCTGCATCATCGAGCGCATGCGTTGAAAGTCACTGATCAGCTTGCCCACGGCTTTGTCATCGTGGCCTGATCCTCTCGCAATCCGCCGTCGTCGACTGGGCGAATTGGCCAACAGGTCCGGATCGCCGCGCTCTGCCTTGGTCATGGAGTTGATCATGGCTTCACAGCGCTTCAGCTGCGTTTCGCCCTGCTGCAGCTGGTCGGCCGATAGCTTGTTGGACATACCCGGAATCAGCTTCATGATGCCGGTTAGGGAGCCCATATTTTTCATCAGCCGGGTCTGCTTCAAAAAATCGTTGAAGTCGAACCGAGCTTCGAGAATTTTCTCCTGCAGTTTTTCGGCATCGGCGATGTCAACTTCTTCCTGGGCCTTTTCTACCAGGGTGAGCACATCACCCATGCCCAAAATGCGAGAGGCCATCCGGTCTGGATAAAACGGCTGCAGTGCTTCGACCTTTTCACCCACGCCAATAAATTTAATCGGCTGCCCAGAAATCCGCCGAACCGATAGTGCTGCGCCACCCCGCGAGTCGCCGTCCATCTTGGTTAAGATGGCTCCGGTAATGCCAATCTCCTCGTGGAAGGTCTGGGTTAGGTTGGCCGCCTCTTGGCCCGTCATTGCGTCTACGACCAGCAACACTTCGTCCGGACTGATCGTGTCTTTAATTTGTTTCAGCTCGGTCATCATGTCCTGGTCGATCTGTAGGCGTCCAGCCGTATCGACAATGACCGTATCGATGTCGTCTTCCTTTGCTTGAGCAATGCCTTGGCGGGCAATGTCGACAGGATTTGCCTCTGTCCCCATTTCAAAAACGGGAACGTCGATCTGCTTACCCAGCGTGATCAGTTGATCAACGGCGGCAGGACGATAGATATCTGTAGCTACCAGCAGCGTGGACCGTGATTGTTTGCGCAGGTGCAGGGCCAGCTTGGCTGTGGCTGTGGTTTTACCGGTACCTTGCAAACCGGCCATCAGCACCACCGTTGGGCCATCTGTCGCCGTTGCCAAGGGAACGTTAGTTTCGCCCATGACTGCAACCAGTTCGTCATAGACGATTTTGATGAATTGCTGATCGGGCCGGACCCCAGACACAACGTCCGCGCCCTGGGCCTTTTCCTTAATTTCTTCGACAAAGCCTTTGACGACCTTTAGGTTGACGTCTGCTTCTAGCAGTGCTCGCCGGACTTCGCGTAACGCCTCCTGAATGTTGCTATCAGAAATTTTGTCCTGGCCTCGCAGGGATTTCCAGGCAGACTCAAATCGTTCAGAGAGGGCTTCAAACATAAACCGTGCGTGGGGTAGCTGTGATGGACTGCTCGTTTTTAGTATTAGCGTTATCCATTCTAAAGGGTTGTTCTCCAGTATCGGTGTGTATCTATGGCGGTTGTTGCCAACGGGTCTAGGCTTTAGTGCAAGTTGATTTGGGTTGAAAGGGTGATGTGCCGTCTGTGTTGCATTTGCGCGACTCGTTCTTTGGTGCGACTGGTTCTAGCTCTACAGGTTTCAGCATTGGGCGATCTCATCGTGGACATTCGTAGGCAAGCGCGTTGTGAAAGCCGTAATAATACTGAATCAACCGCGTCAGCTTTCCAAAAGATCGGTTAAGTGTTTATGCGGTGACAGAACTCCGGACGGGCGGTTTGCAAATGAGCTGCGGACAGTCAGCTGAACCAACCTGCTCTAACTATTGGCTGTAGGTTGATTACGCGCATCTGCTGTGTCGAAAAAAGTGCAATATACATAGTCGACTTGTTCTAAATATCTAGAATTTTGGGCCTAACCAATAAGGGATGATTCAATATTTTTTGGTAATAAATGGCTTAGGCTTTGCTAATTTTGCAGATGCTTAAAAGCCAGCAGTCCATGAATCAAATACGGCTGCTATAAATAGCCGTAAATTTATTTTTGTTTGCGTGCTTACACGGTAATTGAAAGGCTCGAATTTTCGCTTAAATCTAAACAGTTAATCCGCAGCTTTCTGGGATTATTTCCTCTGGTAGTGCTTTCAGAGCTACTGGAGTGAAGTCTACTGATTTACTGAGTGAAGCACTGTTTCGGGAGAAACCAATCCATGAAGTCTGCATTTCTAAAACCGCTGGTGGTTTTGGGATCTGCCGTTGCCCTAACGGCAACTTACACAAGCGTTGCTAACGCTTTTACACCACCAACTGAGCAAGAATACTACCAGCAGCTGGGCGATAGTTATGGCCTTAGCTACGAGAATTGGTCGCTGTTCAACAGCTACATCAATCCGGAAGAAGAGGGCCTTGGCCAAAACGAATTGACAGCGCTAGATCCGGACGCGCTGACTTGGGAAGCTGGCGTTGATAATGTTGAAGTCTTCTTTATTAATGAAGGCGCAGGCTACATTAACCAGTTCGGTTATTCCACTGATGGTGGCGAGACCATTACTTCAATTTGGGATGATGTTAATACGCCCAATAGCTTCTATGACATCAACCATGACGGGCCACTAGCCCTTGGTGAAGGCGTACAGCTGGGGAGTCTGGGTAGCGGCACCGTCCTAGACTTTTTCTTGACCTCAGAGACCGGTAACGTCTTTGGTGCTGATGCCAGCGAGAACCCTGAGGGTCAGCCCCATGTTACGGTCTATCAGTCGGGCGAGTACCTGCTGATTGGTTTTGAGGACCAAACCGAGGCAGAAAACAGCGACTGGGACTACAACGACGTTGTCTTCGCTGTGAAGGGCCTGATTGATACTGACGAAGACCCCAGCGATGTGCCTGAGCCTGCAACTACCGCAGCGCTGCTGGGCATGGCTGCCTTTGGTCTGGTCAAGGTTCGTCGTCGTCAGACGGTTTAGGTTCAATTGAACCGTTCTGATAGCTAGGGCCATTCACGTTAGGACACCCAGCGCGGTGAACCCGCCTTGTGTAGAACGAAATGGCCCTAGCAAGGACTGGGCAACCTTATCCTAACGGAGCTGGCGGCTGCTACATCTGTCAAGGGGAATCGGTCGCGTTTCCCCGTAACATGCGTTTCATCGTCCAAGGCAGGCATCGTAGGTGTCTGCCTTTTTTATGTTTGTGCGGTTTAGCGGGCTGGGTTTACGAATAGGACGGCTGGTAGCCGTTTCAATGAATTTGACCGAATTTCAAAACTTTGTGCGTTTGGAAGTAACGTAGCGGCTTGGTCTGGGTAGGCTGCTTCTGTAAACCAGGGGGTTAACCGCTCTGGTCTGTTCAAACTATCGCACCGACGTCGGTGTCAACCTTAGTTTACTGAGGCTGAGTAGATACTGTTGGCATCCCCATCTTGACGAGATAGCGGGCTGTCAAAGCTCTGCAAATCTGAAGCGAGATTTTGCGTTTTACAAGCTTGCATTATGGCGCTGGGTTGCGTGAACCGAGCGTCGATTTCGACTGCCCTAGCCCCAACGGTGAAAACAATACTGTGACTTTTTTTCGTTCCCGCGCTGCCCGAAATCGAACCTTAGTACTGAGTGAGGCGGATCATCATCGATATCAGCAGCGTTTAATGCGCCTGACGCGCCCTTGTCAAATGGTGACGGACTATCTGGATCGGACGCTGCACCAGCCTATGCAGAGCGCGATCGCACACTTGCCAGATAGCTGTGTTGATTTGCTGGTGCTAGACCCCCCTTACAACCGGCGAAAAACCTTTAATGCCCGCGTCTTCAATTCCAAATCCCCCACCGACTACGGCCACTGGTTTGCTGAGTGGTTTGTGCCGCTTCTGCGGCTGCTTAAGCCGACGGCGTCGGTCTACATCTGCTGTGACTGGCAGTCATCCAGTACTGTGGCGGCTGTAGTGGAGCAGTATTTGACCGTGCGCAACCGCATCACCTGGGAGCGCGAGAAAGGGAGGGGTGCAAAACGCAATTGGAAAAATGCCTCTGAAGATATCTGGTTTGCTACTGTTTCCGATACCTATACCTTCAACGTCGATGCTGTAAAGCTTAAGCGTCGGGTGAGGGCGCCCTATCGAGATGCACTGGGACAGCCTAAAGATTGGCAGGAAAGTGCAACAGGACGGTTCCGGGCAACGCATCCCTCAAATCTATGGACCGATATCTCGATTCCGTTCTGGTCGATGCCCGAAAATACGGACCACCCCACCCAAAAACCCGAGAAGCTGATTGCCAAGCTGATTTTGGCCAGCAGCCAAACGGGTGACGTTATCCTTGACCCCTTCTTGGGATCGGGGACGACGTCAGTTGTGGCTAAAAAGCTGGGACGTCACTACATCGGTATTGAGCAGGAGGAGCTGTACTGCTGCTGGGCTGAGAAGCGTCTAGCCCAGGTCAGCGAAGGTAGCGATACTATTCAGGGCTATACCGGCGGATATTTTTGGGAGCGCAATACCCTGGCTGCTCAAAAGCAGCTACAACAGGCCATGTCAGCCGGATAGTCGTGGACGACAAGACCTGCGGAGTACAACACATGATTTAAATCTGTGTAACGGAAAGACCAGCTATCTGACCGTTACGATATGCTCAAGTAGAGCGTATGTATTGATTGCTGCTTCATGCCCCCGGCCCGTCTGACGCCTGTTAAGGCTGTCCCTACGAAACGTCTAAAACTCTCTGCGGTTGAATCGAAGGTGATCGATTATTTGGCGGCGCAGCCCAATGCTCGTGCCGTGATCACGGCTGTTCAGCCTAACCCTAAAACCACCCAGCAAGCGCGCGATCGCGCTTGCCTGCAGTTATTTGCTCGGGGCCTGTTGGACTATGCCTACCGCGTCACACAGTTGGCAATTTCTCCGTCGGGTCGGCTGCTACTTAATTTACAAACAACAAGTTTGCCCCTGACCCCGCTGGAGCTATGGACGCTCCAAGCCTGCCGCGTCAGCGGTACATCCCCTGACCGGTTAGCTAAGGTGCCCGAGGCTGATCGGCAACGCGTGGTTCGCCAGCTAGCCGACCGACAGCTGATCAAGGTCAAGAAGCGACAAATTCTGGAAGTTTGGCTCACCCTGGCTGGGCAGCAGTATGCAGCCACCATAGGGTGCCATGGTTGGGTTTCTGCACATGAGCCTCCGCTTCGTCTTATGCCTGTGCGGTCGGCTGCTGAGCTGTTGGCAGTGCTTCCTTCCATCGACCCGCAGGGCACTGCCGCTCCGACAATCCCAATTTTTCAACTCAGGGATCAGCTACAGCCACCGCTGACGGCCGCTCAACTGGACAGTTATCTACTACAGCTACATCGCCAGGATCAAGTCGAGCTGACACGTTTGCAGGTGGTTGAGCCCTACAGCGATCGCCAAATCGCTGCTGGTTTACAGCCCCCATCTCGGTCGAAACGGTGGCCGGAGCCGCCCTGGTTTTTTGTTCGTCGGGTGTAAGGCGAACACATCCTGTCAACCCAGAGCGTACGGCAGACAGCCAGTTGTAACTTTTTCCAAAAACTGGTCCAAGGTCTGTGGCTAGGGCGACTCAGTGAGCTTCATAATGGAGATGTCTCAAGCGATGGTGAGCCGTAGCTTCACTCCGGCTATCCTCAGTATCGACTGAGGCTGTTCAAACCTTCGTTTGACATCCAAAGGTTCAAGCTCAATGACAGCCGATCAGTAATTTGGCTTCCAAAGTGGCCTCCTATGATCGGCATTAGGGCAACAAAGGGCTCACAGGCCTCAAGGGCGCTGCTCAGCTCTGGTCTATCTGTAACCTGCGGGTCAATCGTGTCCGATTGGCTATGGGTTGGCGCTCTCTAGCCTTGGTCCGGTTGTTTAGGAGAATCTTCTAGAGGCTCGTAATGCCTCCAGACTGGTTTTCTTGGCAGTTTTGAGACTGCTGCACCCTATGTCTGTGATCTCCGGTCAGAGGTTTACGTCCCATCAGGATTAAACTTGGCTGGATCTGAAGCAAAGCATAGGCCTAACGAGCCGTTCGTGTTATGACGCTGGTGCAGTAGAGGTAGAGGTGACAGACGGCTCGTTAGGCTGTCTTCCCTCGCGCTGCTGGTATACGGCAACTTCTAATCGTGGGTACCGACCTAGTCGGTACGCTCTTTTCTTATATATATCGTGAGGCATAGAGATGGGTGTAGGTTCTGGGGCACGTCGGCTGCTGTCATTGTTACAGCGCAGCATTGTATTGGGTGGCGTAGCAACCGTTTTGGGTTGCCCTCAAGCAACATCTAGCCAACCTGTGCAGCCGGGGCAGCGTTCCATGTCTACCGCTGAGGATGCAGCCGTAGTCTTGGCCACAGCGACCTCCGCCTCGGTCACGGCTGAAGTATGTAGTTTTCAGCCCGAATGGGAACGACCGAGCGAAGACGACCAGGCAAAATATATTGCAGCCGATCCGCGATTTGCCGCTGCCTTAGACACTGAACCCCTTAAGACGGCTGCTGACAGCTTTTGGCAACACGACGTCTTGAGCTTTACAACTTACGGTCTGAGTGCGCGTATGGAGCCCATGCTGCTGTCCGGGCTCTGGTCTACGGCTGACCAGGTTTGGGAGTCTTGCTATGGCGGGGACCAGGCGACGGCAATTAATGCAGGTGAGCTGGCAGAGACCTGGTTGGTGGACTATCGACTGGTTGCAGTCGAGTGGGAGCAGGATCGCTACGTGATGACCGTTGAACCTGCTGCTAGCGGTCTACAGGTGGTGCACTTCAACCGGGTTGAAGCAGCGACACCCCTACCGCTGCAGATCGTCGATGTTACAGGTGATGAGGTTGCATTTGTCTCAGGCGACTACGAGTAGGCTGAGTGCGTGCTGCTGCTGTGTAACCCGTGGGCTACTGCCCCATCTGGCGCTTGAGGTCTTCGAGTTCAGATTCTGTTTCCCAGCGCTGAAAGGTTTCTTCTAGAGGATCCAACGACTGCTGTTGGGTACTGAATGGCGATTGGTTCCATCCGGTGGTGCTGGCGCTGGGCTGGGGAGCCCGGTAGGCGCTGGCTTGTGCTTCAGCAATTTTGGATTTGACTTCCTGACGCCGTGTGCGAATTTGCTGCTGCAGGGTCTTCGTCTGCTCGATTCTATTTTTGACCCCTTGCATTTGGCCCCACAGGTGATTGCCCTGCCGAAGGAGCGCCGCTTCCCGCTCTTCAGCCGGTTTGACTAAATCTTGCCGGTTGGCAGATTTAGCTTTGGCAATGCGGCCATGCCACCGCTGAATATCTTGAGCGGTTTCAAGGATGTTGGTCTCAAGCTGCTGTTCTCGGCGCTTAAGATCGCCGAGTAGTCGAATGGCATCTTCTTCCTGTCCCCGCAGCTGTTCCTCTAGGGCCTGTAGCTCCAGGTGGGGGTGGGCCTTTAGAAATTCGTCCAGCCGCGACTCAAGAAACCGGCTAACGTCGTCAAATACGCTCATAGCGGGGCAGGTTAGCTAGAACTGTTGACCAATATGAATAGAGCGAACCTCACCGTTGCGGCGTACGATCACTTCTTGGTTAGCAACGGATACGACGCTCCAGCCGCTGGATCCGACGGCTTCGCCCACGTAAACGCGCTGGGGCACGCCGTTGATCTCAAACAGGGCAGCAGAGCGATCGCCCAATTCTAGAACGCCGACTAGGGCATGTGTGCTGGCTGGGGCAATGTTGGGGATAGGTGCTGCCGCTGTGGTGTTGGGTGCAGGGGCCGGTGATGCTGGGGCTGGGGGCGCAGGGGCTGGGGTCGCAGGGGCCGCAGCTGAGGCCGTCGGCGCAGGGGTTGTTGTTTGCAGCTGAGGA
>CAWUKV010000136.1:0-15925 GCA_963923025.1 uncultured bacterium
TTGGCCCGCTGACTTTCACGGACCTGATAGCTGGGTAGCTCAGCGGCAGAAGACGTCGGTAAATCTTGATTGGCAAACAGCTCAAGCTGAGTCATAACGAAGCAGGACGGTCAGCGGCACCCGAAACGTAGCGACATCTCGCAGTATAGCGGGCCTTTGCCATAAGGGAGTCGGCGACCTATCGTAGTAAACATAGAAATACACTACCGATAGATAAAATTAGAAGGATCGCTGCCATGACTGCTTCTTTACGTCGAACCCTTAGCCTGAGTCTACTGCTAACCACAGCGCTAACGGCCTGCAATGGGGCACAGCCGGACGAAACTGCAGATGGTGTAGAAGGCGATCGCACCGTCACCATTTTAGGCGTCATCGTGGGCGATCAGCAGGCCAAGCTGGAGCAGGCATTGGCCCCCTTTGAAGAAGAAACCGGCATCGACGTCATTTATGAGGGCACCGATGCGTTTGCAACCCTGCTGCCCGTGCGGGTAGAATCGGGCGATGCCCCCGATATTGCCATGTTCCCGCAACCCGGTCTGATGACCGACTTTGCCACGGCAGGCGACCTGGTCCCCGTCACTGACTTTATCGACACTGCTACCTTGTCCGAAGCCTACCCGGACACCTGGTTAGACCTGGGTACTTTTGATGACAGTGTCTACGGCATTTGGTATCGGGCCTCGGTAAAAAGCCTGGTGTGGTACAGCCCAGCCGCCTTTGAGGCCAAGGGCTACACTGTCCCCACAACCTGGGATGAGCTGGTCGCCCTGAGCGATAAAATTGTCGCCGATGGCGGCACGCCCTGGTGCCTGGGGCTCGAAAGTGGCGATGCTACCGGCTGGCCAGGAACCGACTGGGTCGAAGACATTATGCTGCGCACCGCTGGCCCAGAGACGTACGACCAGTGGGTCAGTAACGACATTCCCTTTAACGATGCAGCCGTCAAAACCGCTTTTGATGAGTTTGGCAAGATTGCCCTCAACCCGGACTACGTTGTCGGCGGTTCGGTTGGGGCCATTAGTACTCCCTTTGGGGATTCACCCCAGGGGCTGTTTAGCGAAGACCCCAGCTGTTACCTACACCGGCAGGCCAACTTTATCGCCAGCTTCTTCCCTGAAGATGTGGTCCTAGGGGAAGATGTGGACATCTTTTTGCTACCCGGCATTGACGAGAGCTATGGCACACCGGTGCTGGTGGCAGGCGACGTGTTTGGCATGTTTAACGATACGCCCGAAGCCCGCGAACTCATGGCCTATCTGGCTTCCCCTACCCCTCACGAAATCTGGGCTGAACTGGGCGGCTTCCTGTCCCCTCACCAGGCGGTCAGTCTGGACGTCTATCCGGACCCTGTGAGTCAAAAACAGGCTGAGTTTCTGACCCAAGCTGAAACCATTCGCTTTGATGGATCCGACATGATGCCAGGGGTTGTCGGCACGGGTACCTTCTGGTCCGGCATTGTTGACTACGTTGCGGGCGAACCGGCTGAGCAGGTGCTAGACAGCATCGAGGGCAGCTGGCCCGAATAGCGGGTTGCGATTAGAAGCCGAGCCCCGGATAACCTCAGCGGGACCGTCGCCTGCGCTTGAGTCCAGCCAGCGTAGCTGCAACGGTGCCCAGTCCTAAAACAACGCTGGGTTCAGGTACGGAGACAGCATTTAAGGGGTTGTTGGGATCGGTCAGTTCGTCCTTGCCAGTCTCCACTTCGCGATCAAAGCGATCGCCGCTGGCTTCGGCTTCGGCTAGCAGCTGTCGCTGGCGCTCGTTGACCAGAACCAGCATGGAAGAATAGGGGGTGACAATGCTGGTGCGCTTTGCGATCGCATGTACCCCGTCCAGATTCTCAACCGCTGTCATATCTACCTCGCGGCTGCGCTGCAAGATGACCTGCCGCGCGGCAACGGTGCGGAAAGCGGCATTGCCGACGTCCGTCAGACCGTCCTTTGGCGCTACTGTCCAGCGGTAGCCGTCTAGCATGTCCCCATCCGTGGCGATACGCTGTACAGCTTCGTCTACGGTAGTGGCAATGCCGCCTTTGCTGTCTTGCATGGCCTGCAAAAACTGGTCTTCGTACGCCGCCGGCAGCTGATCGCCCAGATGTACCAGCCACAGCGGGGCCGTGAGGGCAGGCATTTCCAAGGTTTCATCGGCAAGTTCGTAGCTGCCCTGATCCGTTAGCAGCAGTACCGCATCATAGGATTTACCGGCAGACTGCTGAGCAAACTGCTGCAACATTTCCATCGGCTGGAGGCTGCCGTAAAAAATGGTGTCTTTCAACGCTGTTACCGTCTTAGGTGCCGTAGGCAGGTCGCCAACTGCTGCTGTGAGGTAAAGATCCAAGCTGTTGCGACGCTGCATGGCCTGAAGGGCTCTGATTTGCTGATTTAACGCTGCTTTCTGTTGGCCCATGCTGTAGGACGTGTCCAGCACCACAGCTATCGTCTTGTTCTGCAACGCTTGGTAGCGCTCACCGATGGGTTCAGCCGTGACCCGGTAGCCTTCAGCAAAGTCTACTGTGTGGGTTTGAGCCGAGGTCGGTTCGCTTGCAGAAATCGCTGTTTCAAACCACCGGTTATCATCAAATTCTGGCAGCGTCGCCGTCTCACTGCCCTGGTCGGTGAAGCGTTGGTAGTTGGTTTCGTCTGTCCAGAAAATGTTGCGTTTCTCGGTGAGCTGCGGCAGCGGCCAGTGACCGTTGTCTTGAGCGACCTGGTAGTTCATCCAGAGCTGGAGCCCGCCTGGGTTGTTAAAATCCTCAGCGGCGGGAATCGGGAAGACGCGCAGGCGATACTGACGCGGACCCACCTGTTCGAGCAGGGCGGGGTCTTCTGCGACGGTATTTTGCGCCCGCTCGACTTCGCCGTTATAGACCTGCTGAGCGGCTCCGCGAGGTGAAACCACAAAGGGATAGCGGGTCGTCGCCCCCGCATCGGCTAGCCATAGCCCGGTAATTGTTGCGCTTTCTGGCAGGGTGAAGCTGTAAAAAATTTCCTGATCGTCAAACGTCTTGTTCTCGTAGCGCTCGTAAATCTCGACCTCGGCCCAGTCGTTCTGTTCCTTGACGGTGACGGTCTGCCTAGCCAGACGAACAACTTTCTGGTCTTGGTTCAGGGCACTGGCCTGAATGCCGTCGCGGTTTGCAGTGGCCTGTAGTGCATTGCGAACAGCCTGTTGTTCACCCCGCTGGATCGACGTGTCAAAGAACGATTCGTATAGCGCTTCGGCTTCGGCTACGTCTTTGTCCCAGCCCTTATACAGAAAAGGAGACAGTAGACCGTTATGTATATCTTGAAAAAACTGCGCCCCCGACTCCGGCATGTTGAAGACGTACCTATACATCTCTCGGAGCTGATTGCTTGCTCCAGCAGGGCTGAGATAGCGGTAGGGCGAGAGATAGGCGTTGACCAAGCCTGCCCGAATGGTGTCGGATTCTTGCAGTAGTGCCCGTTGGGCAGTGGAAGTTTCTGGGACCGTTTCTAACAAGTCAAAGGCTTTGACTTGAGGCTGCGACTGAAGCAGACCAAACAGGACTAGACTCAACGCAAAGATTGTTCCAGTTGTGGCCCAGCTTCGCCCGCGACCATGCTGTTTACCAAAGGCTGAACGGATGCGGTGCCACGAGCGCACGTAGAAGTTCACCATGACGTAGGGCATGGAGACAAACACTGCGGCACTGGCTAGAAACAAACCAAAGAAACCCAGCTCCCATGGACGTCTCAGCATCCAGGTCAGATCTTGCACCCAGTAGGCTTCGATGAAGAACCAGTAGCCCAGGGCACAGAGCGCCGGAATGGTGTACATCAGCAGTAGCGCTCCTGCATACAGCCCCGTCAGCAGCACTAGACTGTGCCCCACCATCTGCACCCAGGCCAAGCGGCGGCGATAGGCCGCATAGCCCGCAAAGGTTTCAATCGCAAAAATGGCAATGGCCCCCAGCACTGTCAACAGCACCTGAGCGCTGGCAGGTGTGGTCTCGCGAATGAGAAACAGCCGCAGTAGGCAGAGCCCGAATAGGGGCGCTTCGACACCATAGAACAGCCGCATCAGCAGGATCGGATGCTTGCGCAATCGCCAACCGCCCAGCACCGTACAGATTAGCGGCACTACCAAAATGCCAAGAATACTGAGGATAAATGCGGGTGGAATATCGCCAGTCAGCGCTGCCTCCAACATGTCGATGCCCGCTTCGGGCAAAATCCACAGGTAGACCACGCCGATAAAGGCCAGGTTCCAAACCCAGAAGATGGCATGGGAGAGCAGATGTAGGGCGGTTTTCATGGGGAAATCCAGGTTGCGATCGCAGCAGGCTATGCCTCTGTGATACAAGCCCAAACGCTAGCCTACGTATGCATCACCGTTTCTTGTTAATAACTTCATAGTCATTGTCCTGCAAGCCATACAGCCGTTTTTTAAGCTGTTGTTCCCGTTGTCTGCTGTTCTCGGTAGGCCGCATACACGGCGTTGACGTTGTACCAGTTCAGGAAAATCCGTGCCACCTCCAGTGACAGCTGCGGGCGACCCGAGTCAATCAGCCATTGCAGCAGCGGCTTCAGGCTACGCTCGTTCAGTAGACCACCCACGGACAGGAGCCCCCACAGCACCCGGTGCAACCAGGTCATCTGAATCATCATCCGCACGTCCAGCGTCGGGTGCTTTTTGTAGAACACCACGCCCATTCTGGCCCGCTGCTTTTCCACATCAATCAGTCGGGGCAGATCGTCCAGGGAAAACGGTGGGTGCCAGTGATAGCCCACGGCCTCGGGGCATTTGACCATAACCAGGCCGTTATTTTTTAATCGAACGCCCAGCTCCAGGTCTTCCCAGCCGTACTGGGTGAATTGGGGGTCGAACAGGCCAGCGTCTAGCAGGTGGTGGGTTGCGATCGCAACATTCCCAGTGGCAAAAAACGCTTGAGAGTAATCCGTCACCTTGAACGGCTCCGACGTTGGGTCTTCAAAGTTGCAGGTATTCACTACCCGTCCGTAGGTAAACACCTTATCGTGGCCGTTTTCGTCGTAAAACGCTTGCAGCGCATCGGCATGGTGCTGCAAAAAACCATCCAGTACCACCAAGTCGCTGTCGATAAAAATCGTTGTGTCACCCTTGGCCTGCTTTACTCCATAGTTCCGGGCCATGGCAGCCCCCTCATGGTTGCGCTCATGCAAAACCACATGGGGAAACTCAGACCGATTGTCCGCTAGCCACTCCACCGTGCCGTCGGTCGAACCGTCATCCACCACCACAATCTCGTAGCCCTCCACTGGCCCGTCCGCCCGCAGCATCTGCGCTTCCATCGCCCGTAGGCACTTTTCTAAGATGGGCTTGCGGTTGTATGTAGGGATGACAACGCTAAAGAACACGGCTTCCACTCCTATCAGGCAATCCTTATCATAGCGGGCCGTAAGAACCGTAGGGACAGTAACCGTGCCAGCTAACTGAGCTACGAATGTCACCAATTTTCTACATACAGCAGTAAAAGACAGGGTAGGTTGGCTGCAATAATGGTGGCCTGTGACATTTGATAAGGATTAGGAACTGCTATGGGTCGAGCTGAAAAGGTTGTGCTGGCGTATTCCGGTGGTGTGGATACCACCGTCTGCATCCCCTATTTGATGAATGAGTTCGGCGTGAAAGAGGTGATCACCCTGGCGGCAGACCTGGGCCAAGGTGACGAGCTAGAACCGATTCGGAAGAAGGCGCTGGCCTCTGGGGCAAAGGAATCCCTCGTCGCGGACGCCACCGAAGACTTCGTGGTCAACTACGCCTTTCCCTCAATTAAGGCCAATGCCCTGTATGAAAACCGCTACCCGCTGTCCACAGCGCTAGCTCGCCCGCTGATTGCCAAGCTACTGGTAGACGCTGCCGAAAAATACGGTGCCGATGCGGTGGCCCACGGCTGTACTGGCAAAGGCAACGATCAGGTGCGATTCGACGTATCGATCGCAGCCTTGAATCCTGACCTAAAGGTACTGGCACCCGCCCGTGAGTGGGGCATGAGCCGCCCCGAGGCAATGGCCTACGGCGAAAAGTATGGTCTCTCTTTTCCGGTGAAAAAGTCTTCTCCCTACAGCATCGACCGCAACCTGCTGGGCCGCAGTATTGAGGCAGGCCCACTGGAAGATCCGTGGAACGAACCCCTAGAAGAAATCTACGTGATGACCAAGGGCATCGCTGACACCCCTGACGAGCCTGACTATGTAGAAATCGGCTTTGAGAAGGGCATTCCCGTCGCCCTGAATGGCGAAGCTTTAGGACCAGTAGAGCTGATTACCCAACTCAATGAGGTGGTGGGCAAGCATGGCTTTGGCCGCCTCGATATGCTCGAAAACCGGCTGGTGGGGATTAAGTCTCGTGAGATTTACGAAACCCCGGCGCTGCTGGTTCTGATCGCTGCCCACCGCGACCTAGAGAGTCTGACCCTGACCGCAGATGTCACCCACTACAAGCGCGGTATCGAGCAAACCTACAGCGAGATGGTCTACAACGGCCTGTGGTATAGCCCGCTAAAGCAGGCGCTGGATGCCTTCATTGACCAGACTCAGGAGCGGGTGACCGGTGTAGTTCGCGTCAAGCTATTTAAAGGACAGGCTACGGTTGTCGGTCGTCAGTCGGTCAATACGCTGTACACCGATGAGCTGGCCACTTACGGCGCAGACGACCAGTTTGACCACAAGGCGGCAGAAGGCTTTATTTACGTTTGGGGCTTGCCCACCCGCGTTTGGTCTCAGCGCGTATCCGGTAAGGGGTAGACCTTCACAGTTGTCGCACTGCCAGGCGGACTTGCGATCGCAGATCCGTCCGGCAGCGCACAGCTAGGCCTCCAAAGACAAATCTTCAGTACGATACTGCTGAATAAACTCGAGCACGTCGCCGATCCAGGTTAGCCAACTCTCTTCGTAGGCAATTCCCCGCTTGAGGGTGAGGTACTTAAATCGCATCTCAATGGGGGGTTCAGCCAGGTCACGGTACTGCCGCTGGATCGCGTGGTATTCGTCCAGCTGCGCTTGGTGAACACGCTGTCGGTTCAGCAACTCAGCTTCTAGTAGGTCTAACGGCATTTTGTAACCGATCAGCGCCTTGACCAGCAGATCTTCTCGAATTTGCGTGGGTCCAGTGGGCTCGGCATACCAGCGTGATAGCTCGGTCCAGCCCTCTGGCGTAATGTGAAAAATCTTTTTGTCGGGCTTGCCCATTTGGGGCACCGTCTCAAACTGAACCCAGCCGCGCGACTCCATTTTTGAGAGTTCGCGATACACCTGCTGCTGGGTCGCCTTCCAGTAACAGCTGAGCCCTTCGTCAAAGCGCTTGCTTAAGTCATAACCACTGTCGGGCTGCTGGGCCAGCAGCGCCAGGATGGTGTGTGCCAGTGCCATCGATCAAGAACTCCTCAAGAAAACCGTTGACATACCCAACAGGTTGAGTATACAGTTTGAGCTAATAACCAACAAGTTGATTATCGCACTGTTGATTATCGCACTGTTGGGTATGTCAGCGGAAACCCTGATTCGAGGAAATCCCTATGGTTTCGTCTTCATCGTCTGAGCAGCCGACGCGCGGTTCACGGCTCAAGCTGCTAGCCCGCCTCGACTGGCGTTGGCTTTTGCCCCTCCTCCTGCTGCCCGTGGTGTGGCCTGTGCAGTTGCCCACTCGAACGGCTGAGTCTGCCGAGTCCGCGAATAGCACTGCCGCGCTGCCGGTGCAAACGGCGGTGCTAGCACCCGCCACCGCCTACACCGTTGAGCGGGCCTACACTGGGGAAATTGTGGCGCGACGCAGCAGCGATCTGGGGTTTGAGCAGGCGGGTACGCTGGTCGAAGTCTTGGTCGAAGAGGGGGACACGGTGGCTGCGGGTACGCCCCTAGCCCGGTTAGATACCCGCAGTCTGCAAGCCCAGCGACAACAGCTCGAAGCTCAGCGGCGGCAGGCGGCAGCCCAGTTTGAAGAACTCCAGCAGGGGCCACGGCAAGAAGCGATCGCAGCCGCTCAGTCTAGCCTGCAAGACCTGCAAGCCCAGCTCGAACTGGCCCAGCTTCAGCAACAGCGACGCGAAGACCTGTATCAGCAGGGGGCAATTTCTCTCGAAGAGCGAGACGAGAAAGTCTATACCGCCAATGCCTTGCAAAACCGGGTGAACCAAGCTCGTAGCCAGCTAGAAGAATTAGAAACTGGCACCCGCCGCGAGCAGCTGACGGCCCAAGATGCCCAGGTTGACCAGATCGACGCCAGCATTCGCAGTCTTGATGTGTCCCTGTCTAAAAGCGTGATTTACGCGCCCTTTGCTGGTCGCGTTTCCCAGCGATCAGTGGATGAGGGAACAGTTGTCTCAGCGGGTCAAACTGTACTGACGCTAGTAGAAGGCACCGTACTAGAGGCCCGGGTAGGCGTCCCCGCACAGGTTGTCGCTGGCCTATCTCTGGGCAGTCCCCAAACCGTTGAGGTCAATGGAAAGACCGTTGAGGGCACTGTTACGGCCCTGCTACCCGAGCTAGATGACACCAGCCAGACCGTGACAGTGGTGGTAACTTTGGAGCCCGAGGCTGCACCGACACTGGGCGCTACAGCGCGGCTACTGCTAGACGAAACGCAGTCGGAATCTGGCTTTTGGCTACCGACTGACGCGCTAGTCGCAGGAGAGCGGGGGCTGTGGTCAGCCTATGTGCTGTCTGACGCTGAAGCCGGGAATGCCAACAGCGGCACCGTTGCCAAACGAGATGTGGAAGTGCTTTATACCGAGGGCGATCGCGCCTTTGTTCGGGGGCTGTTGCAGGCCGGAGACCGAGTCATTACGAGCGGCACCCATCGCATCGTTCCCGGTCAGCTGGTTCAGCACTAACCCGCAGTTAGTCCCAAGACGCACAGCATAGCGACGACAGAAGAACAAACCGCAAACACTACAGGGCTTAGCTCTGAGAAGATTTCTGCCTGCGACCTTCCTCTTTCCCCTTCTGCCCTAATCCAGAAGCCTTATGTTTAATCTCTTTTTTCGCAACCGACAGCTGTTGTTTTTATCCCTAACGCTAGTCGTCGTTTGGGGCTTATCAGCCTTCTTTACCCTGCCCCGCCTAGAAGACCCCGAGATTGTTCAGCGGGTTTCTACCATCACCACTGTGCTGCCCGGTGCCAGTGCCGAGCGCGTTGAGTCGCTAGTGACAGACAAAATTGAAGAAGAGCTGTCTGACATAGAAGAGGTTTTAGAGCTGCGGTCAACCTCTAGCCTGGGGTTGTCAGTAGTGACGGTAGAACTAAAAGAAACAATTGCCGACACCGATCGCGTTTGGGCAAACATTCGCAGTCAGATCGACGATGTGATTCCAGAGCTGCCGCCAGAGGCTGGTCGCCCGGACTATGAGGACCAGCCGGTAGAAGCTAGCGCCATGATTGTTGGACTGCAGTGGCAGATGGATGCGCCGGTCAACTACAACATTCTGCGGCGGGTGGCTGAAAGCTTGGAGGACGAGCTGCGCAGCCTACCAGGAACCGATAGTGTAGAGCTGTTTGGTGAGCCGGATGAAGAGATTCGTGTGGAGGTGGACGCCACAGAACTGGCACAGTTGGGGTTGACGATTCCTGCCATCTCCCAGCAGGTTGCGGCAAGCGATGCCAAGCAGCCCACCGGAGAGCTGCGTGGAGAGAATACTGAACTGTTGTTTGAAGTGGATAGTGCCTTGGACTCGCTAGAGCGGGTGCGCGAGATACCTATTCAGATAGGGGCGTCGGGGCAAGTGGCGCAGCTTGGCGATATTGCTCAGGTGACCAAGGACGTGCAGACCCCCGTTTCGGACCTGGCACTGGTAAGCGGACAACCCGCCATTGTGCTGTCGGTGACGGTGGAGGGAGACTATCGGGTAGACCTGTGGGCTACGCAAGCACGACAGCGGTTAGCAGAATTTGAGAAAACCCTGTCGGAGGGGCTGGGGCTACAGGTTGTGCTTGACCAGAGCCAGTATGTGCAGCAGCGACTCAACGGGGTGATTGGTAATCTGTTACTGAGTTCTGTCCTTGTCGTTGGCGTTTCGCTTCTGGTCTTGGGCTGGCGGTCGGCAGTGATTGTGGGGACGGCGCTGCCGCTATCCACTCTGATGGTGTTTGGCAGCATGAAAGCGCTGGGCATTCCCTTACACCAGATGTCGGTGACGGGGCTGATTATTGCGCTGGGTCTGCTGATTGACAACGCCATTGTGGTGGTGGATGAAGTGCGATCGCACCTGCAATCCGGCCAGCCCCCAGCCCACGCCGTACGCGACACTGTCCAGCATCTTGCCATTCCGCTGATGGCCTCGACCCTGACGACAGTGCTGGCCTTTATCCCCATCGCCACCTCTCCTGGCGGCACAGGCGAATTCATCGGCACCATTGGCAGTACGGTGATTCTGGCGCTGCTGAGTTCGCTAGCGCTATCGCTGACGGTGATTGCGGCGCTGGCGGGTCTGGTCTACCGCTGGCGACCGCTGCGAGACAATGGCTTAGTCAATCACTGGTGGGGCGGGGGCTGGTTCAACCGTCGCGTGGCCCGCCTGTACGAGCGCAGCCTGCGAATGGTGTTTCGACGGCCCTGGTGGGGGGTGGCCCTGGCCTTTGTGCTGCCGGTGGTTGGCTTTGTGCAATTCGCGGGCCTACCGCAACAGTTTTTTCCGCCCACAAACCGGGACCAGTTCCAAATCGAGATTGAGCGACCGGCCACTAGCGCGATCGCACCTACTCAAGCACAGTCCCTACAGGTTCGTGACCTGATCCAACAGCATCCCGCCGTGCGCGATGTCCACTGGTTCTTGGGCAAAAGCGCCCCGTCATTTTTTTACAACGTGGTGGGCAGTCGCCAAAACGCGGCGGACTATGCCCAAGGCATTGTGCAGCTCGACAACACGCAAAACATTCGCCAGACCATTCAAGACCTACAGCAGGACGTGGATGCGGCCTTTCCTGATGCGCAGATTCTCGTCAAGCAGCTAGAGCAGGGGCCACCCTTTGACGCGCCCATCGAAATTAAGCTCTACGGAGCGGACCTAGAGCAGCTGCGTAGCCTGGGTAACGAGCTGCGGCGGATGCTGTCTGAGCTAGATGACATTACTCATACGCGGGCCACGCTGACAGAACCGCAGCCCAAGCTATCGCTAGCGGTAGACGAGGTAGCGGCACGACGGGCTGGGTTAGATAATGGCGCGATCGCAGCTCAGCTCAATACGCTGCTTGACGGGGCACTGGGCGGCTCAATCTTAGAAGACACTGAAGACCTGCCAGTGCGGGTACGGCTAGCAGATGCTGACCGAGGCGATCTGGCTCAAGTTGCGTCTCTGGATCTGCTCAGTAACAGCGGTACGCCCGTTCCCCTAGCGAGCGTAGCCCAGGTGAACCTGATGCCAGAGACCAGCCGCATTGCCCGTGAGGATGGTCAGCGCATCAACACGGTGCAAGGTTTTCTGACCGCTGGCGCATTGCCCAGTAAGGTTCTAGCCCAGTTTCAACAGCGGCTCGACGAGAGTGACTTTGCCCTGCCTGCGGGCTATCGGCTCAGCTACGGTGGTGAGGCCGACGCGCGGGGCACGGCGGTGGGCAATCTGCTTTCTACGGTGGGTGTGCTAACCATCTTGATGACGGCAACGTTGGTGCTGTCGTTCAACTCGTTTGCCCTAGCAGGACTGCTAGCGGCAGTTGCGATCGCGGCGGTGGGTCTAGCAGCTATGGCGCTGTGGCTGTTTGATTCTATCTTTGGCTTTACTGCAATTCTGGGCACGCTGGGCCTGATTGGCCTCGCCATCAACGACTCGATTGTAGTGCTAGCGGCCCTACAGGACGACCCGCTGGCGAGAGAAGGCAATCTCAAAGCGACCCAGCAGGTGGTCGCCAAAGCCACCCGACATATTATTGCAACCACACTGACAACCATCATCGGCTTTGTTCCCCTGATGTTGGACAGTACGGGCTTCTGGCCGCCGCTAGCAATCTCGATCGCGGGTGGTCTGGGCGGTGCAACGCTGTTGGCGCTGTACTTTATTCCCTCGGCCCATCTGTTAATCTTCCGGCGCAAGGCCAACCCTAGCCGCCCGTCTTATCCGATGGTCCCCGCAGAACAGGTCGCCCACTAGCTCACTACGAGGGGCTGTAGCATAGGGAAGAGATAGCAGCCCGGCAATGTCTTCTTCCCCGTCACCGTCAGCGGTACAGTGCTTCGTTTACCCAGACCAAGGCCCAACTGTGGCGGCCCCAAATCTGTCATCGTCTTTCTCAGGTGAGTTTTTAGAGGACGAGATTGGGGATTCGAATGGCTATGACCGGACGCTGACCTACACGCTCGACCCTCTGCCTGACGCTTCTGTATTCCTGGTCGATCTAACCCGTCATCTGGCGACGGTTGCGCTAGCGCTTTGGCCGACGTGGTATGGACAAAGTGACCTGTTCCAAGACAGTAACCACACGACTGATGGGTTGCTCAACCGCTTCGCCTGTCTGGACCTGCGGGCTAGCGGCGGCGGCATTAATCTACCCTGGCTGAAGGCGGCAGTACGGACCTGCATAGTCCGCTGTCCGCCCGTGATGGGCGAAAGCTTTCCTACAGGACTACAGCTCCACCAGCTCAAGCTAGCCATTGAACCGGGGCGGCTGAGGCTTGCGATCGCACTCACCGACCCCGCTCCCCTAGACCATCGTCTTTTTGCCCTAGCTAAAACGCTCCCTTGGCTGGCCGAACAAACCAAAGCCGACGTGGCCCTGCTGATTCCCCAACGACTGGCCGATGCCCCGGCCTTGGCCCCGGTGATGTACAACGCCGTGATGCTGGCACCCCCAGCCCCCACATCACCTGCAGCCGACACCGAAACCAAACATACCGTCTACCCCATCCACGGTCGGCCCCATCCCTTCAGCCCCGGCGAACAAAAGCTAGCCCAGCAGCTGATGCAGGACCCTGAACTTAGCCCGCTGTTTCGCTTTAACCAATCGGTCATAACCGTAAAGCAGAGCCGATACCTGGTGGATTTACTCTGGGCTGCCGGGCGGGTCGTGGTGGAGGTGGACGGCTATCAGTACCACAGCAATCGCGATAGCTTTAGCCGGGACCGCCAGCGCGACTACGAACTGCTGGTGAGTGGATACATTGTCTTAAGACTTCCCCACGATGAAGTGATCGATGATGTAGCCATGGCCGTCGAAAAAATCCGCGACGTGGTGCGGTTTCGACGGTTGGATGGAACCCGCTGACGTGTAGAGCCAAGGGAGCAGAATGGACGCGCTAAAGCCAATGCAGCAGCTAATTCTGTGGCGGCTGCTGATTTCTGGAGAGCAACCCATGCAGTCGGTGTTGGACCCCAAGCATCGCAGTGCGCTGGTAGACGCGGGCTTTATTCGCCTGGAGAAGCGGGGACGGGCCAAGCACGTGGTACTCGAAGACAAAGCCTGGGACTGGGTGGCTACGCAGCTCCAGGCTGAAGACTTTGCCGTCGAGCTGCCCAAGCGGGCGACCACGGCGATTCCCGTATTTGAGCTGCTGCTCGTGAAGATGGGTGGGTACTTGCGATCGCACAACATCCCCCTCCACGAGTTCCTCACCACAACTGAGGCTAGAGACGGACTGACAGACGCAATTCGCCAAGCCTGCGAGACCATCTCCAGCAGCGGCTCCGATTTTCGCGTCCGTCTCAGTCAGCTACGCCAGCAGTTAGCTAACATTTCTACTGATGATCTAAACCAGGCACTGATGGACATGCAGCAGGCAGGAGCGCTTTCGCTCAGGCCCGTGGAAGACCCCCAGGAGATTTCTGAGGCAGACGAAGCCGCGGCGATTGATGTGGGGGGCGGAGACAAACGGTACTTTGTGTTGTTGAAGGATTGAGATGGCGGATCGAATTGTTAATGCGCTCCAGGCGGTTGACTTTAACTGGACGACGCACATCAACAGCATTTGGAAAGCGCCCGCCTACGACGTGAGCGACCTGCACCAGCGTGAGCGGGCCAAGCTGATGACCGCAGCGCAGCAGCTTCAGCAGGCTCAGACAACAAACTCCCCGTTAGGCCAGGTCGTTCTCGGCCCACCCGGCGCGGGCAAAACTCACTTACTCTCCGCCATACGGCAGCAGGCCACCCAGCAGGGTATCGGCTTTGTGCTGGTCGATATGACCGACGTGCGAGACTTTTGGGAAACGGTCTTGCAGGGCTACATCAGCTCACTGCGAGAAGACCACGAAGACGGCACCCCTCAGTTTCAGCTCCATCGTCTGGTCAAATACCTAATTGACCAAACAGGCCATAAAAAAGTCACCGCCGAACAGCTTGCCAGCCTAGAAGGCGTCCCCCTCAAAAAGGGCATGGCGGCAATTCTCTCATCGCTCAACAAGCGGTACCCCAAGGCCGTTGCCCGGTTTCAAGACGTGATTCGGGCTGTTATACTGCTCAACTCAGAAGACTTTTCCCTAACAGACACAGGCTACTCCTGGCTGAGCGGGTTAGCGATTGAATCCGCTGACAAGCAAGAATTTCGCTTTAAGTCGGCCTGCAAAGAGAATCTAGTTGAAATTGTTGAGGGTCTATCCTGGCTAATGAGCCTGCAATCGCCGTGGATTCTTGCCCTAGATCAGCTAGACGCGATTGTATCTCAGCATCACTACGCCACCAGCGTGTTAGAAGGCGAAGCCTCAGAAGAACAGCAGACCTCAAAACAGATTATTGAAGGCATTGGCGGCGGGCTAATGGCACTGCGGGACAAGACAGCTCGAACCCAGACAGTGGTGTCTTGTTTAGATGTCACCTGGCGCGTTCTGACCCGTGAGGTGGTGAAGTCCTTTAGCGATCGCTTTCAAAAGCCGATTGTCCTCACGGAGGTCATCAAGCAAGACATTGCCACCCAGCTGATTGCCCCGCGCCTGCAAAGCGCCTACCAGACCCACAAAATTGACCCGCCCTACCCAACCTGGCCCTACGCACCCAGCTTTTTTGAGGATGCCGCCCGACGAGGCAAGCTGCCTCGACAAATTCTCCAGCGCTGCGACCAGCACCGCCAGCGCTGCGTCAGCGCTCAGAAAATCCTGGAGCTGAACGCGTTTGACGAAACTAGTCCTGAGCCAACTACACCATCAGACTTCACCAGCATAGAACAGGCTTTCCATGCGGCCCAGCAAAGGGTTGATATCTCGTCGGCCTGCGAAGAGATTCACGAGGACGAGATTTTAGGCCAGTGGTTGCAAACGGTGGCCTACTGCCTGGTGCAGGAAAACCCAACCCCAGACAACGTCGATACGGCCATCGACGCTAGCTTCCCCGGTGGGCGGCGCTACCCACAGTTGCACGCCAGGGTCCGGCTGATTTACCGCGAAGAAGGCGACCGAGAGCGGCATCTGTGTCTGCGGGGGCTGCTGCGATCGCACCACTCGGCCTACAGCGCCCGACTCAAAGCCGCCATTGCCACTGCAGGTATCGACCGCGCTCTCAGCTTTCGCCGCCTAGTCCTGTTCCGCCAAAGCCTACCCCCCAGCGGGGCTGCCACGCAGAAGTTGACGGACCGCTTTACCAAAGCTGGCGGGCTGCTGGTGTACCCCAGCCACGACCACCTGCGCGTGATTGGTGCACTGCACCAGCTGCGATCTCAGCACCTACCTGACTTTGACCGCTGGCTCCAGCAGCAGCGACCCGTGTCGCAGTTGGGGGTAATAGAAGGTGCGATCTCAGGCTTCTTTGACAGCACTGTTCCAGCCACGCCCCCAACACAGCCCCAAACCCAATCTGTTCCCGTCCCACCTGCGCCCACATCAACCTCCATTTCTGCACCGCCTGCCCCCGCGCCCAAACAACGTACTCCCCAGCCCACCAAACCCACCTCCACCTACGAACAAATCACCCTGGACAACGGGGGGGGGGGGGGGGGGGGGGGGGCGCGGGGGGGGGCGGGGGGGGGGGGCGCGGGGGCGGGGGGGGGGGGGGGGGGGCGGCGGGGGGCGGGGGG
>CAWUKV010000137.1:0-15923 GCA_963923025.1 uncultured bacterium
TGGCTCCTCAGGACCAGCCTCACGAGAAGTTTGTATTCCCCGAAGAGGTACTGCCTCGCGGTAACGCTCTGTAATCAGAGCACAGGCTTAATGTGAAGGGCTCCCGCCAAACTGGCGGGAGCCCTTTTTATTAGGTAGACAGACTTTATATATTGCGTTCGTCGAGTTGCTAGGAACAGTTCCTGGCACTGAAGTCCTTGACGCAGGAGCCCCTCGACGCAGCCGAATAGGTCTACCAACCCTTCGACTGCTATAGCGTTTCTCGCTTGACTTGACTCGTTCTATGCTGGCAAAAGCCCGTCAGAACAGCAGGTCAAGCGAGGCGCAAGTTTCAACGCAATTGAAACTTGCTATATGTCGAGAGATGCCACTTGAGGAGAAGCCGAAGCGTTTAAGACTTCGTTGCGCCAAAGGAGCCGCTAAAGCGCGTTCATGCCCAGCGGGCCTTACGGAACGACAGTCAGCATTCTATCGCCCAAATAATTTGGTTGACCTACTTATTGCCGAGCAAGCCTTTCACTCACAATTGCGTCCGGCCTAGTCCTATTAGGACCCAACGCTAATTAGCTGTTTACGCCGCCATCGGCAAATCCATCGCTAGCACGTCACCGTAGAATCGCTGTAGCTGTTGGGTTGCTGCCCGCCAGCCCCAACGCTCGGCTTCCATCCGCGCATTACGTCGTAGCAGTTCTCGCTCGGCTCGCGCTGCCAGCAGCCGCTTCGTCGCCTTGATTGCGCCCTCTTCATCCAGGGGGTCAAACAAGAAGCCGTTGGCACCATCGGTGACAATATCGGGAATGCCGCCTGCGTTGGCTGCGACCGTGGGGCACCCTGCGGCCATGGCTTCTAGCAGAACCAAGCCCAAAGTCTCAGTGCGGGAGGGGAAGACAAAGGCATCGGCAGAGGCGTAGGCAGCACCCAGTTCTTCACCCCCCAGATAACCCACAAAATGGGTGGGCGTACCTTCGAAATGCTTCTCCAGCTCCTCGCGGTGGGGGCCATCGCCCACTAGGGCCAAGCGGGCACCGGGAATCGCTTCTAGCACCGGCTTAATGCGGTCAACCTCTTTCTCGGCAGAGAGGCGGCCAATGTAAAGCAAAATCGGCGCGTCGGGGTGCCCCTGGGTGAGCCTATCGCGCATCTCACGGCTGGCAAGCTCAGGGCGAAACAGCTCTGTGTCAACGCCACGCTGCCACACCTGCACGTTCTCAATGCCGTGGTCGGTTAGTTCTTGCTGCATGGCGGTAGAGGTGCAGAGGTTAATGCGGGCCTGGTTGTGCATGGCCTTTAGCAGCTCCCATAGCACGCCTTCGAGCATGCCCAGACCGTAGTGTTCTAGATACTTGGGCAAGTGAGTGTGGTAAGAGGCCACCAGCGGCACGTCCATCTGCTTGGCGTAGTAGATGCCCGCTAGGCCCAGCACAGCCGGGTTAACCACATGAATTAGGTCAGGCTGAAAACGCTCTAGCGCTTCGCCAATGGACGGACGGGGTAGAGCCAGCTTTAACTCAGGGTAAAGCGGCAAGGGGAAGCCGGAAACGCCTGCGATTTGCGCTCCTTTGTACTCGGTCATGCCCCCTTCTGGGCAAAACACACACACCTCGTCGCCCAGCTTTTGCAGTTGCTCGACGGTATGCTTCAGCCGAGTAACAATGCCATCTACCTTGGGCAAGAAGGTTTCGGTAAAAAGGGCGATGCGCATAGATTTTGCTGTTAAATGCTCAAAAATTGGGGATCTCAAACAGTGGGGATCGGTCCTGTTGATTATTCAATCGTGAAAAGGACGAATGCTCAAGGACTCACAGGTTGTGTTTTTTGGCAACAGCCATTGGGACAGGTTGTGGGCCAAAACAAAACGGGCCACAACAAAGCGGGCAAGACACTGCTGCCTTGCCCGCCTGAATACGCCGCGTGGCGTACGAAACCTACTTCCGCCAGGTAACCTTAGGCAGAATTTTTTTGTTGTCAACGCGCTCTTTGTACTTCACAGCAAAGTTCAACAGCGAGTCAAGCAGCGAATCTGACAGGTAGTGGGGCTGTAGACCCAGGTCGATCAGCTTGGTGTTCTTGGCGTTGAAGTAGTGCTCTTCTGCCTCAACCCGGGGGTTCTCTAGGTTGTTGACTTCAACATCCATCCCCATTGTGTTGCCTGCTTTCTTCACCATCATCGCTAGGTCGTTGATGCTGAACATTTCGGTGAACTGGTTGAAGACGCGGAATTCGCCTTTGTTCGCCGGGTTGTTGCAGGCAATTTCGACACAGCGTACGGTATCGCGGATGTCGAGCAGGGCGCGGGTTTGACCACCGGAACCGTAGACCGTTAGGGGATGACCCACCGCAGCCTGAATGCAGAAACGGTTGAGTGCCGTACCAAACACACCGTCATAGTCCAGTCGGTTGATCAGCAGCTCGTCCATGCCGGTTTCTTCGGTTAGGACGCCGTAGACAATGCCCTGATTCAGGTCTGTAGCCCGAATGCCCCAGATTTTGCAGGCAAAGTGAATGTTGTGGGTGTCGTGAACTTTGCTGAGGTGGTAGAAGGAGCCAGGCTGCTTCGGATAGGGCAGCGTGTCTTCACGACCGTTGTGTTTGATGGTGATGTAGCCTTCTTCGATGTCGATGTTGGGCGTACCATATTCGCCCATGGTGCCCAGCTTCACCAGGTGGCAATCGGGGAAATGGTCGCGGATGACGTAGAGCAGGTTCAGCGTACCCACCACGTTATTGGTTTGGGTAAGAACGGCATGCTCTCGGTCAATCATCGAGAACGGCGCTGAACGCTGTTCGCCGAAGTGGACAACAGCTTCCGGTTGGAACTCGAGCATGGTCTGCTCAAGGAAGCTGTAGTTGTTGATGTCGCCAATGTATAGGCCGATTTCTTTGCCGGTTAGATCTTTCCAGCGCTGTAGACGGGTCTGGATCGGTGCAATGGGCGTCAGCGTTTCCGACTGTAGCTCCATGTCCCAAAGCCGACGGACGAGGCTATCTAAGATAGCAACCTCATGGCCTTTATTGGAAAGGTAAAGCGCCGTCGCCCACCCGCAATATCCGTCACCGCCGATAACTAAGACTCGCATGTCGTTACGAAGATTTGCTGATACTTGAATTAAGGTATCAGGTTTGGGGTACAGGTAAGCGATTTGTCTACAGCGCTGGACCGAGTTTGTATACCGACACCGCCGGTGATGACTTTCTCCTGTGCCAGGCGCAACGGTTATCGACCCAATTGATCACCTTCCGCCAAGCACTCACATAGCAGGCAATACAGCGAATCGGCTAGGTCAGCCCATTGAGGCGGAACAGCAAAAGCTGCGTTTTCTGCCGGTCGCTAAAATTATTGTCGCTAATCAAGATCAGACTGCGAGTTCTATCCGGCAGGTTGGGACCCAGGGCCATGCCTTCAAGATTGTCAATAGCTAGGGGCAATTCATTCAGGTTGAGGACCAGCTGTTTTTGAATCGGCGTCAGGGTAGAAAGGTCGCCGCGGAGAGATGCGATCGCACTTGTATCGCTCGCCCCTCCGGTCGCCAGCTGATACAGCTTCACCGTCGTTCCCTGCAAGCCATAAGCCCGCTCTAGCGATAGAAAATGCCCGCTACGGTCAATCGCCTCAATTTCCGACAGCCCGTTTGACACGGCCCCCAGCGGGGATAGGTCCATGGGGTACCAGTGTTCAGAAATCAGCGTGGACTGATACTCGCCAATCAGGTAATGCAGCAGTCGGTTTTTATACGGTATTTCAGGATTCTCGTCCAAGTCTTGCCGCAGTGGGCCTTCTGTTCCCACAAACAGACGAAACGGCTCGGTGTAGCCGCTGTTCCCTGGGGGAATCGTCAGCGCCTCAAAGCCCAGATTCTCCTGCACGCCCTGCGTCTGTTCTGGCTCACCGTCCCCATCAAATAAATAGCGGTCTGGAATGCGGTACTCGGTCAGCAGCTGCCCGTCCAGGTCGAACTGACCGATGAAGGGCGCAGCTCCATCACGGGGGGAGCCCTCGCTGGAAATCATCAGCGTGCCCTGGGGCGTCAGTGCCAGGCCTTCGGGGTCCAACTGCCGGACAGGGAAAGTATCGCCTTCAGCATTCTCAAGCGTAGTCACACGCTCGATAGTGACATCTCCAAAGCCATCTGTATTGAGCTGCGCCTGTAGCGTATAGAACCGAGAGGGCGCTAGACCGCCGCGATCGTCACAGAGGGCATAGAAGCGATCGGCGTTACGATCATAAGCCAGGGCAGATAACCCCCCTACAGGCGTCCCTTCGTAATCTTCAGCAGGCAGAATGACTTCGCCCAAAAAATCAACCGACAGGTCTAAAAAGAGACGATCTTCAGCGCTGACCTGGGGCAAAGCACAGCCAAACAGCAGCAGACAGAGGGAAAGAAGCAAAAATACGCGACGCACGATCTTCTCACGACGTTGGGTTCACTGGCTAAGATAGTGGATAAGGCAGACGGGGTGGGTAACGACTCACTAACGTTTGTGAACTGCGATGGTTCTCGGGACCGGCTTAGCCATCGCAACAGCAAGACGACGACGGTGCCGATTGTCCGCTGGCTAATCAGCAGTCTGAGCCAGGAAACCCACCCCGCTAAACCCACACCGCACCACTTCGAGCCGGTACCTTAACGACGACTCCACCGTCCCACGAAAAATCACTGGTCCCAAACAACACCTTCTCAGGCATCTGAGCAACGGATACCTCGGGCAGCACCAGCGTCAGTGCGTCCTCCCCAGCATTGACCACCACAATTACGGTCTCTTCAGCGTGAACGCGGGCAAAGGCATACCCTTCTCCCTGCGCGGTCAAGAAGTTGTAGTGCCCCGTGCGGAGGGCAATGTGCTGCTGCCGCAGCCGAATCAGCTCACGGTGGTGCGCCAACAGCGATTCATCCCAATCTTGTTCCTTTGGAAAGACGCGGCGACAGTCGGGGTCGAGTTCGCCGGGTAACCCCACCTCGTCACCGTAATAGACGCTAGGCGCACCAGGAAACGTCATCTGCAACAGTACGGCAAGTTCAAAACTGCTGCGGTCTTCGCCCATGACGCTCAGCGCTCGGGCAATGTCGTGACTCGACAGCAAGTTGAGCTGCGTTAGCTGAATTTCCCACGGATACAGAGCTAAGAGGTCTTCAATCTTTTCGGCATACCCTGCCGCGTCCAGCGGTGGGTAAGGATAATAAGCAGGCTTTTCTACCAGCGGCATGACAATGTTCTCTTTTGCCGTATAGGCTAACGTTGGCCCGGTAAACAGATAGTTCATTACCCCATCAAACTGGGTGCCATCCAGCCACTGTCTCGCATCGGTCCAAATCTCTCCAACAATGTAGGCTTCAGGATTAATCGCCTTGACCCGCTGACGAAACTCTTGCCAAAAGCCTTCTGCTTTGACATCGAAAGGTACATCCAAGCGCCAGCCGTCTACCCCCTGCTGAATCCAATACTCGCCAATACGCATGATGTACTCACGAGCTTCGGCATTGTCGTGGTTAAACTCTGGCAGTGAGCGAATATCCCACCAGCTTTCGTAGTTGGCGGGCTTGCTACCGTCGTAGGCTGACAGCGGCCACTGCTCGATCTTGAACCAGTCGAGCCAGGGGGAGTGAGGACCGTTTTCAAGAATGTCGTTAAAGTAAAAGAAGCCCCGACTGGCGTGGTTAAATACCCCATCGAGAACAACTTTAATGTCTCTTTTGTGTGCCGCCTCTAAAAACTCAAAAAAAACGTCGTTTCCACCCAGCAGCGGGTCGACCTGATAGTAATCGTGGGTGTGGTAACGGTGGTTGCAGGCCGACTGAAAGATGGGGGTGAAGTAAATGGCGTTAATACCCAGGTCTTGCAGGTAGTCCAGCTTTTCGATCACGCCCCACAGATCGCCGCCCTTGTAGCCCTGCGGGGTGGGTGGGCTGTCCCACGCTTCCAGGGGTACCTGCATAGTAGGTGGCAGGTCTGTGCGCGTCGTGCGGGCAAAGCGGTCGGGGAAAATTTGGTAGAAAACGGCGTGCTTCACCCAGTCGGGGGTATGCCAGTCCGGGGGGGGATGGGGCGATTGGGGGGCTGAGGTTGGCATTACGCTCCTGACAGGGGTCACCGTTGTCAGGGTAACGGGTTGCCGGAACGGGGCGCGTCTAACTTTAGAATGCTTACTAAAGTTGAAGGCCGAGCGGTGGACGTCGTTTGTGAGGATCTGCGATGGCTAAGCCGGTCTCGAGGACCATCGCATCCCCTCATAAGCTACGGTAGTGAGAGGACTGCTGACCCTCACTGCTATGGTTGCAACCCCCTCATACCTGACAGTCGAAGAATACCTGGCATTTGAGCAGGCCAGTCAGGTCAAGCACGAATTTCGTAACGGTCAGACCTATGCGATGGCCGGTGCTAGTAATAATCACGTCATTATTACTAGCAATTTGGCAGCGGCGCTGCGATTTGGCCTACGTGGTACGGGGTGTCGCCCCTATGCATCAGATACTAAAGTCCATATCCAAGAAAAGAGCCTGTTTTACTACCCTGACGTGATCGTTAGCTGCGATACCCGAGAGAGCAAGTTCAAAGACTTTTTGTCTTATCCGTGTGTGATTGTTGAGGTGTTGTCGGATACAACAGAAGCCTTTGACCGGGGAGATAAGTTTGCTGACTATCGCAGCTTAGACAGCTTGCAGGAATATGTGCTAGTGAGTCAGAAGCGGATGGCAATAGACGTGCTGCACCGAAACGAGCAGGGCCAGTGGGTTCTGTCTAGCTATGGTGCGGGCGATGTCCTGACGCTGAGGAGTGTTGAGTTTAGCGTTGAGGTGGCGGAGCTGTATGAGGATGTAGAGTTAGTGGGTTAGTGGAGCTTTAGGGCTAAAAAATCAGAGTTAGGCAGCGCACCGCCTATGGATGGTGCGCTGCGGTATGTGGGGCTATGAGCTAGCTTTTGTAATGGGGATGCGTCGGGTGAGTATCACCATGACTTCGTTGGGGCTGCCGGTGGGTAGTAGTTTGCTCCAGTCGTTAGGTTCGGCGTAGCGGCGTTTGTGCAGGTCTTGAATGGTGAGGCGGATGGCGTCGGGGTTGCCGAAGAGGATGTGATTGACGGTTTCGCAGCTGCTGGTGTAGCTCTGTCGGTTGGGCGGTAGTCTGAAGGGTGGACGCGGCTGCGTCTAGGATAGAGGTTTGAAGCATTTCTCTGGTCTCTAGATAGGGGTTAGGAAACCTCTGTTGGGGCACAACATCTTGTGCCCCAACAGAGGCATAGACCAGAACTCGTCATTGACCGCCCCGCAACAGGTGTAAGCAGGGACGGCATAGGGGCTATTTTGCCCCTATGCCCCCGAACTGCGCGACCAGTTTGGGGGAGTCATCATCAGTGGGTGTTGTCAGCGCCCATTGCTGGTGTCAATTGTGACCTTGGCCAAAACGGGAGATGATGAAGTAGCTAAACCTCATCTAAATGTTGCAGACACGCAGCTGTTTTGTGGGTTTCAGGCTCACTCGGTTTAGATTAAATCCACCCAACTTTCATCAAAAGGCAACCTATGCCAATCACGAATCGTATCAAGTTCAATAATGTTAGAGGCGATGTTTTAGGCGGCCTGACAGCTGCAGTCGTTGCTCTACCCCTGGCATTAGCACTGGGCATTGCTTCTGGTGCTGGGGCTTCTGCAGGGTTATGGGGGGCCATTTTAGTCGGCTTTTTTGCTGCCTTATTTGGTGGTACCCCCAGCCTGATTTCTGAGCCAACGGGGCCAATGACGGTGATTATTACGGCTGTTATTGCTGAAACCACAGCCAGCGATCCTGAGAATGGCCTAGCCATGGCGTTTACTGTGGTCATGCTAGCGGGAGTGTTTCAGATTGGCTTTGGACTGCTGAAGCTAGGACGATACATTACGATGCTGCCTTACAACGTCATTTCAGGATTTATGACTGGCATTGGCGTGATTTTAATCTTTATGCAAACTGCTCCCTTCCTTGGTCAAGAAACCCCTGGGGGCGGAGTTATTGGCGTGATCAGAAATTTGCCGATTCTAATCGCTAATTTGAGTCCTTGGGAAACAGCCTTAGGCCTCGTGACGTTAGTGATTTTGTTTTTCTATCCCAACAACCTCAAGAAAGTAGTCCCCCCTCAACTGGTGGCCTTGGTCATCGGAACGCTGATATCATTGACGCTTTTGCGGGATATCGATATTCGCACCATTGCTACAATTGGAGAAATCAAGCCAGGTTTACCGACCTTGCAACTGCCGACGTTTACCCCTGGTAATTTAAGGCTCATATTTGTCAATGCCATGATACTCGGCACGGTTGGATCCATTGACTGTCTATTAACCTGCTTGGTTTCTGATAGTTTGACCCGGTCGCAGCACAAGTCCAATAAAGAGTTAATTGGTCAAGGAATTGCTAACATCATTACCGGCCTTTGTGGTGGAATTGCAGGCTCAGGAGCTACGACAGCTACGGTCGTGAATATTCAAGGGGGAGGCCGTACAGCGCTATCTGGCCTGAGTCGTGCCCTAATTTTATTTGTAGTCGTGCTGTGGGCTGCTCCCTTGACATCAGGAATTCCATTGGCAGTGTTGGCCGGCATTGTCTTAAAGGTGGGCATCGATATTATCGACTGGGGCTTCCTTAAGCGAGTTCATCGGATTTCTTGGAAGGCAGCCGGAATTGTTTATAGCGTCGTGGCACTGACGGTTTTTGTTGATTTGATGGTCGCGGTCGCGGTCGGGGTGTTTATTGCCAATATTCTGACCATTGCCCGTCTAGATGAAATGCAATCTGAATCGGTAAAAGCGATTACGGATGCGGATGACCAAATTGTGATGACACCGGAAGAACAGCAGGTGTTAGATTCAGCCAATGGTCGGGTGTTACTGTTCCATCTCAGTGGACCAATGATTTTTGGCGTAGCCAAGGCTATTTCCCGAGAGCATGATGCAATTGGCTCCTATGACGTACTCATTGTTGACCTCGGAGAAGTTCCGGTTTTAGGCGTCACGTCTTCTTTAGCCATTGAAAACGCTATTCAAGAAGCCACCGAAGCAGGGCGAGAGGTACTGGTCGTAGGGGCAACGGGTAAAGTTAAACGTCGGCTAGAAACGCTGGGAATTAACAAACTTATTCCAAATGATCATTGGATGGATGATCGCTTACAGGCTCTAACTGTAGGTTTATCGTTCCTACAGCAGCGGCAAACAACTGCATAATTCTGCACTGAAGTTCATCTTGAGTCTAGTTCTGTCTTCCTGCTTTAAGCTAATTATCATGACATAACAACCCCGCTGCACCGGAACACCTTCAAGTTGGCATTAAAACATTAGATGCAGTCTGTGTCCGGTGAGCGGGAACGTTATGGAGCAAAAGAATCTATCGATGAAACGTGCATCAGTACTATGCTCGGGTAGAGTACCAGTATGAGCACAGTCTGCATTGCCCTTGTTAATGTCCGTGGGTCAGCAACACTTCAGGATTCTGTAGCCCTTGAAACATCGGTAGTTGCTGAGGCAAGCCAAATAGATTTAAAGGACGTGAATCACGCTCTAGCCTAAATTACGATTTCGCTGACACTGTCCGCCTTCTCAACGATGTCACTGTGTAGATTGTCAGCGCTGTCCAAATACAAATAAAGGTCACCAAGTGCGTTGGTGTAAACGGTTCCCCGAACAAAAATACCCCCAGCACCAGCTGAATGGATGGGGCCATGTACTGAAAGAACCCCAGCGTTGAGAGCTGTAGCCGCTTGGCTGCGTTGTTAAACCACAGCAATGGCATCGATGTGGCCACCCCACAGCCAATAAACAACAGCGTTAACCGCCAGGATGTGCCAAAGTTGCCCATCCCCGTAACCTGCCAATACCCCACTAGCGCCAGCATCACTGGTGTAATCCAAGCCGTCTCTATGGCTAGGCCCACCAGCGGCGATACCGGTACCAGCTTGCGCAGCAGCCCGTAAAACGCAAAGGAAAACGCCAACCCCAGCGCAATCCACGGCACCGTACCCAGCTGCCAGACAAAATAGCCCACCCCCAGCGTCGCCAGTACCACGGCTACCTGCTGCCCGCGGTGCAGCCGCTCTCGCAGGACCAAAAACCCTAAAAGGACACTGACTAAGGGGTTGATGTAGTAGCCCAGACTGGTTTCTACCACACGGTCTGTATTGACCCCGTAGATGTAAAGTCCCCAGTTGAAGGTCAGCAGCGATGCCGACAGCAGCAGCCAGGCCACCTGCTGTCTCGACTTTAGATGAGACCTGACCTCCCGCCACCGCCGCTGTCCTACCAGCAGTAGCCCCAGAAAGACCAGCGACCAGATCATCCGATGACTCAAGACCTCGACTGGTGGTACCCCCGCAAAAAACTTCCAGTAAAGCGGCAGCAGCCCCCAAGACCCATAGGCCAGCACCGCATACAGTCCCCCCCCGACCCCACTTACCGTCTGATCTGACGAATCTCCCACTACAGCACCAGAAACCAGCGCCCAATCCTAGCGCTCTCTATTGGAATGCCGCCATCGAATCGATTCATGGTTTGTATGCACGGGCCGCTCTAAGCCACTCGATGTTGAGTGGGCACAATGTGCTAGACCACGTCCAGCCTGAAACCTGTAGTTCCGAACCGCGTATAGCCTGAAAATCTATGGCTTTCCCCCCTGGAAAACTCCAGTTCTGGACGTGGTAGGGGTTGATAGCCCCCTTCCCTCGCAAAAGGTGTAAACTTTTGTAAGAACGACTCATAAAGAATTTCTTAACTATGGCTACCGGATTTGGCAAAGCACCTGAAAAACCCAAGGTTTCTAAACGGGCGAAGGAGCGTGCCAAAGCCGCTGAGCAAATGGATCAGATGCGGTCTGACGGTCTGCCAGAGTACGAAGTCTACATTCGTATCAAAGATAAGAAGCAGTGGTATCCGGTCGGGGCGATGGCTGTGAAAAGCTCCCGTCAGATTAACCGCGCCATCTACGATAGCCAGGACGACTTGCTGCAGGGTGCCTTTCGCATTTACCCCGTGCTGCGGAAAAATAAGGACCGCCTAGAGTACGGCTATCGCCTGAAGGAGTACGGCGACGAAGATATTCAAGTCGCGGTGAAGCCATCATTAACCCCTAGTGGCGGCATTGGTAACGTTGTTGGGGCGTTGGGCAGCAGTATTGGCACTATGGCCTCTTCGCTGTTTAAGCGCAATTAGCGCCCAGCCCATGCCCCAAGCTCTGACGCCTGATATTGCCGCCCTTGCCCAGCAATATAAAGCGGCACTGTTGGAGGATGTTCTCCCTTTTTGGCAGCGTCATTCTCTTGATGAACAGTGCGGCGGTTATTTCACCTGCCTAGATAGCGCCGGGCAAGTCTACGACACCGACAAGTTTATTTGGCTGCAAAACCGTCAGGTCTGGACCTATGCCATGCTCTACAACCGTCTGGAGCCACGATCGGAGTGGCTGCGGGTGGCGGAGCATGGAGCCCAGTTTCTGGCTGAATACGGGCGAGACCCAGAAGGGAACTGGTACTTTTCGCTAAATCGGCAAGGGCAGCCGCTGGTGCAACCCTACAATATTTTTTCCGACTGCTTTGCGGCGATGGCGTTTAGTCAGTACGCTCAGGCATCTGGAGACGCCTGGGCCAGTGATGTTGCCTTGCAGGCATATAACAACGTTCTTCGCCGTCAGGACAACCCCAAGGGGCAATACAGCAAAGCCTACCCAGGGACGCGATCGCTCAAAAATTTGGCGGTCCCCATGATTCTGGCTAACCTCTCGTTGGAGATGGAAGGGGTGCTTCCCAACAACAAACTGGACGATGTTCTGGCAGAAACGGTTGCAACCGTTATGGGTACTTTTCTAGACCAGGACAAGTACCTGATGTACGAGAACGTTGCCCCCGACGGTAGCCATGTGGACTGCTTTGAGGGACGCGTGATTAACCCTGGTCACGGTATAGAGGCCATGTGGTTTGTCATGGATATTGCCCGCTGCCAGGGCAATGCCGATTTGATTAACCAAGCGCTTGATGTGGTGCTGAGTACGCTGGAGTTTGGCTGGGACCCAGAGCACGGCGGCATTTTTTACTTTCTGGATGCCGAAGGGCATCCGCCTCAGCAGCTGGAATGGAGTCAGAAGCTGTGGTGGGTGCATTTAGAGACGCTGGTGGCGCTGGCGATGGGGTACCAGCTGACGGGACGCGAGGTGTGCTGGCAGTGGTACCAGCGGGTGCATGACTACGCCTGGTCAACGTTTGCCGACCCAGACCGCGGCGAGTGGTACGGCTACTTGAACCGGCAGGGCAAGGTCCTATTGGAATTAAAGGGCGGTAAGTGGAAGGGCTGTTTTCATGTTCCTAGGGCGCTGTACTTATGCTGGCAAATCTTTGCGGATCTGGCGGTTCTTTCTCCTACGCAATCAGTGTAAGTAAGCAACCTTAATTATCAGACGGCATGTCATTCTGCATATAGTTGAAGATTCTCTAGATGCGTGACGTTTTCATTGAGGTATTTCGACGAGTCTAGAATGATAAATGCTTTGACTATTACGTCAAAGAAATAATTTTTGGTTTTGTAGATGACAGAGTCAAGTCAATGCATTTACGAAAAGAAAGAGTACCAACAATGAAGTGACAATTATGGATCTCGGGACAATAAGCTTTTTATCTGGCTTAGGACATTTAGCTTATCTCCTATATTAGGATCGAGTTCTATAAATAAAATAACTGACGATAGTGCAAAAGCTCCAATAGAGAGGTATGTAGAAGCTTCGTCAGAAATATTAAATGCATCAGACCTACTCAGCAGAAAAACTAACGCGAAAGGGATGGATGCTCTTATAAGAGTCGATATATATCTTCTAATCTCTTGATTGATTAACTGACGCTTGGATATATTCTGGTGTTCCGAAAAATCAACCTTAGTTAAAGAATCTAGATTTGCATACAATATTAGATCTATGTCGTTGACAAGTCTATGAGTTAGGCTTTCCTTAGTATCTGTTGTAGGTGTATGAAGCCATTGCTTGAGAGATCTGAACCCATTGGAAATTTTTTTGAATTCTAGCTTTAGCGCGTAATAGTCATACGGTGTACCACAGCTAAAGCTCTGGGGTATGTAGTACTCAAAGCAACTAGCCACTCCGTCAATTCTTTTTGCTATGATTCCTCTGTGCTTTGAAGAATACCAGTCACTAAGTCTGCGAATATCAATAAGAGAATTGCACAATAATGCAACCACATGAGACTCAGGACAGTTTTGTGATAACGCAAAATGTTTAAAGGCGTTACTAACGATAACCGATAAAACCGCCAAAAATATGGATAGGTTTAGTTGTATAACATTAGCAAAGAATAGACTTGCTGAATCGCGGTTGACCTGAATTGAGTTTGACCTAAATACAAGTATCGTTAGACACACGGGAATTAAAACCGTGAAGAAAAGTCCTAGAATTCTTGAGCCAAGGTTTGTCGATATGTTCTTCTCTCGAACTTGAAAAATCTCTCTAAGGAATGCTATCGCGACCAAATAAAAACCTGCAAAATACAAATAATTTAATGTTTCCAAGCTAATAAAGAAGTCATCAAATGGTTGTCTGAGATATCTGTACTTAACAACTGAATCAGCAATTAGAAATCCCATTTCTCTAGAAAAATAAGCTGCCAAAAGTATAAGTATGAGTAAGCATATCAGGGTAGCAAGAAACAAGTAATTTGAGATTTCGATAACTTTTCTAAGATGTGTCTCTATAAGGTCCTTTTTGCTCTCCGAGAAGGAAGAGTGTGTTACGAAGGCTTTTTCAATCTCCACAAGCTTTCTCGTAATAGCTTTGTTGTCTACCTTCATTAGCAAAGAAGCTTTTGGACGATTTCTTGACAAATATCTTACTTGTTTTGTCGCTCTCAATCCTCTTTCAAGAACCTTTAGTAAACGACTAGAAGTCATAAGCCTTACTACTAGTTACAAAACCTTTCCGCTACTCTAAGCTTGGCTGACCGTGATCTTGAGTTTTGTTGCCTTTCTTCATCTTCTGCCACAATTGGCTTCTTCGTAATTACCTTTAGCCGCTCGTCCCCCCGAATCTGATGTTTGACGATGCGATCTTCTAAGCTGTGAAAGCTGATCACCACTAGCCGTCCTCCGGGTTTGAGCCAGCCGGGGCTGCGGGCTAAAAACTGTTCTAACACCGTTAGCTCTTGATTGACGGCGATACGTAGTGCCTGAAACACACGAGTTGCGGGATGGATGCGGCCATGGCGGTACTTGCTGGGGACCATGCCAGCAACGGCATCTGCGAGTTCTGTTGTGGTGCTGAACGGTCGCTTTTCAACAATGCGGCGGGCGATGCGGCGAGACAGCCGTTCTTCTCCGTAGGTGTAGAACGTGTCAGCAAGATCTCTCTCGTCCCAGTGGTTGATAATGTCTGCAGCGGTGAGATCCTGGTGAGGATTCATCCGCATGTCCAGCGGGGCGGTGTGGCGAAAGCTGAAGCCGCGCTCAGGGGTGTCGAGTTGGGGGGAGCTTACGCCCAAATCTGCCAGAATGCCGTCGAACCGCAGATCGCCGGGGTCATACTCGGCGAAGTTGCCCTGCCAGACACTGACCCGATCGCCAAAGGCGGTCAGCGCCTGCTGAGCGGCAGTCAGTGCCGCTGGGTCCTGATCGATGCCGACGAGCTGTACGTCTGCAGCAGCCTCCAAAATTAGCCGACTATGCCCACCACCGCCGAGGGTTGCGTCAAGATACCGTCCCCCGGGCTGAACCTGTAGACCAGATAAGACCGCTGTGGGCAGAACAGAAATGTGCTGGAAGGCTGCTGCCTCACTAGCGTTAGCAGTTGTATGGGCAGGGGGTGTCTCGGCGGGCTCGGGTGCGCTCACAGCAGCGGGTTAAAAGCAGCTGTTTAATTGTGCGGGCTACCAGACCGGCTGTAAAGCAGTGCTTTCTCAACTTTGGCAATTGGCTTAACCGACTGTTGCGGCACCACAAACACAACGGTGCCGACGGGTAGCTCCAGTGCTGTTCTCAGTTGGGTTTGCAGGTGAGCGTCGCTGCCGCTATCTAGGGTGTACCAGCGGGTTTGCCGGACAACGACCAACATGTGGCAGGGCTGCTGCGGGAAAAACTCAACCTGCTTCTGTACCAGATAAGCCCGCTCAATGTTTGGAAAGCGGGTTAGCTGCTGGCGGATCTGTTGGCGGTCTTTGACCGGCAACGGGCATGGGCAGAACGGTTTACCGTGGAGGCGGCTGCGCTCCCGTTTGGCCTTTTCGAGCTGTTGACGGTGCTGCTTTAGACGGGCGACATAGTCCGTTGCCTGGTCGGGGTCTTCGCGCTCATTACAAAACCGTTGCAGGAGCTTGCAGGCAGGTTCTGTCCATTGGGCATCTAAGGTCATGGCCTGTTCCAAATACTGAATGCCTTGGGTGCTGCCCTCCAGCAGCAGCAGCTTCCCTAGGGTAAAGTTAGCTGGGCCATGGTTGGGGGCAAGACGCAGGCACTGCTCCAAAAGCTGGCGACCGTGCTGAAAGTCGTCTTCGTTTAGGTGCCACTTGGCCAGCTGCCAAACTTCTTCGGCGGTCAGGGGGGCTTCAAGAATTTTGCCTTCGATGCGTTGGACCATCTGCACGTAGTCGTAGCGTTTGGCCCAGTCTTCGGCGATGCCCATGTGCCAAAGCCGGTTGAGTTCCTGGGCGAGCTGACCGTGGCACGGCCCCAGTAGCTGATCGGCAGCCCGTTCGGTGACGTTGCCAAATTGGAAGGGCTGCAAGAATAGGTTGTCTGCGCCCAGCTGCGTCAGCCGTGATGGCAGGCTGGGCAGATAGCTGTGGCTATCGTCCGTCGACAGCAGTTCGTGCCACCAGCGTTCTTGGACCTCAGTTGGGGGGGCAGTCACCGTATCGTCCAGCCAGTGGGACAGGCCGTCCTTCGGGGGGTGGGGCTGACGTTCTGCCTGTCTGAGCAGTTTTT
>CAWUKV010000138.1:0-15903 GCA_963923025.1 uncultured bacterium
CCAAGACCACCATGACGTCAGGCGCAACCCGCGCGTTGGGTAGCCCCTCGGCGTAATACAGAAACTGATTGCCTAAAACCGTCGCTTGCTGCCCTTCCAGATATTGCTTCAGCACCTCTAGCGTTACCAACATTGCATAGAGATGCACAGACGTTTCTGCCACAGGCTCACCATCTGAGGAAGGATAAACAGTCTGGTTGGGTTGAACCCTAGTCGGCGTAGCAACCATCGTTTAGGTTCTTGAAACGTATACACATCATAGCGAGGAAGGAGAAATTCACTATCATGGCCTAGTCGGAGAGAGGGCAAACTCGTCCACCTCAACTACATCTTTTTAGCGGATGGCCCAAAGTTTGATTAACGACAGCATGTCAATAGCTGTGAAGTAATACCTAGAGTTCTTCTTCCAGATGCCTTTAGCGTAGCGTCATCGCTGCTAAATGAGTGCGCAGTCCTACAGTTTGATCTGGGATATCAGGAGCAATGCCTTCAACTAATCTGATATCCGATTCCAGTACGCTTGCTCAGGTTCCCATATAGCTTTGTTCAGCCAGTACCTGGTTTCCCTTTCCCTGACAGCAGACTCGCATTCAGCGTTATTAAGGGGTCGCCATCGACCATCGCGCACAAAACTGGCTAAAGTGGCGACGTTCAAGGGAACTTTCGCAAGTGCCGTCACTTGTGCATCAATCAGCGATTCTTTGTTTGCACCGCCACCACAGGCCGGGTTTGCTAGCTGAACGCCATCATCTTCCCACCCACAAACGACACAAATGTCGAAGGTGCCATAGTGCCCACCTTCAACCATTAGAAAGCCGCATGCCGGACAAGGAAGGTCTGTAGCGTCTTCAGGTTGCACAGCTACGCGCTAGCTGCCTCAACAGGCTGCGCTGCATCCGATATCAGTGCCAGATCTACTCGCTCTTCTTCAGGCTGCTCAATCACCGCCTTAATGCCAGGGCCAAAGAACTTTTCAATTTTCTCGTGGCGGTTGTGCCACTTTTCAATTTCTAGAAATGGCGATTCGAACTCCAGCACCAGGGTGTAGCTGCCGTCGCGCATCTCTTCCCTCAGAGCTACCAGCTCGGGGCGAACGCGGTCGTTGGGGCTCATCCCCAGGCGCTCTAGAGCTACATCTAAGTGAGCCTCCTGGCCGTAGCGGTAGCGCATCACGTCTTTGCGGACCTGATTCTGCGTTTGGGTGGCTTCCTTTTCCCGCAGGGCCAGTACTGCCTCGCTGGGCTCTTGGGAATAGGGTACGGGCTCTAGCTCGGCTGCCCGCAGTGCCAAGCCCCCCAGCAGAATGGGTACCCCATAGAAAAAGCCCACTAAGTTCATCGTGGCTCGCCCCTGAAAGTAGGCGACAAAGCCCACCAGGGTCAGAATGCCACCGACAACTAGCAGAACGCCACCGAGGGGAATCTTACGCAGCATGGAAAAGTTACAAAATGAAACGCTTACTCAAGTCTAAGGCCGTTTATGCCTGTCTGGTAAAATTCTGCTGGTCTGGTAGATTTTTGCCTGTCTGGCAAGAATATGGTGACTTTCCCCAGTGGTCTATCAGCCCCAAAGTTGCGTATTCTTAAGAATGATAATAAGCGGGTGGAGCAAGCAACGATGGATATGGCAACGCTGCAAACAAGAATTGAGCAGATTCGGGCCAAGCGTGAGGTACTGGTCAAACTGCTGGATCAGCCCAATCTTGGCACGCTGCGCATCGACGTGAATCAGGCGCTAGAAGAAATGGACGACCTGATCGAAGAGTTTGACAAGGCGTTTAAGCCTGAGTAAGGCTAGCCTGAGCGGGGCTGATGACAATTCAGCAACCGGCGTTAAGGACTTATAGTCGATTCAAATTTTAATATGGCAACTTTTTCTGTTGAGGTCACCCACCAGGGGCAGTCGCAGACCCTTTCGGTTGACGAAAACGAAACGATTTTGGCAGCGGCTCAGGCGGCGGGTCTGGAGCTGCCCTACTCCTGTAGTGCGGGGGTCTGTACCACCTGTGCGGCACTGCTTACCGAAGGCTCTGTCAGTCAAGAAGACGGCATGGGTGTGAGCAACGAGCTGCAAGATCAGGGCTATGCCCTGCTGTGTGTGGCCTACCCCCGGTCGGACATCAAGCTAGAAACTGAGAAGGAAGACGAAGTATATCAAGCCCAATTTGGTCAGCAAGGTTAACCCTACAGACCGACTGTGCAAACCCAATTTGTCACCCTGGCCATAGACATAGCAGACGATTCGCTACGCTTGCGGGATGTCATCGAATCAGCTTTGTCTGAGTATGGCGAGCCGCTGCGATGGGCCATTGTCGCGGTACAAGGTGCCATCGCCCAGGTTGAGGCGGTGGTCATCAAGGATGCGTCATGAACCAGGTCCAAGCTGCTAAGGCGCACCATACGACGGTGCTGGTTGTACCTACGGGCATTGGAGCGGCGATTGGTGGCTATGCCGGGGATGCACTGCCGGTGGCACGTGCGATCGCAGCTGTCACCGACACCCTGATCACCCATCCCAACGTCCTCAATGGTGCCCAGCTTTACTGGCCGCTGCCGAACGCGCTCTACGTCGAGGGCTACGGGCTAGACCAGTTCGCCGCAGGTCGCTGGGGCCTACGACCTGTCCATCAAAACCGAGTCGGGCTGCTGCTAGATGTGGCCATCGAAACCGACCTGCGACAGCGACACCTGCAAGCGGCCGACGCCACTCGGGCGACCTTGGGTTTGGATCTGACAGACTACGTTGTCACTGATGCGCCGCTGGGCGTCACGCTACAAACAGCGGACTCCGGTGCCACTTGGGGCACGATTGACAATCCCGATAGCCTGCTGCGTGGGTGCGAGCGGCTAATCGATGCTGGCGCTAATGCCATTGCTGTGGTGGCCCGCTTCCCCGATGACGAAGACAGCGAAGCGCTCACCGCCTACCGCCAGGGGCAGGGGGTGGACCCATTAGCCGGGGCTGAAGCTGTGATCAGCCATCTGGTGGTTCGTACTTTCCAGATTCCCTGTGCCCATGCGCCTGCCCTTCAGCCTTTGCCGCTAGACCCCAACGTTGCCCCCCGTGCGGCGGCAGAAGAAATTGGCTACACCTTTTTGCCCTGCGTTTTGGCGGGGCTGAGCCGTGCGCCCCAGTTTGCAGAACCTAATCAGGGACTCCAAGCTCAGCAGGTCAATGCAGCCATCTTTCCGGCCAGCGCCTTTGGGGGCAGCGCAGCACTGAGTTTGGCAAAGACTGGCGCAACACTGATTGCCGTGGATGACAACCCAACCAAAACTCAAGTCAGTGCCGCTAGTTTGGGCATTAAGGCAATCCACGTTAGCTCTTACCTAGAAGCCGCAGGCATTCTCGCTTGTCAAAAAGCTGGCGTGAGCTGGCAGGCCCTGCGGCCTCAACTTCAGCCTTTGCGAGAATTGCCGCAGCGGTAAGATAGACGAAATACTGTCCCGAATATCTTCAAATGCCGTGACCGCAGCCGCCCGTTTACTGTTATCCACCAACGACGACTGCCCGCAGGCAACCAACCCGTGCAGGGTGCCCCTGACTGGTTAATTGAAATCCTTTCATCTGAGCAGAGCTCCACAAAGCTGATCGCCAAAATTCAGACCTGCATTGCCGAGGGCAGGCAGCTAGGTTGGCTGGTCGATGCTGAGGAACAAGCGGTAATGGCCTTTCAGGATGCTCAAATGCGCCTAATTACTGATGAGATGCCGTTACCTGTGTTGCCGGGTCTCTCGCTATCGCTGACGGTGGCTGATCTAGTCAGCTGGCTCCCATAAGAACTGAGCTAAAAACTGAACTGATAAGTTTAGTTTATTAATTCTAAAGTTCCGTGACCAATTCTCAGGTTTTGCTGAGATTCGAAATTATGCTAGGGACAGTTGTACAGCCGCCAGTTCCGTTAGGGCAAGGCTGCGACGCCATAGGGTTGTATGCCAAGCAGGACAGCCGTACTCGGTGGCCTAACCGCTATGGCGCTAACCATACAACCGTAACCTCTTCACACACAGGCCGAATTTCATATGTCACACGATCCTCGCCATATTTCTGATCACGAATCGCTACCGCTGAATACGCCTAACCAGGCGTGGCAGGTGCAATCGGGTTCGGTAGCGCTGTGCCGTATGGGACTGGGTGGGCCGCAGTGCTTTTTCACCGCGTCGCCAGGGGAAATTATCTTTGGCGTTGAGGCTGAGGATACTGATCTCGTTGCCCTAGCCCTTGAGCCGACTGTAGTTGTGCCGGTCTGAGTCAGGCACGCACCTAGTCAGAGTCAGACCGAGCAGCCAAATACCCCCAAGTGTAGGCGGCTTCGTTCATGGACTGCATTACCGTGAACTCGGTCATGGCCGGGTTGAAGTAGGTGTCAAAGTAGCCTTCTGCGGTCGGCCAATTATGGGGGTTGGGTGTTGTGACTTCTGCAAATAGATCCAAGACCCAGTAGTCGCCATAGAAGTCCATATCTAGCGGGCCGTAAACAGTAATGCCAGGTGGTGGAACCGTTTGCCCTTGCATGCGCTGATCGACTATTAGGGGATGTTGAACGCTACGCTGGCCGAGGCCGGTAGTGTAAACCAGATTTTCAGGATTGGCACCGACGGAATACTGAGTTGCTGCCAGTGCTTGACTGAGATAGCTGTTGTCTCCGGTCAAGGCATGGGCTCTGAGGATGGGCTGGGCCTTAGGACTGCCTAACCCCTCTCCCCAGCCTACAGGTGCATAGGGATGGTGCTTCGTCCAGCCAAAGCCAGTTACGGCAGTAAGTGCTCCGATGGTGTCTGCTTCGCGCAGGAGGGCGTTGCGGGCCTGTTGTTGAATGGTCTTGTCGATTACAGGGCCTGCGAGCTGGGCATATAGAAAGCCTGCGTCGCGCTGAAGCTGTTCGTCATAAATGTAGGGTTCAGCCGCTGGGTCAGTGAAAATAGTGGTTTCTAGAAAAACATTGTGCCAGCGTGGCTCATTGGTGAGACGGAATAGCTCTAGCGCTGCCAGGTTGCGTTCGTCACGGACCTGAAAAGGTACGTCATCCATCTCGGCGTGGGCTGCTTCAGCGTAGGCCATGGCTCTGAGGGCACTCTGCCGATAGGTCATGGCTCGCTCTGGGTCAAGGTCAGCCAGGATTTCGGCGGCGCGAGCCGCCACACCCGCATAGATGTAGCTTGACCAGGGGTCAGGGGCATACATCATGACCGTGAGCGATTCTTGCCAGCTGGCCTCGCCCCAGCGGGGGTGTTCGGCAGATTCGATGCCACCGGGTATGCCGCCGTCTGGGTGCTGCAAACGGGTAAAGAAATCCAGGCTCCAAAGCGCTTCGTCAATGATGTCAGGGATGGTGTTGTTAGATTCGGGGAGGTTGAGGTCAACGTCGGCAAAATAGTTGGGGAAGAGGTCGGCGAGTTCGAGGAGCGATCGCGACACCTGCAAGTGCTGAATATGGCGGTCCCAGTCCCCCGCATCAAAATATCCACCCCAGGCATTAGGAACCAAGGTCTCTGTCCGTTCTGCCACCAGCGTTTCGAAATCTTCAGCCTCGCCGATACCTTTAGTGGTGTCCATAACCGTCGTGTTGGACCGGTAAACCTTTACCCCGTCGTCGGGGTGAAAGGCACGGGGACGGGTGAAGTCGGTGTAAGGCGCTTCTAGGGCAATGCCGCTACGTTGGTGGTAAAAGCCTCGCACTGCGGTGTAGAACGCCGACTGCCAGGTTGTTGTCTGGGCAATGTCAAACTCAAAAGAACAGCCAATGCCGTCGACGCACAGCCGGTATCGACCGGGCTGGTCAAACTCGCTGAAGTCGAGACGATGAACCTCGGTTAGCGTGTGGTCTCGTCCACGCGGATCGTCCTCATGGGACATCGGACGAGACAACGTGCTTTGCCCGCCGTAGATAATCTCGTCAGTCTCGGCATTGACAATCCAGAAGATTTGACCGTCGGGATAGAACAGTCCACCGCCATTGCCTGCCCAGGTTGACAGGTACCCTACCTTGAGCGGATCGTCGGGGCGAAAGCCCACCTGTGAAACATGCACGGCTTCACTGCGGACCAAATCGGGGCGATGCAGATAGGTCAGCGTCTTGAACTCACTGCCGGGCAGCTCAACTGCATAGGTTTCTCCGGCTGCCATGGCCTCTGGCAAATCCAGATAAATGGTATGTCGCAGCGGCCATTTGTATTCCCACCGGGCCACGCGGGCCATGTCAACGGGTTTGCTTTTTCGAAAGACTGCCTCAGGTGCAAAGACAGCTATGGGCTCATCTTCAGACCGCACCTGATAACTGTTCGGATTATCGGCCCAGCCCAGGTCTAGCGGTGTACCAATAAACTTATCGAAGGTATATAAAACATCTTGCAACGGTCCAACAAGTGCACCAATATCTTCCCCATATCGTTGGAGCCAAAGACTACCGCCTTCGTCTTCGATGACGTCATCGCTGTTCAGAGAGAAGGGAACTTGCCGTCCATATTGACTGTGCCCGGCACGAATTTCTATTGCCAGTACATCTTCACGAACAGCATATATTTGAGTGACTTCAGGACTATCGGTGACAAACATGTGTGAAATAAGCGTAGAGACCTGACCTTGCTCGTCTGCGGCAGCAAGGCTTGCACAACGTATCCATCAGATTCGTAAGCCGCTCTGAAACCTTGCAGCTTGCTCTTCGGTAAACTCCAGCCCTGGACAGATCAACTCTGAACAGAGAGAAGCCTGGCTACACAGAAAATCCGCCTGCCCGGGGTCAAGTTTGAACTGACTCAACATTTGAACAACCGTCAGCCTACAGAGACTGTCTTACATAGACAGCTTTACCTAGGGGCTGAGTTCCCCGCTGACCGACGACTAACCCCTAATGAAAAATTCTGTGGACTCAGGAGTAGTGGTAACATGCAATACAGAGCTAGGGGTGCCTAACCGACGCGTTGGGCTGAGATTACACCCTCAGAACCTGAGTCTGGGTAATGCCAGCGGAGGGAAGCGGCTATTTTACGGTCGGGGCTTTTGTAATGCTGGGTCTGGTATTTAGACTCGAGCTTTCCAATAGCCTGAATGCGGGTTAACACAGTCACAAGTGGTGTGCGTTTGCGTGCCGGGCTTGTTTACCACCTAGCTGTTGTCTATTGGAGAGAACTGCTATGTCGGTGGTTGCGATCGCACTTCTAATCACCCTCGTCACCACAGCCGCATTTACCCTAGTTGGCCTCGCCTCAGCAGGCCGCAGCGTTAATCTGGAAAACTATCTCGTCCATCGTAACCAGGTCGGCGGCTGGCAGGCACTGGCGACGGTGGTGGCGTCCTCGTTAGGAGCATGGATTTTATTTAGTCCGGCTGAAGCGGGCTCATTTTTTGGCGGAATCTCTGCCATTTTGGGTTATTGCATCGGGTCTGCCGGGGCTGTGGCGCTCTTTTGCTTTGTCGGGCCTCGTCTACGCCACCTAATGCCTAATGGACATTCGCTGAATGAGTACGTGAAGTACCGCTACGGCGGGGTGATGTACTGGCTGGTGGAGGCTGTGATGCTGCTATACATGTTCGTGTACCTGACAGCAGAGCTGACGGCCATTGCTAAGGCGTTGCAGCTGGTGGCAAATGTGCCGCTGGGGGTGACTGCGCTGGTGGTAATTACTGCCGTGTTCATCTACACGACCTATGGTGGCCTACGGGCTAGCATCCTTACCGACAGCCTACAGTTCATCATTATTGTGCCGCTGCTGCTAGCAGCCTTTGGTATTACGCTGGCCTCGCTCGGTGGATTTGCGGCGGCGTTTGAGCCGATTCGATCAGCTTCGCCTGAACTGCTGTCTTTGGGAAATATTGGCGGGCTGAGGTTTGGCGCAACGCTGATGATTGCCATTATCGCAGCGGAAATTTTCAACCAAGGCAACTGGCAGCGGGTCTATGCTTGCCGCGATAGCAACGTTGTCCGGGGATCTTTTCTGGGGTCAGCACTGCTGATTTTGCCATTGTTGTTCATTGCCGGACTGCTAGGGCTGATGGCCGTACAGTTTGGCTTTGCCAGCGATACGGCCTTTTTTGAGCTGCTGGGTGAACTGGCGGTGCCGGGTTGGGTGCTGATGGGCGTTGTAGTGCTGGCGCTGGCGCTGGTGATGAGCAGCTTAGATACGCTGCTGAACGGCATTGCTAGCCTATTTGCCTTAGACCTGATGGCAATTTTGCCGGGGCATAGTGCAGAGAATACGCTGCGGGCATCGCGGCTACTGACGGTGGTGGTGGGGTTACCTGCGATCGCAATTGCATCCCAGGGTTACAGCGTCCTCTATCTGTTCTTTATTGCCGACCTGATTTGTGCCGCTGTTCTTTTTCCTGTTCTCTTTGGCCTCTACAGTCGCCATATCACACGCAACAATGCCTTCTGGAGTTCGCTCATTGGTATTGCCGTTGGCCTACTGTTCTTTCCCAAGCCCGACTTTAGCCCGCTGTTTCCCATACCGGGTGCCGCAGACCTGCTGCACAGCTTTGCGGCTGCGCTGATTGTGTCCACAGCCATCAGCTGGGTGTGGAGTCTAGTCTCTCGTCAGTCTACGGGAAAGGCCTTCAGCTTCAGCACGCTGCAACGGGGCGAAGATGAACTGACCCTTGCTGACGCTAGAGCCTTTGCTAAGCAGGATTAACCTCGGCTAACCGGTCTACCAGAGCTGTTAAATCAATCAGCTCTGGTAGTGCAGTTCATTTAACGCTGATCCGAATGTTTTAGTTATTCTGTACCACATCAAGCCGGGAGGGCAACATCTTGTCGAGCCAGCTGGCGATGTGAGCCTGGTTCGCTTCCGAGGGCTGGTCTACGGGTTCTGGCAGCGTGCCCATGACGGCGGCGTTGGTAACGCAGAACATGCTCTTTTGGAAGCTGATGCAAATTTTTACGCGGATGTCGCCTTCGCCGCGAGTGGTGCCCAGATAGAACTGGTAGAGATAGTCCGGCAGGTTGCGGTACATGTCCTGCATCAGCAGCGTGGGCGGGATGCCTGCGCCCGTTACCGGTGTCGGGTCGGCAAATAGGGCACCGTAGGCAAACCGGCTTTTGTCCGGCAGAATCTGGTTGGCCTGGGCGTTGTAGGAGACCGTGCCAAAGAAGGGGGTGCCGCGGAAGAAAATGGACTCAACGTAAGGGACCGCCGTATCTCCTAGAAAGGTCAGGCCCAGGTCAGCGGGGAGGATGTCGTAGTCTTTGCCGCCGATATTGACCGAATAGACGATGGGGCGTCCGGCATCGGCCACTAGCCCGTCTTTGATGTGGTCTACGACTTGAAGGATGGTGGTGATTTCGCCCCGGTTATAGCGTTGGCCCAGACTGATGAAGATGTCGCTCATTACCCGCCAGAATTGGCCCAGGCCGCTGTAGTAGGCCATCTGACGAATCTGTTCTGGCAGAAAGTTGGGGGCAACTTTGTGGAGCAGGCCCAGGAGGGGATTCTCTTTAGACTTAGCCGCGATCGCACGCTCACAGTTCTCTAAAAATTCGGGCGTGTCCAGATAGGCATCGAGCCCGCCGCCGCCGTGCCACATCATGGTGCGCATGCAGTATTCGGCGTACTCAAAGTTGATGCGGTCGTGCCAAATATGTCGGGCAATCTTGGCCGGATTCACCTCGCCGTCAAAGTACTTGAAAATGGGAAACAGCTTCAGAAACTGGTGGTTAGCGATGTACTGAAGATTAATCGCGTAGGCATCGAGCACCACACCATAGCTGTCAAGAATGCCAACCACTTCAAGAACGTTGGTTTCGCTGTTGGGTAGGAATGTGCCCCCAGAGAGGAGTCGGTCGATAAAGGTCGACAGGGGGTGCTTAGCAAAAGTCGGCGTCAGCGTCTGAACCATGGTGTTCTACAGATGATGATGGTTTAGCAGAAAGGAAGCACTACAGCGAAAGGGGACTGGCTATGGGGGAGGGGCTAACCGTGACCGGACCCGCCGCAATATCGACTGGGTTAGCCTGGAAAACCATTGCACCCGTTTGATACATCGCATTGGTGGACGGTTCTATCCAACGGGTCATCCAGCCCGGGCTGATGCCAAAGATGAACAGCAGCAGCACCAGTGCCAAGGCCGGAGTCCGTTCTTGCCAGGTGACGGCGGGTAATACGATGTCGGTCTTGCCAATAATGGCGTCAGGCGAAATAGCCAGCCGTCCGAAGAACACGCGATTTACCATCAGCAGGAAGTACACAGCCGTCAAACCGGCCCCCACCAGGCAGAACAGCGTCTGCGGCGCAAACCGGACAAAGCTACCCCGGTACACCAGAAATTCAGAGATAAAGCCCACCATGCCGGGAATACCGGCGCTGGCCATGACTCCCAGTACCATCATGCTACCAATGCTGGGCAGTCCACGCTCGGGGTTTAGCAGCCCCCGCAGCACGGTCATATCTCGGGTGCCGGTTTTCTTGTAGACCACACCCACCAGCAGGGCCAGTAGGCCCGAAATCAGTCCGTGGCTCACCATCTGAAACACGGCTCCCACCAGGCTGAGCGGGGTGGCAGCGGCGGCTGCCAGCAAGATATAGCCCATGTGGCCCACCGAGCTGTAGGCCACCATTTTCTTCATGTCGGTCTGTGCGATCGCAGCCAGCGATCCGTACAGCACGCTCACCACTGCCCACCAGGCCAGCCAGGGCGCAAACACTTCCCAAATTTCGGGAAACAGACCCAAGCCAAACCGCAGTAGCCCGTAGGTGCCCAGCTTTAGCAGCACGCCCGCCAGCAGTACCGAAACCGGCGTAGAGGCTTCTACGTGGGCATCGGGCAACCAGGTATGAAAGGGGAACAGGGGCACCTTGATGCCGAAACCTACCAAAATCGCGCCCAGCAGCACGCCCTGCTGAGTCAGCGTCAGACCCTGAGCAAGCGCCGGGTTGAAGTCAAACGTGGGGGCACCGCTGAGCCAGACTAGCCCCAGAAACGCACCCAGAATTAGTGCCCCAGAGAACGCCGTGTAAATCAAAAACTTGGTGGCTGCATAGCTGCGCCGTGACCCACCCCAAATCGCAATCAGCAGGTATAGCGGAATCAGTTCCAGCTCATAAAACACAAAGAACAGCAGCAGGTTTTGGGCCAGGAACGCACCGGCTACCGCCCCCGTAATCAGCAGAATCATGGGGTAGTAGAGTCGGGGCCGCTGGACGGATTCGTCTGTGGCATAGACCGCGACTAGGCCCAAGAAGCTATTGATAACAACCAGCGGCAGCGCCAGCCCATCGACCCCTAACTCGTAGCCCAGGCCCAACGCCTCCAGCCACGGCAGCGACTCTTGAAACTGCAGCGCTGATGAACTGACGTCGAACTGAAACAGCAGCAGCAGCGTGACGACCAGGTTTGCCCCCAGGCAAACCAGCGCCAGTCTCTGGGCCCGCTGAGCCGTTAGCTGCTCGGGCCAAAAGCCAATCAGGGCCGCACCCAAAAACGGAATGATTAACAGTGCGCTTAGCATCAGTCAGCCCCTACATGAACCACATGGTCAACAGCCCCAGCAGTCCCACCCCAATCAAAATAGTGAGGATGTAGCTCTGGGACTGGCCGGATACGCTGTACTTCAAACTCTCGCCGCCGAGCAGCGAAACGGCCCCGACCGCGTTGACCGCACCGTCTACGACATAGCGATCAAACCAGCTACTGAAGCGGGAGAGCTGAGCCACGGCAGCCACCACTGTTTGGTCGTACAGCCGCCCGGTGTAAAAGTCGTAGGCCAGCAGGTCTTGCAGCAGCCGCAGCGGCTTTTTCATCGAGCGCACCATGGTCCGGTTGAGGGGATACGTCGCACCCAGTACTGCGCCCAGCAGACCGCAGGCAATCAGTAGCGTCATGGCCGTTAAATTGATGTACTGCAGCGGCGGCAACAGCGCCATCCGTACCAATACCAGCGGCACCATCCAGACAAACACCGCCAGAAACACCATGGGCGTCGCCATCCAGAAATTCACTTCGGGGGTACGACGGGTCTTGGGCTTAATGTCGCCTAGGAAGACCAGCCGAAAGACGCGCACCAGGTTAAACGCCGTCAGTCCATTGACCAGAAAAAACACGCCCACTAGAACCGGATGCTCGCCCCAGAGAAAGTCCACGCCCAGTCGTAGTGCCCAGAAGCAGCCCAGGGGCAGCACGCCGACCATACCCGCCGTGCCTGTCAGGAAGGCAAAGGCCGTTGCGGGCATGCGCGACCCAATCCCGCCCAGTTCGGTCAAGTCTTGGCAGTTGGTGACGCTGACCACGCTGCCCACCGCCATGAACATCAGCGCCTTCGCGACCGCGTGGGTGAACAGCAGCATTAGCGCCACACCCGGCCACTCGGTACCGACCGCGATGAACACCAGCCCGAGGTAGGCACTGGTGGAGTAGGACAGGGCTCGTTTGAAGTCAATTTGTGCGATCGCAACTAACGACCCACCTACCGCCGTCACCGTCCCAATCGCGACCAGCACCGCCAGCGTCACAGGCGACATCACAATCACGGGCTGTAGCTTGATCAATACATACGCGCCGCAGAGCACCACCACGGAGTTTCGCAGAATCGAGGCTGGACTCGGTCCCTCCATGGCCTCGTCTAGCCACAAGTGCAGCGGGAACTGAGCACACTTACCCAGCGGCCCGGCAATGAGTGCCAGTCCGAGCAGCGTCTCGGCAACGGGTGTCAAAGTTGACGTCTTCACCCAGGCATCGAGCTCGTTAAACTGAAGCGTCCCGGTATAGGACGAGAGCGCCACCAGCCCCATCAGCAAGAGAATGTCACCCACGCGTTTAGTGAGAAACGCGTCTCTAGCGGCAGACACGACCAGGGGCTGAGCATACCAGAAGCCCACCAGCAGATAAGTTGAGAGCGTCAGCATCTCTAGCAGGAAATAGGCTAAGAAGAACGAACTGCTCAGCACGACCCCGGCCATCGCCGACTCAAAGAAGCCCATCAGGGAGAAGAACCGCGCCAGCGCCCATTCTTTCTCCATGTAGCCCATACCAAAAATCTGGGCTAACAGACTCAGCCCCATAATCAGGGCGAGTACGCCTAAATTTAGAACCGACAAGTCTAAATTGAACGTCAGTGTCAGGTCCGCCACCTGAAGCCACTGGAAGTCGAGAATGGTTTCGCCTTTTCCCCAAACTCCAACGAGGACCAGCGCACCATGAACAAACGACAACAGCGTCATCAAAATATTGATGTAGGCGGCTGGCCTCGACCCGTTGCGCTTGATGTAACCCGTTGACCAGGGCAGCCCTAACACAACCCCGACCAAACCGTATAACGGAATTAACCAACTCGATTGAATTAACGCCTGCAACATTAACTGCCTAAACCCAAACGTATGACCAAACTCTCTAAGCGTACAGTTGCCGTCCTACTTCATTAGGCTGCTGACAGTTGCCAACAGCCTAAGTGGCGTATCTTTGAAGCTTTTTCTAATGCACCAAACTCTAATGCACCAAACTGTTGGATAGAAAGTTGAACCTCAACAGGTCTGGTAAAAATCAGTTCCTCTCTCAGGCCCAGATGCAGCGATAAGCGATGCATCAGTCAGCATTTACTTGCGTTCCGTACCTACAAAGCCTGCCTGCCAATATTCTGGACATGCCCTCGGAACACGCTCATAGACGACTCTTTCAGGCGCTTATTTCTGACCCTTCTCATATTGATTACATTTCTTTATGGTACCTGACGTCCTCCCCTCGATTTACAGACCTGAAGCGGGGGCTGTCGGGCCATGATTCAGTCTGAACCCTCACTATTGTTGAGTTCTACGGGTCGAAATGTAAGACTATGGTCGTTATTGACGTTTTATATTTTTTAACGATTTAGCTCAAGGTTCTACCAACAGCACACTTCAAGGCAGCGCTCTAATACAGAATATTATTTTTATATCAGTATTAATAATGCTTAACATTAGCAACAATCATTGAGGCTTATGTTGTCAAAGGGTAACCCGCCCCCGTATTCTGAAAGCTGTCAATAGAGTTAACAGACTTTATTTTTTAAGAGATAGAAAACGTCTTTTTCTTCCAGCAAATTTTTGGAAGGGCAACTTTTGTCTGGACATATTTTTCTATCAGTAAGGTTTGCTCTGATTGGTTTGTTTAGTGGGTCTGTTTTACTAGGAGATTTGCACCGATGCCGATTGCCGTTGGAATGATCGAAACCCGAGGTTTTCCTGCTGTGGTAGAGGCGGCTGACGCGATGGTCAAAGCCGCTCGTGTAACGCTTGTGGGCTACGAAAAGATTGGTAGTGGCCGCGTTACTGTGATTGTCCGGGGTGACGTATCTGAGGTCCAAGCCTCGGTTTCCGCTGGCATTGAGTCGGCCAAGCGTGTTAACGGCGGAGAAGTTCTGTCGACGCACATCATCGCGCGTCCCCACGAAAACTTGGAATTTGTCTTGCCTATTCGCTACACCGAAGCGGTCGAGCAGTTCCGAACGTAGCCGGTTTCAAGGCTTAGTTTGGTTGGGTGAGTCTGTGGGGATAAGGCAGTGCTTTTTCCTCCAGACTGTTCTCAAGAGTACGCAGTTAGGTAAAAACGCTGTTTAGGTTAGAGATATGGCAATTGCAGTAGGGATGGTAGAAACGCTGGGTTTTCCAGCGGTTGTCGAAGCAGCAGATGCGATGGTTAAAGCCGCTCGTGTCACGCTGGTTGGCTATGAGAAGATTGGTAGTGGTCGCGTGACCGTTATTGTTCGGGGCGATGTCTCCGAAGTGCAGGCGTCTGTTGCTGCGGGCATTGAAAATGTGAAGCGTGTTAACGGCGGTCAGGTACTGTCGACGCACATCATCGCGCGTCCCCACGAAAACCTGGAGTTTGTCCTGCCGATTCGTTACACCGAGGCAGTTGAGCAGTTCCGCGAGAGCGTCAGCGGTATTCGTCCCTACGGTCGGTAGGTCTTAGAAAGCGTTAGACCACTCAACCTGGGATCGCCCCAGGGTCAGAGCAAATAGGGATATTGCATGCGTTTGGCTAAGGTCAGAGGAACCGTTGTAAGCACTGTCAAGGAGTCAACGCTTCGAGGGGTAAAGTTTTTGCTGGTTCAGTTTGTCAGCGAAGACGGTGAGCCGTTACCCGATTACGATGTTGCGGCAGACGTGGTTGGTGCTGGTCCCGGTGAATGGGTACTCATCACTCAGGGCAGCGGTGCCCGACAACACGAAGGGTATACTCATCGGCCTGTGGACGCAGCGGTTATTGCCATTGTGGATACGGTTAGCCTGGATTCGGGGCAGCTTTACGACAAGCGTGATGACTTCAGCTAGTGGCGGGTGGATGATTCGGTGGATGATTCGATCGGTAACCCGTGCTCAATGACCAGATTTTCGTATCTGAGATTTGGCGTCTGAAAGTGAAAAGCGGAAGTCTCTTTGAAATATCTTTCTAAAGAGACTTTTTATCGTCAGCGGTAGACCTAGCAATAGGGTTTTGGAGGGAATTGGGGTTATGGTAGCCGGTACAGCGGCCTCCCCATCACAGCACACGCCTGATGTGGCCTACATTCACCCGTTCTCTCAAGTGACGGGTAATGTTCATATTGGTAAAGGTGTGCTGATTGCGCCAGGCACCTCTATTCGTGCCGACGAAGGTGCGCCTTTTTACCTGGACGACAACTGTAGTATCCAGGATGGCGTCATCATCCACGGGCAGCCTAACGGTCGTGTTTTGGGGGATGACAACACCCCTTACTCTGTTTGGATTGGTCACGATGCAGCGGTGACGCACATGGCCCTGATTCACGGGCCAGCCTACGTGGGCAGTGATTGCTTCATTGGGTTTCGGTCCACCATATTGAACGCTCGGTTGGGTGATGGCTGCATTGTGATGATGCACGCGCTAGTGCAGGATGTTGAACTAGCCCCTGGAAAGTTTGTCCCCTCCGGTGCCGTAATCACCACTCAGGCCCAGGCCGATCAGCTGCCCGATGTG
>CAWUKV010000139.1:0-15831 GCA_963923025.1 uncultured bacterium
TCTATCGCTCCATTCGCAATGTGCCGACGATAAAGCTGATTTCGGCGCAGAACCTGAATGTGTACGACATGCTGCTGGCCGACAAGCTGGTGGTGACGGCAGCTGCGATCGCAAAAATCAAGGAGGTATACGGTGGCTAAACTCATTCAAGACCGGGACCTGCCCGACATTATTCGACGCCCAATCGTCACTGAGAAGGCCACGCTGAACCTGGAGAACAACCAGTACACCTTCGAGGTTGACCCCAAGGCCAACAAGCCGCAAATCAAGGCGGCTATTGAGGAACTGTTTGATGTGAAGGTCACGGGTATTAGCACGCTGAACCCACCGCGCAAGCGTCGCCGCATGGGTCGCTTCATTGGTTACAAGCCGACGTACAAAAGAGCGATTGTCACCCTGTCCGAAGGCGACAGCATCCAACTCTTCCCAGATGTTTAATCATCTCTTTTAGAAACCATTTCGAGAACCAAGCAGGTACCCCAACCAGGATTTTAAGATGGGCATTCGTTCATACCGACCAATGACACCGGGCACGCGGGAGCGTAGCGTCTCTGACTTTTCAGAGATCACCCGCAGCAAGCCCGAAAAGTCACTGACCAAGTCTGTTCATCGGGCTAAAGGTCGGAATAATCGAGGTGTCATCACTTGCCGTCACCGGGGCGGTGGTCACAAGCGGCTATACCGGATTATCGACTTCCGCCGCAACAAGTTTGACGTACCCGGCGAGGTGGTTTCTGTCGAATACGATCCCAACCGCAATGCTCGGATCTCCCTTATCCAGTACGAGGACGGCGAGAAGCGCTACATCTTACACCCGGCTGGTCTTGCCGTGGGGTCCACTATTGTCTCCGGTCCCGAATCTCCCCTAGAGGTTGGCAACGCCCTGCCCCTCCACAAGATTCCCCTCGGTACGATGGTCCACAATGTGGAGCTGTACCCCGGTCGCGGTGGACAGATTGTTCGCGCTGCCGGTGCTGCTGCTCAGGTCATGGCAAAAGAAGGCGGCTATGTCACCCTGAAGCTACCCTCTAGCGAAGTCCGCATGATTCGCCGAGAGTGCTACGCCACTATTGGTCAGGTTGGCAACGTTGAAGCCCGCAACATCACCTTGGGTAAAGCCGGTCGTAAGCGTTGGCAGGGTCGCCGCCCCGAAGTGCGCGGTAGTGTGATGAACCCGGTTGACCACCCCCACGGCGGTGGTGAGGGTCGCGCCCCCATTGGCCGTTCCGGTCCTGTAACACCCTGGGGTAAGCCTGCACTGGGCTACAAAACTCGTAACAAGAAGAAAGCCAGTACGGCTCTGATTGTTCGCCGTCGTCGTCGCTCCTCGAAGCGTAGCCGCGGTGGTCGCGACGCATAATCTCTGGGCTGTTGTTCAGCCGCTTAGTTTAAGCCTTCGTTCCAAACCAAAAACACTCTCGAACCGCCCATACGGTAAACGCCTATGTCTCGCTCACTGAAAAAAGGTCCCTTTGTGGCCGACCACCTGCTCAAGAAAATTGAAAAGCTGAACGCAAAAGGCGACAAGCAGGTCATTAAGACTTGGTCCCGTGCGTCCACGATTCTGCCGCAGATGATTGGTCACACCATTGCTGTTCATAACGGTCGCCAACATGTGCCCGTTTATGTGTCAGAGCAAATGGTGGGCCATAAGTTGGGCGAGTTTGCCCCCACCCGCACCTTCCGGGGTCACGCCAAGAGCGATAAGAAAGCACGCCGCTAACGGACATCATCATGGTAGAAATCGACAACAGTTCTCAAGTCAAAGCGGTGGCGCGCTACATCCGCATGTCGCCCCATAAGGTTCGCCGGGTGCTCGACCAGATTCGCGGACGCTCCTATCGCGAAGCGCTGATCATTCTAGAGTTCATGCCCTATCGCGCCTGCGAGCCCATCATTAAGCTACTGCGCTCTGCTGTGGCGAACGCAGAGCACAACGAAGGGCTAGACCCGGTCAACCTGTACGTCAGTGAAGCCTTTGCGGATCAGGGGCCGGTACTCAAGCGCTATCGTCCCCGCGCCCAAGGTCGGGCCTACCAAATTCGTAAGCCGACCTGCCACATCACCATTGCTGTTGCCCCCGGCGAAGAGGGGTAGTTCACCCAGTCTGTAAAGCAACCACCCGTACTTAGTATCTAAAGAAGGACAAACCCCGTGGGCCAGAAGATTCATCCAATTGGTTTTCGCCTCGGCATTACCAAAGACCACAGTTCGACCTGGTATGCCGACCCGAAGCAGTACCCTGCTCAGCTCGAAGAGGATCATAAGATCCGTCAGTACGTTGAGAAAACGCTCAACAACGCTGGCATCTCTGATGTGAGAATCGCGCGAAAGGCGGACCAGATTGACCTGGAAGTGCGTACGGCACGACCCGGTGTGGTGGTGGGTCGCGGTGGCTCGGGTATTGAGGGCCTGCGGGCTGGCCTACAGAAAGAGCTGAAAGACAATACTCGCCAGATTCGCATCAACGTGGTTGAAGTGGCTCGGGTCGATGCAGATGCAGCGCTGATTGGTGAGTACATTGTCCAACAGCTAGAGCGACGGGTGTCCTTCCGTCGAGTGGTTCGCCAAGCGATTCAGCGGGCGCAGCGGGCCGGTGTTGAGGGCATCAAAATTCAGGTGAGCGGTCGCCTCAACGGCGCAGAGATTGCCCGGACTGAGTGGACCCGCGAAGGCCGGGTTCCCCTTCACACTTTGCGGGCCGACATTGACTACGCCTACAAAACCGCTCAAACCACCTACGGCATCCTGGGCATCAAAGTTTGGGTGTTCAAGGGCGAAGTGATTCCTGGGCAGGCGCCTTCCGAGCCGCCGCCGAATAGCCAGCCGCGTCGCCGTCAGCCACGCCGCCGCCAACAGTTTGAAGACCGCTCCAACGATTCGTAAGAAAATATCATGCTGAGTCCTAGAAGAACAAAATTTAGAAAGCAGCATCGCGGTCGCATGCGGGGCATGGCCCAGCGGGGCAACCAGATCAACTTTGGCGAGTTTGCGCTCCAGGCCACTGAGTGCTGCTGGATGACCTCCCGTCAAATTGAGGCGGCACGACGTGCGATGACTCGTTACGTTCGCAGAGGCGGCAAAATCTGGATTCGCGTGTTTCCAGACAAGCCGGTTACCATGCGTCCGGCTGAAACCCGGATGGGTTCTGGTAAAGGTAACCCCGAATACTGGGTCGCAGTCATTAAGCCCGGTCGGATCATCTTTGAGATTGCGGGCGTTCCTGAAGAGACAGCACGAGAAGCCATGCGATTGGCCTCCTTCAAGCTGCCCTTTAAGACCAAGTTTGTGGTTCGCGATACGGAGGAGGGTTAACCGATGGCACTACCCAAGATCAGCGAAATCCGTGACCTGAGCGACGACCAGCTCAGCGAAGAGATTGCTAGCGTCAAGAAGGAGCTGTTCCAACTGCGCTTTCAAAAGGCAACTCGTCAGCTAGAAACCGGGTTTCATCAGTTTAAGCACCTGCGTCATAAGCTCTCTCAGCTGATGACCGTCGAGCGCGAGCGGCAGCTTCAGGCCGCCAGCGGGGAGGAATAAGGAACTATGGCGACTAAAGAACGGCTCGGCCTTGTCGTAAGCGACAAGATGAACAAAACGGTAGTGGTAGCGGTCGAAAGCCGTATCCCTCACCCCAAGTACAAAAAGATCATGGCCCGTACTAAGCGGTACAAGGTCCATGATGAAGAGAATCAGTGCCAGGTTGGTGACCAAGTGCGCATTCGCGAAACTCGCCCTCTCAGCAAAACTAAGCGTTGGGAAGTGGCCGATATCCTCAATCGCGACGTCGGTAGCGCTTCCACCGATGCACCTGCCGTAGACGCAGCACCCAGTGATGCAGACACTAGTGAAGCTGGGGAGGCTTAACCAATGATTCAGCAGGAAACTTACCTAAACGTGGCCGATAACAGCGGCGCTCGGAAGATTATGTGCATTCGCGTGCTGGGCGGCAATCGCCAGTATGCCGGTGTGGGTGACGAAATTGTTGCTGTTGTGAAGGACGCCCTGCCCAACATGGGCGTGAAAAAGTCTGATGTGGTTCGTGCCGTTGTCGTGCGCACCAAGAAGTCGCTACGACGCAGCAGCGGCATGAGCATCCGCTTCGACGACAACGCGGCAGTGATCATTAACAAAGATGGTAACCCTCGCGGTACGCGCGTCTTTGGTCCGGTTGCCCGCGAGCTGCGCGACAAAAGCTTCACTAAGATCGTTTCTCTCGCGCCGGAGGTGCTGTAATGGCGACCAAAGCGAAAAATTCTCCCGTGCGCTTCAAGATGCACGTCAAGAAGGGTGACACCGTCCAGGTCATTGCCGGTAAGGACAAAGGCACCGTGGGCGAAGTTTTAGCCGTCTTCCCCAAGGCTAGCCAGGTGATCGTCGAAGGTGCCAACATGCGCACCAAGCACGTCAAGCCCCAGCAAGAAGGTGAGTCCGGCCAAATCGTGACTCAAGAAGCGCCGCTACACAGCTCCAATGTGATGCTGTATTCCGAAAAGGAGAAGGTGGCTAGCCGTGTGGGCTACACCGTCACCGACGATGGCCGCAAGGTCCGCGTGCTGAAAAAAACGGGCGAAATCCTCGATTAGGCTTTACCCCCTTCCAGTCTTATCTTTCCATTACGAATCGCCCTGACCCAGCCCAGGGCAAGGATACAACAGACCAATGGCAGAGCAACTCAAAGAGAAATACAACAAGGAGGTTGTGCCCAAACTGATGGAACAGTTTGAGTACACCAACATCCACCAGGTGCCTAAGCTCACCAAAGTGACGGTGAACCGGGGTCTAGGAGAAGCCTCCTCTAACGCGAAGGCGCTAGAAGCTTCGATTAGCGAGATTGCCACGATTACCGGCCAGCGGCCGGTGGTAACCCGAGCGAAGAAGGCGATCGCAGGTTTCAAAATCCGCCAGGGCATGCCTGTCGGTGTGATGGTCACCCTCCGCTCCGAGCGCATGTACGCGTTTCTAAACCGCTTCGTCAATCTAGTGCTGCCACGCATTCGCGACTTTCGCGGTGTCAGCCCCAAGAGCTTTGACGGGCGCGGGAATTACACCCTCGGCCTGCGGGAACAGCTAATCTTTCCAGAAATTAGCTACGACAGTATTGAACAAATCCGCGGTATGGACATCACCATTGTCACCACCGCTACCACCGACGAAGAAGGTCGGGCCTTGCTCAGAGAACTAGGAATGCCGTTTCGGGATAATTAGTCGGGTTTACACAAGAGAAAACTATGGCGTCTAACGACACGATTTCAGACATGCTTACGCGCATTCGCAACGCGAATCTGGCGCGGCATCAGACGGTAGATATCCCTTCGACCAAGATGACCCGTAGCATTGCCAAGGTGCTACAGGAAGAGGGCTTTATCGGCGATACCGCTGAGCGCGAAGAGGGCGTGCGCAGAGTTCTGGAACTAAAGCTGAAATATAAGGGCAAGCAGCGCCAGCCTCTGATTCGTAATCTGACGCGGGTGAGCAAGCCCGGTCTGCGGGTCTACTCGAACCGCAAGACGCTGCCTCGGGTTCTAGGCGGCATCGGTATTGCCATCATCTCCACCTCTAGCGGCATCATGACTGACCGCGATGCCCGCCGTAAGGGCGTGGGTGGCGAAGTTCTCTGCTATGTGTACTAGAAATCTGTGTACTAGAGATCTATCCCAGAACTAAAACGCCGTTAGGAGAAACCGCCCGTTAGGAGAAACCGTTATGTCACGAATTGGAAAACAACCTATTCCCGTTCCCTCGGGTGTCACCGTCACCATTGACGGGCAAGACGTTAAAGTCAAAGGCCCTAAGGGCGAGCTGTCTCGCACTCTGCCGGACGAGGTTTCCGTTGAGCAAGAGGGCGATATGGTGAACGTGAAGCGCCGTAGCGATGCTCGGATTGCCCGTGAGCGTCATGGCCTATCTCGTACGCTAGTGGCTAACATGGTAGATGGCGTCTCCAAAGGCTTCGAAAAGCGCTTGGAGATTCAGGGCGTGGGCTATCGAGCGGCTGTTCAAGGCAAAAAGCTCAACATGAGCTTGGGCTACAGCCACCCCGTTGAGTTCGACCCGCCAGCAGGGATCGACTTTAAGGTTGAGAACAACACTAACGTGATTGTCTCTGGCATCGATAAAGAGTTGGTGGGCACCGTCGCTGCAAAAATTCGCGATGCCCGTCCCCCCGAGCCCTACAAGGGCAAAGGTGTTCGGTATGCCGGAGAGTATGTTCGTCGCAAGGCAGGTAAGGCAGGTAAGTAAACTATGGCAACTCGATCTCGTAAAGCATCCACCCGTCGCCGCCATACCCGCGTTCGCCGCCGGGTCACCGGTACCTCTGATCGCCCCCGGCTGGCAATCTTTCGCTCAAATAACCATATCTATGCACAGGTGATTGACGACACCCAACACCTAACGTTGGCCGCCGCCTCTACGCTAGAAGAAAGCGTCAAGTCTCAGAACCTAGGGGCAAACCAGTCTGCTTCAACTGCTGTGGGTAAGCTGATTGCTGAACGCGCCGCTGAGAAAGGCATCAAACAGGTTGTCTTTGATCGCGGTGGTAACTTGTACCATGGCCGCGTTGCTGCCCTGGCTACCGCTGCCCGCGAAGCGGGTCTAGACTTTTAGATCGTTAGAACCTTTTCGATAGGTCGATACCCTCAACTGCACTCGTTACAGAACCAATCCCAACCGCATAATCATGGCTAAAGAGCGTCGCAAGAATAGTAGAAAGCAGGAAAAAGACTCCGAATGGCAGGAGCGGGTTGTCCAGATTCGCCGTGTGACTAAGGTGGTCAAGGGCGGTAAAAAGCTCAGCTTCCGTGCGATCGTCGTGATTGGCAACGAGAAAGGCCAGGTCGGCGTTGGTGTGGGCAAGGCCAGCGACGTAATTGGTGCGGTTAAAAAAGGCGTTGCCGACGGCAAGAAAAATCTGGTTGAGGTTCCCCTCAACAAGTCTTACTCCATTCCTCACCCCTCCACGGGGGAAGCCGGTGGTGCCCGCGTTTTCATGCGCCCTGCGGCTCCCGGTACTGGCGTAATTGCAGGCGGTGCCGTCCGCACCGTTCTAGAGATGGCTGGTGTGCGTAACGTTCTGGCCAAGCAGCTGGGTTCCGACAACCCCCTCAACAATGCTCGCGCTGCCGCCGATGCCCTCAATGAACTTCGAACCCTATCTGAGGTAGCCGAAGAGCGGGGCATCCCGGTAGAGAAACTGTACGCTTCGTAGATACCTTCTTGTCAGGGCATAACATGTTGTGCCCCTACGACCAAAACCTTTTCAGGGCATAGCATGCTGTGCCCTCAGCCTATCCCCGACGCAACCAAAAACCATGAGACTAGAAGACGCAAAACCCAAAGCAGGCTCTAAACGCCGCAAGCGCCGCATCGGTCGTGGCCACGGTGCCGGTCAGGGAGCCAGTGGTGGCTTCGGTATGCGGGGTCAAAAATCCCGTTCTGGTAGCGGTACTCGCCCTGGCTTTGAGGGTGGTCAGCTACCCCTGTATCGCCGCATTCCCAAGCTCAAGCACTTCCCGATTGTGAACCAAAAGGTTTACACCATCATTAACGTGAAGGACTTGGCTGAGCTAGCCGCTGACTCTGAAGTGACGCTAGAGTCTCTGATGGAAGCAGGGATCATTACCACCAACGATGGTCCGCTCAAGGTATTGGGCGACGGCGAGCTGAGCAACAAGCTCACGGTCAAGGCTGCTAAATTTACGAAGTCCGCTCAAGAGAAGATTGAAGCGGCAGGTGGCACCTGCGAAGTGATTGCATAGGTTGTGCTGTTTAAGATGAGCTTTTGCTGGGCCAGCCTGTTTTTAATGGGCTGGCTTTGCTTTATTTAAGCGATACTGTGTATAGCCTTTGGCATTTACGTCCCATTCGCTCAGTAGGATTCTAGGATTCATTTATGGTTGTCAGTCGAGGAAAAACGCCAAGTGCGCAGGAGACCTTCCTGCAAATGGCGCAGGCAGCGGGCCTAAGAAGCCGTCTGCTGCTGACAGTGGGGCTACTGGTCCTGGTACGCCTGGGAATGTATATTCCGGTGCCGGGTATCAATAGTGCGGCCTTTCGCCAGCAGGTGCAGAGCGGCGGCGTCCTGGGCTTCCTCGATATCTTTGTGGGGGGTGGCCTGTCGCTGCTGGGCATCTTTGCCCTAGGCATTTTGCCCTTCATTAATGCCTCCATCATTATGCAGCTGCTGACGGCGGCGATTCCTCAGCTCGAAGACCTACAGAAAAACGAGGGTGAAGCGGGCCGACGGAAGATTTCCCAGATTACGCGCTACGTGGCACTGGGTTGGGCCGTTTTGCAGAGTACGCTGCTCTCCAGCTTCTTGCTGATGCCGTTTGCGAACAATCCGGGACCGGCGTTTGTGGCTGAGACGGCCATTGCCCTTACGGCAGGCTCTATGTTTGTCATGTGGGTTGGCGAACTGATTACTGAGCGTGGCGTGGGCAATGGTGCATCGCTGCTGATCTTTCTCAACATCGTCTCCTCGCTGCCGCGATTGCTCAACAGTGCCGTAGACGTGGCCCAAAACCCCGAGTCTTCTCGTCAGGACGTGTTGGGCATCATTATCGTCGGCGTGGTTTACCTAGCAATGATTGTCGGCATTGTGTTTGTGCAGGAAGGCATGCGTCGCATTCCTATCGTCTCTGCCCGACGTCAGGTAGGCCGTAAGCTATATCTGGAAAAGAGCAACTATCTGCCCCTGCGCTTGAACCAGGGTGGCGTTATGCCCATCATCTTCGCGTCGGCCATGCTGGTTCTGCCCCTACAGGTTGCGCCCTATTTGGCTAGCCGCTTTGCTGGCCCAGGCACGCTGAATGTGCTTGAGCGTTACCTCAGCCCTGGTACGCTGCCTTACAACATTCTTTACCTGGCGATGATCCTGTTCTTCAGCTACTTCTACGCGTCGCTGGTGGTGAACCCCGAAGACATGTCGCGCAACTTGAAGAAGATGGGTGCTAGCATCCCCGGTATTCGTCCAGGCAAGGCCACTAGCGACTACATCGGCAAGGTGCTAAATCGCCTGACCTTTATCGGTGCCATTTTCCTTGGGCTGGTGGCGGTGGTACCCAGCGTGGTAGAAAGCCAATTGCGGGTCACGGTCTTTCAGGGCTTAGGGGCAACGTCGCTGCTCATTCTGGTGGGCGTGGCGATTGACACGGCTAAGCAAATTCAGACCTATGTGATCTCGCAGCGTTACGAAGGAATGGTGAAACAATAGTGATTCGAGTCATCTTTTTAGGGGCACCCGGCGTTGGCAAAGGCACCCAAGCCAAAATTCTCTCGGTTGAGTGCGACGTTCCTCACATCTCAACTGGCGACATTTTGCGAGCTGCGGTCAAGGACCAGACCGAGCTGGGCAAGAAGGCCGAAGAGTATATGAATGCTGGGGAGTTGGTGCCCGATGACTTGATTCTTGGACTGATCCGTGAGCGTCTGGGTCAACCTGACGCTGCCAAAGGCTGGATTCTAGACGGTTTCCCCCGTAACCTATCTCAGGCCGACTTTCTCGACGGTCTACTAGCTGAGATTGAGCAGCCTTGCGAGTGTGTGCTGAATCTGGAAGTACCGGATGAGGTACTGGTGACGCGGATGGTTGAGCGTGGCAAGCAGCTGGGCCGTAAGGACGACACCGAAGATGTCATTCGTAACCGGCTAGAGGTATACCAGACGAATACTGAGCCACTGATTGCTTATTATCGCGAGCGTCAGCAGCTGATTTCAGTGGATGGCAATCGTCCGGTCGAGTCAGTTACAGCAGAGCTGAAGCAGATCATCAAACCCGAGGAATAAGACGAACTCTGAATTCATTCTTCAAAATAGTCGGAGTCAATCTGTTTGACCGTATAAGTTTCAGCAGAAGAGACACCGACATCATGCTGAACCATGAACGCTGTCAGCAGTCTGCATTGCTAAACCCTAGTTGAGTTGGCTTGTGATTGATGTTAGCAAAGGTAGCGGTAAGCAGGGGTTGGCACTACATCGTCTCTCGATCTAGCGCCGCCACGACCTGTTCATAGATCTGCTCCGCTTCTTCTGGCGTATTCCCCACACAGGTTAGGCCCAGCTTGCCGTACTCCGACAGGCATCCCATCAGGTGAAAGGCCACGCCTACCCCCTCAATAGAGTTAAAGTGCAGCTGTTCGCCCATGATGATGTCCATCAGGTCGTTGGGCAGCAGCCCCTTGTAGGCCGACTTCTGTAGGTTGTCCGAAGCGCGGTAGTACTTGGCCTGACCTTGCTTGGTGTAAAACTTGCCATCGGTGTCGCTGTAGCGGCCATCAGTCAGCAGCTTCATCGCCATAAAGGGGTGGGTGGTGCCGCCTTTGCGCAGGTTGATTTCGATAGCGTGTAAGTCCCAGGGGTTTGCTAAATTGTCCGGTTGATGGACGGCGATAAAATCGACGCTGTAGCGCTCTAGGGCTCCTTTGGCGGCTAGCGCTTCTCCAACTTTGCGCCCCATTTCTTGCAGCGCTAGCCGGTAGCCCTCATCGGCGGGAAACGTACAGCCGAGAAAAATTTGACCGTCGGGGCCCCCGAGGATCTGATCGTGGGTGGAGAGGATTTCAACCGTACCGTCGGGGCGGATGTGGCCCTGGGCACTGGGGGAGCATTTGGTGTCACCTTCGATAAAGGCTTCTGCGATCGCACCCAGATCCCCAATCTTTTGCTCAAAATGTGACCAAGTTTCTGTTGGGCACTGAAACCGCAAGGCGGTAAACGCCTGTTGGACCGCCGTTATACTCTGTTCTTCAGGGACTGACCCAGGGGCAGCATCTTGCAATACCCTCAGATCTAGCAGAGCATTGCCCTCGCCTGAGAAGCCCTCGTTTAACTTAATGACCACGCGCTGCAAATCTGGGTGACGTGTCCATAGCGCCACCGTCACCTTGGCGAGAGAGTGGGCATCGTACTGCAGTTCGCTGCCGTCTGGGTACGGAATGCCCGCCTCTGCAAAAATCTCGCGGCTGCCGCTTTTTGTCCCCCAGTGCAGCAGTTCGGGGTTCAGGGCCATCAGGGGAATGCCCAGGTCCAGAGACAGATCCCGCTCAAAACGGGAGGCGTTGAAGCAGGTCATGTATGCCTCCCCTGGGGTCAGGCAGGCACGGATGCGCTCCACCAGGCGAGGCCGGTCTAAAATCTTTTCGGTTAGCGGACGGCGGGACGAATCGTAGGTGGAAAAGAGGTCGAGGCGATTTCTGGCATGGGAACTGGGGATGCCGGGTAACAGTTCGAGGTAATAGTCCACCACGCTGGGGTGTAGGGGCTGCGAGGTAACGTAGATGAGCCGTGTCTTTGGATTCCGCAGGTGAATCAGCTCAAATAGCAGTCGTTCTTCGTAATGGTGAACACCTTCAACCTTGGCCAGCTCTTCTTGATCCAGGCTCATGGAGGGCACGATCAGAATCTGTCGCGGTGCTCGATCGAGCTCATTGACCGACTGCCAGCACTTAGTCAAGGTGCGTTGGTATCGGCGGAACCAGGCATCTCGGTCGGAATCGGTTGAAGCCATGATGACTGACCTATCTGCGAAGGCAAGTTACGAGGACAGTACCTGTCCCCCGGCTTCGGCAACTTCTCGCTCTTTGTCTAACCGACGCTTGCGGGCATAGAGCTGAATCGTGACTAAAAAGAGCATCACCAAACCTGCAATTAGCCAGGTCGTCGCGCCTGTAGGGAATGCCCCTTTGAAGATGACCAGCAGCACAATTACCAACAGCAGCAGCGTCGGCGCTTCGTTGAAAGCCCGTAGCGTTTTACTGTTCCACTGACACTCGCCGCGTTCGAGCTGGCGCATCAGCCGTCCGCAATAAAAATGGTAAATCAGCAGCAGCCCCACAAACCCAAGCTTGGCGTGCATCCAGCCCTGCTTGAGGTATTCCGGCATGGTGTACAGCAGCCCAATGGCCATGGCGACAGTCAGCACCATACCCGGTGTTGTAATGATGTTGTACAGCCGCTTTTCCATCAGCTCGTACTGCTTTTTGAGAATGCCTTGGGCCGGTTCCGATTCCATCTCGGCTTCGACGTGATAGATGAACAGTCGAGCGATGTAGAACAGTCCAGCAAACCAAACAACAACGCCAATGATGTGTAGCGATTTAAACCAGTAGTAGGCCATAGCAATAGATTCAGAGCGAGGGCAGGGAGCGCTGTAGCACCAAATTATTTTCCGGCATAAAAAGCCGTTCTGCCTAGGGTTGTAACGTTTAGTTGCACTGGTTGTTAGCAGGCGTCCATTATTCCCCTAAGACTATTCCCCTGAAGACACTACACAGGACGCTATTGTGACTCGACCTGACTGGACACCGGTAAACAATTATGAAGATATTCTCTATCACAAGGCTAAGGGCATCGCCAAAATCACCATTAACCGGCCCCACAAGCGTAATGCGTTTCGGCCTAAGACCGTATTTGAGCTCTACGATGCCTGCTGCGACGCCCGAGAAGATACCTCTATTGGTGTGGTGCTGCTGACTGGGGCCGGTCCCCATACGGACGGCAAGTATGCCTTTTGTGCCGGGGGGGATCAGAGCGTGCGGGGCAAGGCCGGTTACGTGGGTGAAGATGGCGTACCCCGGTTAAACGTGCTGGATTTGCAGCGGCTGATTCGCTCCATGCCTAAGGTGGTGATTGCGCTGGTGGCAGGGTATGCGATTGGTGGGGGGCATGTGCTGCATCTGATTTGTGACCTCAGCATTGCCGCAGACAATGCCATCTTTGGTCAGACCGGTCCTAAGGTAGGCAGCTTTGATGGAGGCTTTGGGGCCAGTTACCTAGCTCGTGTTGTGGGTCAGAAAAAGGCACGAGAAATCTGGTTTCTGTGCCGCCAGTACGATGCGCAACAGGCTTTAGACATGGGGCTGGTCAACCACGTTGTGCCGGTTGACCAGCTAGAGCAGGAGGGGGTGCAGTGGGCTCAGGAGGTCTTGCAGAAAAGCCCTACCGCTATTCGCTGCCTCAAAGCGGCCTTCAATGCTGACTGCGATGGTCAGGCAGGGCTGCAAGAGCTAGCGGGTAACGCTACGCTGCTCTACTACCTGACTGAAGAAGGGGCTGAGGGCAAACAGGCATTTTTGGAGAAGCGGGCCCCCGACTTTAGCCAATATCCGTGGCTGCCTTAATATCTGTGGTTGCCTTAATATCCGTGGCTGCCCTAAGTAGAGATAGCGGAGCTACCGGCGGGCAGCTGGGTGCGGCGACGCTTGAATGTGACGGGGCTGGATGCGGGGGCGATGGTCCTCTGGACGGGCTCCGCCATCGCGCTGCTGACGGCCTCGCCCAGAACCTCTGCCACAGGTAATGTTGCCGGTAAGGTCGGCTTAAACGGAGGCTGTGCTAAAGAACAGGATGACCATTCTGCCTTGACGGGGACTGCCAGCTGTAGGCACTCGCCGCCTCGTCGGCCTGTGAGGCTGTAATGCCGACAATGACGACAAACCGACGTCCCACCGTTCGTAAAAGCCATATAAATTTCCGTTTTAACCCACGTACTCAACAGCCAACGGTGCCATTGTGGGCTAACCGGGATCACACAGTTTGACCCGAGTAAAATACTGAAGGGCTTACCCTAAGCCGAGTTGGCGCTGTCATCGATTAATGACAGTTTTAATATTTTCTTTCTTTTTCAGTTGAACAAGTCAACATGAACATGCAGCTTCTAGGGATCGCTAAGTATGTAGGCTGAGCGGCTGGGGATCAACTTAAAAGCAGCTGGTAGTTATCCAAACGGCTGACGAATTTGCCATTGTTTTGCGGCACAGAGGGCACACATTTGCCATCGAGTGAGCTCTCCAGATGGACAATGACATTGGCATTCTGGGCACAGCACCTGATGTTGGTGGCTACTGCGAACGGTTGAGGCCCAGCTCGCAAATGCTGATTGGGCATCGTGGGGCTGTTGCTGCCTAGGCGTTGCTGAGTGCGGAACCTGTCTGGTGTGCTTTGGGACTGCGTTTTGGGCGGCGTTGCCTTTGGGGGTAGGGACGTAGCTGGGGTGTTGCCGTAGCAGTTCACTTGTGGGACTAGGACGTCGAGGCCGGGACTGAGCCCACTGGGCAGCTGAAAACTTGATGTCGCTCAGTGGGCAGGTCAAACGCTCGTTGAGCTGTGTAAGGATACGCTGGCGTTCAAATGTCAGGGTCTGTGCCCAGGCGGCTGTTGAGACGTTGACGTACAGAATTTGTCGCTGGATGCTGACGGGACGGGTTTGACGTGCCACCAGGTGCCCGACGGCTTTGGGCCAATATTGAACGATTTGGTAGAGCTGCCGACGTGTTTGCCAGTGGGGCTGCCGCTCTAGATTGCCAATCAGTTTTTGTAGCGGTTCAATTGACATGTTTTGGGGTGGGCGCGGCTTTGATCGCTGGCTGGTTGGAATCGTCGTTCAAAAGGGAATACCCGTTCATCAAGCGTAGACCACGATTGCCGATCTCGACTGCTAGTTAGTGTGGAGAACCCGGTAAAATTGGTATCCTAAACGCTACATCTAGAGGCTGTGAAGCGTGAAATGAGTCGTGGCGCGACCCGATTAACGTCAACCCTTGGGCTATTGTTCACGTATTAAGCACGTATTTAGAGGGCCAGATCGGTCCGAAATGAAGGCCACGTGTTATTTTTTAGGAGATTTTGGGGTATCCGAAGGTATTTAAAAGGCCGGTACAGAAAAAGGTTCGTACCGACTGTTCTAAGTTTGGAATAAGGCGGAGTTCTATGACATCTTCACAGCGATCACCCCAAGGGCAGCCGACAGCTCCGCCGCTACGTCCTGAACTCGAACGGGTTTTAGGTAGCCTTACTGTTCATTTAGATGATGAACTCCTGCGCTATCGGCGTCAGATTCGTGGGCAGGCTCCGATTCCCCAGCGACGGATCCAGCCCGCTCAAAGTAACCGGCCTCTAGATCTCATCTCTGTTCCGGCCCGCCCTGCGGCCCCGCCGATGACCGCCGCCGCCGCGCCTTCTGCGCCTCGCCGTCCGGGTCAGCCCACGCCGCCACCCCCGCCGCCGAATCCTTTTTTGAAGACGTCTGCTCCTGCAGCGTTGTTGGCCGATGATCTAGCTGAGGTGGCGCGATCGCAATCCACTTCGCCAGACGACCAGCTGGCCCCATCGCCGGATGAAACCAATCCCACCAAACCTCTAGCGACAGATACAGACCTGTCTGAGAGCGCCGCGGCCCAATACGACGGCCAACAGCCTGCGACATCGACGGCTGCCCCTGCGACGGTCTCAGATCCGGTATCTAACAGCGAAAGCCTCCTAGATACCCCGTCAGCTGACGATCTCGATGCTGCTGCGGTAGAAGATCTGGCCCTGAAGCAGACGCCGTCGAACCCAGATGGCTACTTAGAGTCCTCTGAAGCCCTGCTCAAAAGCCTAGCGGATGACGCCGAACTGCCGCCGACAGATCCGGAAGAACGACCGCCAACGCCATATAACCCCAACGCAGGCAAATCTTCGCTGCCGCTAAAGCTAGGGACGCTACTCCTGCTGCTGACAGCGAGTGCGGCGGTGGGTTACGCGATTATTAACCCGGCCGTGTTAGACCCGGCCCGTAACTGGATAGCCGCGCGCCTAACCAGTCCAGAGCCCGAGGCGGCCCCGGCAACTGCCGATTCCACACCTCCCGAGTCGGGTCAGAGCGATTTTGTCCCGCCTGGGCCAGATCTATCCTCCAGAGAGTTTGTCGAGCTTGATCTAGATCAGCTCAGCACCCTTGATGTTGATGGTGCGGCACCCAGTCCGGTGCCGCCCACTAGCCCGCTGCCGACGCCTGCTGCTGGCGCTGCGCCTACGCCTTCTAGCGGCGCTGCCCCAGCACCTGCAGCATCC
>CAWUKV010000140.1:0-15827 GCA_963923025.1 uncultured bacterium
AGCCCCACCTCCAACCCCCCCAGCCCAACCAGCAACAGTACCGTTCCAGTCATCGAGCAGCCCGGCCCCCGTCGGCGCGCCTAGCGCCCATCATCCAACCTCGACAGTGCCCAGTGCTGTTCCCCCAGCTGAGACAGAAACCGTAGCCTCAAATGCTCTACTAGAAGAACCGGATGAGGATCGCCCCATCAGCGACATCCCAGAATTGCCGATATCAGAACTACCCAACCCAGAACTACCCAGCTCAGATGCAGACGGGTTTGTTCCAGACCTGAGCGCATTTGATACGGCCTCTACCGATCTGTCAGACGTGATTGCCCAAACCGACGTCGAAATGCGCCGTCTCGGCTGGACCAGCCAACAGGGCCGTGAATATTTGGAGCAGACCTACCGCAAGCGATCGCGCCAGCAGCTGACCGATGAAGAACTGCTGGAATTCTTGCTGTACCTAGAATCCCAGCCTGTACCTGCGGGCTAAACCCTAGTCAACCACCGTCGGACGGCTGCCGATTGCGTGCCGGTCGATCACCTGGTCAATCAGGCCGTACTCTAGGGCCTCTTGGGGAGACATAAAGAAGTCACGCTCGGTGTCTTCTGCAATCTTCTCCAGCGGCTGGCCCGTGTGATCGGCCAAGGCATGGTTGAGCTGGTCTTTGATGTAGAGAATTTCTTTAGCCTGAATCTCGATATCTGCAGCCTGACCCTGGGCACCGCCCAAGGGCTGGTGAATCATGATCCGGGAGTTGGGCAGACTCATGCGCTTGCCCTTTTTGCCCGCACTCAGCAGAAAGGCTCCCATACTGGCCGCTAGCCCCACACAGATCGTGCAGACATCGGGCTTGATATGGTTCATGGTGTCAAACACGCCAAGGCCGTCGTATACCGAGCCGCCGGGCGAGTTGATGTAGAGATAGATGTCTTTCTCCGGGTCTTCGGCCTCTAGAAATAGCATCTGCGCCACAATCAGGTTCGACGTTTCTGCTGTCACTTGCTGACCCAGAAACACAATGCGCTCACGCAGGAGGCGGGAGTAGATATCGAAGGCGCGTTCGCCGCGACCCGACTGCTCAATAACGGTAGGAATCATAGTTGCTGCTAGAGCCCATTTAGTCTGCTCTACCGATTGTACAGACTTGGCCGGACCCGTGGGGGAGTGAGGATAACCGGACCGACGGCTCAGTGAGCCCTATCAGTCGCTGCTGAAGGGGCGTAACCATCCTGTGTGCAGCGCCTGATCGAGGGCAATTTGGGCCAGGGCAAAAACAGCAAAGCTTTCGAGCAACGGTGTCGCTATTGCAACAGAGAAATGGTCTGTCCAGGCTCCTTCAATTTGACTGAGCCCGCGAACTAGGGCAAAACCACCAACCGCGCCGCTTTTAAGATGAGATCGTGAATCCTGACGCATGATGTAGCGATAGGTGACACCAAACAAGAAACCACAGAACGTTGTAACAGCAACATTCAGTATCGTTGTGCTTGGGGCCAACGTTAGGCCAATGGTGACTAGGCCAGCGTTCCACAGCAGGCTGGTCAACAGGGTGACGACGGCTGCGATCGCGCCCCCTTTAACCGACTCCATGCGTTCTTCAGGCGTAAACGTACTGGTCATATCGAATGCAGAATGGGCGCGAATAATCTTCCGTCAGAGCTATGCATATCGTATGATGGAGGGGCTGTTTGAGAGAAGCACAACGAAATTATGGATATTTTGACGCTGGGTTGGGTTGGTCTACTGGCTTGCTTTACCTTTTCGATCTCAATGGTGATCTGGGGTCGCAACGGATTCTAGTAGGGCTCTGTGGGGCTTGACTTAAAGCATTAAGACAGTATGGACGCTGCATTTGAGGCCAAAGCGCTAAGCATTCTTGCGATTACTGCCGTCGCGTTGCTGGTGGTGGTTACCGGTGGAATTGTCTACCTAACCGCCATTGAGTGGCGCGATCGCCGTCGCAAGAGTCGGGAAGAGTTGGATAATTTGCCTCGTCGCCGTCGCGTTGATCAGTCCAAAGCTTCGACCAAAGCGAAGGCCGCTCAGAAAAAGTAGGGGTTAGCTGTGCTAGGGCTAGGGGTTCGCCACAGGACTAGCCACGTCTAAAACCTGCTGGAATCTGGTTACATGGCTTGGTAGCTTGGTCGGTCAGCCTAAGCCGAATTTAAAGCTTTCTCTTCAAAAAGCTGACGCTCCGAGTATGGCTGAGGTTTATCTTGGCATCTTCTTCTGCTGATACCCAATCAGCCCAATCAGTATCGCCCCTATCTGCTCGCCAGGTTGCCTTCCTCGCGCTGCGGGCCGTGGCAAAAGGCGCATTTGCGGATGTCGAGCTCGACAAGCGACTCCGCCGCTCTGCCCTGTCTAATCTAGACCGACGGCTGGTTACTGAACTGGTCTATGGCAGTGTGCGCCGCCAGCGAACGTTGGATGCGCTGCTAGACCAACTGGGCAAGAAACCAGCCAGTCAGCAGGCCTTGGACCTACGACTGATTTTGCACTTAGGGCTGTATCAACTCCGCTATCTAGATCAGGTCCCCGACCATGCTGTGGTCTCGACCACGGTGGATCTGGCAAAAAGGAACCGGCTGGGTAAGCTCAGCGGTGTCGTTAACGGCATCCTGCGTCAATATATTCGCTGCGCCGAAGGCGGACGAGATCCGCTACAGCTTCCCAAGGATGAGGTGCAGGCCATTGGCATTGCCTACAGCTTTCCCGACTGGATGATTCGTACCTGGCAGACGCTACTGCCTGATGACGGAGTTCGAGACCTGTGCGACTGGTTTAATCGGGCACCGATGATTGACCTGCGGGTCAACCGACGACAAACATCAGTGGAGCAAGTTGTTACAGCACTGACAGACGCAGGCATTGCTGTAGAACGGCATCCCTACGCACCGGAGGCCCTGCGCTTACAGGAACACGTGGGCAATCTTCGGCAGCTACCGGGCTACGAGGCAGGCTGGTGGAGTGTGCAGGACAGCAGCGCACAGCTAGTGGCCCATCTGGTCGATCCGCAGCCGGGAGAGCTCGTTGTCGATGCCTGCGCTGCGCCAGGGGGCAAGGCCATGCACCTAGCCGAGCTGATGGGGGATGAAGGGATCGTGGTGGCGTGCGATCGCACCCCGCAAAAGATCCGAAAAATTGAGCAAAACCTCCAGCGCCTCCAGCTTCACTCGATTCAAACCCGCGTTGGCGACAGCCGCCAGTACACCGACCTAAAGGGAAAAGCCGACCGCGTTCTCCTCGACGTACCCTGCTCTGGCCTCGGTACCCTACACCGCCACGCCGACGCCCGCTGGCGGCAAACCCCTGAAACCGTGGCTGGCCTGGTCAAGCTTCAGGCTGAGCTAATAGAACAGGCCGCCACTTGGGTCAAGCCGAATGGTGTTCTGGTCTATTCTACCTGCACCCTACAGCCCGACGAAAACGAAAAACAGATTCAGTCTTTCTTATCCAGCCATTCCGACTGGCAAATTGATTGGCCTGCTGTAGACTCACCACTAGCTGGTTTGCCCAAACATGACTGGGGTATTCGGGTTTGGCCCCACCAGCAAGATAGTGATGGCTTTTATATGGTGAAGCTGAGAAAGAGCCCGTGAAGTTGAAGATAAAAACTCATCAGAGGCTGACTGTTTGAGGTGATCGCGAACAACGATCAGGGCTGCAACTCAGAACAGCAGGTTCAAGAGATTAAATTTCAGATGACTGATTGGCGGATAGAACAAGACAAGTAGAACAACTTTTATGCGGATCCAATTTCTAAGAAAGGTAGTGAAGCCATACAAAGCTATCAAAATGAACAATGTGCCTCAAGTTCAATTTGTTCTTTGGAGTGGTTGATAAGAAAATCATAGTGACTATTGAGTCCTAGCCCAGCTGCCGTAGGTTGGGTTAGCGATAGCGTAACCCAACAAAACCTTTTCCTGCTTTTGTCAGTTAATCAGGGTTTGAACTTCAATAATTCCTGGGCTGTACCTCGCATTGAACCGTCCATCCGTAGAAGCACATTTCTCTATTGAATTTATATACTAAGGCAACCTAGCGTAGGAACCGTCATGGCTACTCAACCCGATATGGGGCAGTCTATTCAATCATCAGACTCAGCAAACCAAAGCAATCTCAGCCCAAACCCAGCGGCGGATCAGAGCCGCAGTACTGAGATTGACGAACTCGGTCGCTTCGACCAAACGGCCTACGACATTCAGGCACTGCATGATCGGCTGCTTAATCTAAGTAGTGTCGAAATGCGTCAGGTTCCTGTACTCAAGGAAGGGGCGCAGCTCAAACCTGACGAGGTCTACATCAATCTTAATGACGCCAAGCGGCGAGAATTTAAGGGCTCAGATGGCATGACCGTCAAACCGGGAACATACATCGTGCCTAAAGACGAAGTCAGCTACGACCTGTGGAATCGGCTGACGAATGTAGGCTGATACAGAAAGGCAAACGGCAGAAAGGCAAAAGTATGAAGGCCGACTGGAGGCCGTCTGACGCTGAGCTTTGCAGTGTGAGGCGGCCTCAAGATTGTCGTTACGCTCTGCTAGTAGCGGTTTCGCGGGCGACAGACGGCGGGATGGTGGTCTTGGACGGCTCGCTCTTGCCGCTGCTGTGCTTTAGTGACGCTTCTGCAAAGCCTAAGAACAGAGGATGAGGCGCGTTAGGCCTTGACTGGAACTCAGGGTGGAACTGATTAGCAATGAAAAACGGGTGGTCGGGTAGCTCAACGATCTCGACAAGGCGACCGTCGGGTGAGGTGCCGCTGATTTTATAGCCGCTTTCTAAAAAGAGATTGCGGTAGGCGTTGTTGAACTCGTAGCGATGGCGATGGCGTTCGTAGATGACCTCTTTGTTATAGAGCTGGAAGGCCAGCGTTGAGGTATCTAAGCGGCAAGGGTACAGACCTAACCGCATGGTTCCCCCCAGGTCAACGACATCCGCCTGCTCGGGCAACAAGTTGATCACCGGATTGTCCGTTTCGGGGTCAATCTCAGAGCTGTTGGCCCGTTCTAGCTTGGCAACGTTTCTGGCCCACTCAACCACGGCACACTGCATGCCCAGACAGAGGCCAAGAAACGGAATTTTTTGTTCTCTGACGTAGTGGACGGCCTGGATTTTGCCGTCAATGCCTCGACTGCCAAAGCCGCCCGGAACGACGACACCATGTACGCCTGATAGGTGGGCCTCTGGACCGTCGGTTTCAATATCTTCAGAGCTAATCCACCGAACTTTTAGGTCAGCGTTAACCGCGATCGCGGCATGCCGCAGCGATTCAACCACGGATAAATAGGCGTCATTCAGGCTAACGTACTTGCCGACAATGGCAATGTCTAGCTCTTGGGTGGGGCTATAGAGCCGCTGAACCAGATTTTCCCAGCCGCTGAGATCGGGCGATCGCTGGTCTAGGGTCAGTAGCTCCAAAACCTGTTCTGCCAGTCCCTCACCTTCTAGCCGTAGCGGTACCTCGTAGATGCTGGGGGCATCGGTGCAGGGAATGACGCACTTCACCGGTACGTTACAGAAGCTAGAGACTTTTTCTTTAATATTTTCTTCAATGGGTTTGGCGGAGCGGCAAACCAGAATGTCCGGCTGAATGCCAATAGAGCGAAGCTCTTTAACCGAGTGCTGGGTAGGTTTAGTTTTAAGCTCTCCCGCGGCAGGAATCCAGGGGATCAGGGTGACGTGCATGTAAACCGCGTTGTTGCGGCCCACGTCCTGACGGAACTGACGGATGGCTTCGAGGAAGGGGAGCCCTTCGATGTCGCCGACGGTGCCGCCAATTTCAACAATCACCACATCGGGGTTGCGATCGCGGGCCACCCGATGAATTCTGTCCTTAATTTCGTTGGTGATGTGGGGGATCACCTGAACCGTCCCCCCGTCATAATCACCGCGTCGCTCTCGGTTAATCACTGATTGGTAGATCGAACCGGTAGTGACGCTGTTGAGCCGCGACATGGAGGTATCGGTAAAGCGTTCATAGTGGCCTAGGTCCAGGTCAGTCTCGGCCCCGTCCTCGGTGACGAACACCTCCCCATGCTGAAAGGGGCTCATAGTACCGGGGTCTACGTTGATGTACGGGTCAAGCTTCAGAATTGACACCGAGTAGTCCCGCGACTTGAGCAGGCGACCCAGGCTAGCAGCAACAATGCCCTTACCAATGCTTGAAACCACGCCGCCAGTTACAAATACAAACTTAGTCATGACCCAGGAAGCCCGCTCCGCCAACGCCGATACAACCTGTCAATTGTGCCACAAGCCTCTAAAGTCGGTGTTTTTCCTTTGAGAAAAATAAGCGGTTGTCAGAGACCGACAGAAAACCTGCTAAAACAGGTGAGTGGTGATGTGGAATGCAGCCGTATGGATACGCGACAGTGGGTGATCGGCGGGTTGTTTGTAGGCGGCACAGTACTGATGCATCCGTTCACGCCAATGGCTCAGGCCCAGTCACTCAACCTAGTTTATCCACCGCTACAGCACCAGACGGTTTCGGACCGAATTTTCTTCATTGGTACGGCCGACGCCGGTACGCCAGTCACCATCAATGGAGTAGTGGTTGACCAACGCAGCTCCAGCGGCCACTTTGCACCGACGCTGCCGCTGGCAATGGGTGAGAACGTGTTTGCCATCACGGCTGGGGGCAGTACCGAAACAGTTACAATTACGCGGGTACCCCAAGCAACGCCGCAGCCTACGGGCACCAGCTTTGCTGAAAATACGCTATATCCCAGCCGTGACATTGTCCGACTGCCGGGTGAGCTAGTTTGCTTCGAGGCGGTAGCACCCAGCGATGCCAACGTTGCGGTCACCGTCGCAAACGAACGACTTGCCCTTAGCCCCACTGCAACCGTTGACCTACCGCCAAATTACGCGGTGCTGACGGACCAGACAGCCCCCTTTGCTGCGGCCCCCACCTATGCGGGCTGTGCCACGTTTGAGCAGCCGGGTAGCTACGGCGTACCCGAGTTTCAGCTCTCGGTTGGGGGGCAGCAGGTGAGTCAGGCTGGGGAGGGCGCGATCTCAATCCTGTCGCCCGTCGATTTTCAAATTGCCGAGGTCACCGCCGTTTCTGGTGTGGCTCGCACTGGTCCTAGTACCAACCATTCCCGCCTAACACCGTTACCCCAAGGCACCCAGGCCACGATTACAGGGCGTGAGGGTGAGTGGCTACGTCTCGACTACGGCGGTTGGATTAAGGAGAGCGAAACGAGAGTTTTTGCGAGCCCAGTCCCAAACCGTACAACCATTCGCGGCATCCGTTCCGAGCAGGGCGACGATTGGACCGAAGTGATTTTTCCGCTACAGACGCCCGTCCCCATCAGCATCGATCAGGATGCTCGAACCCTAACGCTGACGCTCTTTGACACCACGGCTGAGACCGACACCATTTTCTTCTCCGACAACCCGGTCATCGAACGGATGGACTGGCGACCGATTTTGCCGGATACCGCCGAGTATGCCTTTCACTACAAGACCGACCAGCAGTGGGGCTACGAGCTTCGCTATGAAGGCACAAATCTGATTCTCTCTTTGCGACATGGTCCACCCGCAGGGGCATCCCTTGAGGGAACAAGAATTGTGCTAGACCCAGGGCACGGAGGCGATGAACTGGGAGCCCGGGGACCCGACGGCACGCCAGAGAAGGTAGTGAACCTAACCGTATCTCAACTGCTTAAACAGGAGCTAGAGTCGCGGGGGGCAACAGTACTGATGACGCGGGAGAGTGATGAGTTTGTATCCCTTCGCGATCGCATGGACTTTATCGCCGCGGCTGAACCCACCCTAGCCCTCAGCATTCACTACAACGCCTTACCCGACAACGGCGATGCCATCAATACTGCAGGTATTGGTATGTTTTGGTATCACGCTCAGGCCCACGATCTGGCAGTGTTCTTACACAACTATCTGATCGAAGCGCTAGACCGTCCCGAGTATGGCGTCTTTTGGAACAATCTGGCCCTGACGCGCCCCAATACAGCGCCCACCGTGCTGCTGGAATTGGGATTTATGATTAACCCCTTCGAGTATGAGTGGGTAAGCGATCCAACAGCGCAGCAGCAGTTAGCTGTTGCCCTAGCCAACGGCGTCGAACAGTGGGTGAATAGCAATCGCTAGCTTCCGGACTACTGATTGAGGCCGCGATAAAGATCTGAGATCGCAAACTCAAGCCCGATACTTTCAAGCTTTACAATATCGTCGCTGCTGTAAGTTTCTGTTTCCCACCTACCGTCTGGCCTCCGTCGTCGGCAGTCTACTTGGCGCTGAGTTTGAGAAATGAGAACATATTCTTCTAGCGAGCCAAGCTGTTGATAGTCCTCAAACTTCTCTTTTTTGTCAAACGCTTGAGTGCTAGAAGAGAGCACCTCAGCAATTAGTTTGGGATAGCGCTTGATATACCTATCTTGGCGATCTCTGGCATCGCAAGTCACAAACGCATCGGGGTAGTAGTAAAGCTTGTCTTGATAGTTGACTTTCACATTGCCAGAATAAAACTGACACGTACTGTCATTACCCAGTCGATTATCGATGAGCTTGAGCAGATTAAACGCAATGCGATCGTGATTATCCGTGCGGCCAGCCATTGTGTAGACCAGCCCATATCGATACTCATGCCGATATTGACTCTGCTGTTCAACGGCTAAGTATTCTTCGGCGTCGATGTAATGAGGGACTGCAATCATCGCGGTCTGTACAACGCGCTTTTGCTTCGTTAATGATAGCGGCTCTGTAACGTCCCTCTGGTTAAAGTGCTGGATTCAGCAATCAGGTAAGGCTCAATCAATGGCCTATGATGGTCTGCGTTGAGCCCCTTCATCTGCAATGGCGGTCTTTTACATCCCAGACTTTTACAACGAGTCGCTGTGGCAGCAGGCGATGACCCATAAGTCCTACGCCAAGGAACAGGAGCCTGCGATCGCAGATAATGAGCGGCTGGAGTTTTTGGGCGATGCCATTTTGACCTTTTTGGCAGGGGAGTACCTGTTTCGAACCTACCCCGATCGACCAGAAGGAGAACTGACGCCGTTGCGGGCCGCGCTGGTTGATGCTCGGCAATTTGGCGGTTTTGCCCAGGAATTAAATCTACAGGCCTATCTGAAGCTGAGTCTAGGTGCAGAGAACAGCGGTAGTCGAGAGAATGTGCGGATTCTCTCAAGTGCATTTGAGGCACTGATTGGGGCATTGTACCTAGACCGCAATGACCTACAGGCGGTGAGTGACTATGTGCTGCCGATGTTCGATCAGGTGATTGATACGGTGGTGTCTACAGCTGTGGACCAGAACCACAAGAGCCGCCTACAGGAGTGGGCCTTGGGGCGTGGCTGGCCGATTCCGAAGTATGAGATTGTACAGTCAAGCGGACCGGACCACGACAAGACGTTTGTTGCAGAGGTGCGGCTGCGCGGTCAGGTCTATGGACAGGGCACAGGGCATCGTAAGCAAGATGCCGAGAAGCAGGCAGCAGCAACGGCGCTAGCGCGGCTGCGAGCAGATATGGAAAAGGGTTACGACTAAAGCGCAGCCTCGTCTCGTTCTCCAGTGCGGATGCGGTAGACGGCATCAACGGTGCTGACAAAGATCTTGCCGTCACCGATTTCACCCGTACGGGCAGCTTTTGCGATCGCATCCACCACCTGCTCCACCTGATCATCCCGCACGACTATTTCGGTCTTCAGCTTAGGCAAGAAATCGACCTGATAGGGCTGTCCGCGATAGCGCTGGGTCTTTCCCTTCTGACGACCAAAGCCGCGTACGTTTGAGACGGTCATGCCGACGACGTCGATTTCGAGCAAACTTTTGTTGACGGCATCCAAGCGGTGGTCACGAATGACGGCGGTAATTCTTTTCATAGTTGACGGTTAACCCAAACGGGAGGTGAGCAGCGCACCCACAACAGCAATGACGACTAGCACCGCTAGCATCAGCAAAACAATAGAATACATATTGAATGACGCCTCTTGTCAGACAATTCACTAAAACGGTGTCGATTGTTACAGAATAGCTGGTTATGGACGTCAAATTTCAGGGCTTTATGACTTTTTTACAGCCGTAGTTTAGGCGACATCGCTCACGTTGGCATGTATCGCACTACATCTAGCTGAACGTCTGGAAAGGCAATAGGTGAAATCGTCCCACCAGTAATGGATTGCTTCGATTGATACTGACCGTTTATAGGATCACGGAAGACTAGTAGTAGGCACTTCTGGAGATCGACAACCCAATATTCTTGGATGCTTGCTTCCGCGTAGATTGAGGTTTTCAGTTCTAGGTCCTTCTTTAGGCTAGAGTCAGCGTATTCAACCAGCCAAAAGATGTCTTCTGGATAGGGGTGATGGGAGAGGTAGACGCTGTCTAACGGCTTGACCACCGCAATATCTGGCTCGGGTTCAGAAGCATTGGGCAATGTAATTGGCTTTGCATCACGAATCTGCACTCGTGTACCTAGCTGCTCTCGGAGATAGTCAGCTCCCTTTGTGTTGTAGTACGCATGGGGTTCTCCTTCAGGCGGCATGATAACCAGCTCTCCTCTCAGCAGCTCGATTTTTTGATCGTCAAACAGCCCTGCCGCAATGGCTTCGTGATAGTGCTCTAGAGTCCATTTGAAGGTGGCGACGGTCATCTGCGGGTTTGCCTGCTAGAGGTTATGGCTTCAGTTTAGCAAGGGTGACAGCGGCTCATTGGGGGGCCTACTTGCTGAGCCATGCGATCGCATCTCGAATCCAGTCTTCCGTGTCCGCTGATTTGCTTAAGGTTGTATTTTGCCCGACTGCCTGCAGCGCCTGGGTGATCTCCCGATTAGAGTAGCCCAAGGCTAGTAGCGTCATCTCCACATCTTCCTGCACTACCGTGGCTGGGCCGCCTGCCGGTGCCGTAATTAGGCCCGACTGCTGCCGCCATTCGGCTAGCTTCGTCTTGAGTTCTAAGATCACCCGCTCTGCTGTCTTCTTGCCCACACCGGGGGCACGTGATAGTACGCGTGCATTCTCTGACACGACGGCCTGCACAAAATCGTTGAGCGAGAGGGTATCGAGCAGGCCCATGCCCATCTGTGGGCCAATGCCGCTGACGCTGATGGCCAGCCGAAAGACATCGCGCTCAGCCCGGGAGCCAAACCCAAAGAGGACGGACTGGTCTTCGCGAGTTTGCAGATGGGTAAAAATTTGCACCGGTTCACCCACGGGCGGCAGATTGCTCATTACCCGACTGGTAACCTGCATCTCATAGCCCACCTGATGCACGTCTATGGTGAGAATGATGCGGCCATTATTAAGCTTTTGAATATCGGCCAGGGTGCCCTTGAGATAGCCAATCATGAATGACCTATCACGCTACCGCAGGTCTCGTCGGCTGCGTCGGGTGGGCCGGTCACTACCTCGGTCTTGCTGGGGCGCTCTATCTTGTTGGGGCGCTCTAGACGGTTGCATCGGCTGAATGGGGCGATGCTGGGTGTTCGCTGCTGGCCCGGCGGGAGGCTGCGTACCGGGGACCGGACGCCCAGGAATGGCAGGGCGGGTACCGCTGGCTTCGGCATCAATAGCGGCGCGGCGGTCGGTGAGCTGCTGGCGACCGTTGCTAAGGACGTTCAGCATTTCGCTGAACTGGGACTCCATGCGTTGCAGTACCTGTTCAGCGTAGGCATCGGCATCACGCTGAATATTTTCACACTCCGCGATCGCGCGGGCACGCATTTCTTCCCACTCGTGGCGGGCCTGCTGCTGCAGCTGTTCGACCTCATCCAGGGTCTGCTCTCTCAGGGCTGCGCATTCTTGCTCGGTTTGCTGGCGCAGCTGCTGAGCCTGCTGCTCGGCCTGGCGAATGATGGTCATGTCGTTGAGGATGGCCGCAGCCTGCTTCTCAGCTGTGGCAACGATGTCTTGGGCGTACTGCTCAGCCTCGGTAAGGATGTCGTCGCGCTGCTTCAGGAGCTGTACAGACTGCTGGAAGGCCGGGGGCAAGTTGAGCCGCACGTTATCGAGCTGGTCAAGCAGCTCGTCTTCGTTGATCATCGTCCGACCGACTAACGGCAGACGTGGGCTGTCGAGGACGATTTCTTCGATCTGGTTCAGCGCCTCTTGGATGTCGAAGCGCTCGGGCTGTTGGCGACTGGCTTCTTCGTAGAGGACATCGCCGCCGCTAGCCTGTAAGTCTTGCGGCGAGACAGGCTGGCCGTTTGGGATAGGGCCATTCTGCTGTGGCCCATTCTGCTGTGGGCCACGCTGCCCCCCGTTAAACTGGGGACCGTTTGGATCGTTTAGTGGGGGGTCTTGCCGTAGCATTGTTCAATATCGCGCGCGACGTGTTCGGGCACAAGGTGAGTAATCGCTCCTCCAAACCTTGCAATCTCTTTTACCAGACTACTGCTTAAAAAGCCATACTCGGTGGAGGTGGCTAGGAATACGGTCTCGATATCATCTGCCAGGGTCTTGTTGGTATGAGCCATTTGTAGCTCTTTTTCGAAGTCAGAGAGCACCCGCAAACCCCGAATTAAAACTTTAGCGTTTTGCGCATGGGCGTAGTTAACGGTGAGGCCATTAAAGTTATCGACACTGACGTTGGGTAGATGTGCGATCGCGGTGTTAATCTGCCCCATGCGCTGCTCGACGGTAAACAGCGGATTTTTACCCGGATTCCTAGAGATGACCACAATCACCTGATCGTAGAGCTGGCTGCTGCGGGTGATGATGTCAAGGTGACCCAATGTGATGGGGTCAAAGCTGCCGGGGTAGATAGCAATCACGGCTGGCGTCAGGAAGGGACGCTGGGATTATAGGGGAGTAGCTAGAACAATGAAAGCTATTGGGTTGTCACCAATCATCCGGATCGGCCCGGCCCGCCGTCCATTCGTCTAGCTGATGTTTGGGTGGGGCGACATTAAAGAGATGTAGGCCAAAGTCGCGAGATAGGTCTTCGCAAACTTTGACGCCTCGGACGCTGTTGCCTTTGGGGTCGAGTGGGGGCGAGAAGGTGCCAATGCCGAGCTTGCTGGGGACGGTAGCCATAATGCCACCACCCACACCGCTTTTGGCTGGGATGCCGACTCGGTAGGTCCAATCACCCGAGGCGTCGTACATACCGCAGCTGAGCATGACGCTAATGACGTCTTGGACGTAGTGCTCGTCGAGGGCGCGGGCTTTGGTAACAGGGTTCACACCGCCGTTGGCTAGGGTGGCGGCAATCATGGCAATGTCTTTGGCGTTGACCAAAATAGAGCACTGCTGAAAGTACAGGTCCAGGGTTTCGTCAATGCGGTTGCTCACCATGCCAAAGTTGAGCATCAGGTATGCGATCGCACGATTTCGGAACCCGGTCGCTTTCTCCGATAGAAACACCGGCATATAAATGTCGTGGACGCGACCCGTGTAGCGCTCTAGCATGTCGAGAATTCGCTTCAGGCGACTGGTCCCATCGGGGCCTTTGATCAGATCGGTCGTGGCAATGGCCCCGGCGTTGACCATGGGGTTGTAGGGACGATTAGTGGCTTCATCTAACACGATGGAGTTAAACGCCTCGCCCGTCGGCTCGTTGCTGACCTTGCTCATGACATAGTCACGGCCATGATCTTCTAGCGCTAGACCAAAGGTCAGCGCCTTGGACATCGATTGAATCGTGAAAAGCTGGTCGCAGTCCCCCACGTCAAACATTTGCCCATCCACTGTGACCACACAGATGCCAAACCAATTGGGGTTGGCTTCTGCCAGCTCTGGAATGTAGTCGGCAACTTCTCCCGTATCGAGGCGACGATACTGCTCGTGGAGATCGCTGAGGTAGTTGCGAAAGGGGGAGGTAATCGCGGTAATCGTGTCAGCCAGTGACCGGAGATCGCCATTGGCTGCACCTAGATTTGTCTCCAGATCTGACATGCGATTACCCCTCTCCCAGGTGTTGCGCAACGTTAAGGAACTCTTTGCTAATGGGGTGGTCCGGGTAGCGAACGCAAAACACGCCCTCGCTGGCCAACTGCACCATATCTTCAGATAAGGGGAAGACCCCAGCAACCGTCTCACCGTAGGTTTCTTCGACTTTTTGCTTTAGCGCCGACGGATCCAGGCAGCTGTAAACCTTGTTAATGGCCAAGAGTAGCTTACGAACTTTCAGCTGCTTGGCCACATCCATCGTCACGGCAGTGCCCTGGTAGTCTTGCTTGTCGGGCCGCAGAATCAGAATCAGCACGTGGGAAATGGCGATAGATAGAAAAGTCTCTTTGGACAGTCCCGGATGAGTGTCAATAAATAAATAGTCTAGCTTCAGTGCCTTAACCAGCTTGCGAAAGCCGTCGTTCATAAGCCGTACGTCGTAGCCGTCCCGTAGAATGCGGGCAATGTTGTCAGGCTTAACGCTAGAGGGAACGAGGTAGAGACTACCCCCCTCAGACGAAGCCGCAGATAACCCAATTTTGTCGCCGACGTCATAGGCGGCTTTCTCAATAGGTATTTCTCCCCACAGGTAATTGTTAAGCGTGCAGGTTGTTTCGTCTGGCTCTAGGCAGAATAAATTGTGGATGCCCGGCGAGGGTACATCAGTATCGACGACGCCAACGCGCTTGCCCTGCATTGCGATCGCAGCTGCCAGATTGGCTGTGAAGTTAGATTTGCCCGTTCCTCCGCGATAAGAGTGAATGGATATGACTTTAGGCATCTGATTGACCGTCTAATCTAGCCCCGTGAGAAAACAGCGCTCAATATCACTGAATAGGGTCTAGCAAATTTAGCCCATCCTACCAGCGTCAGCCTGATTCCTCAATCAGTACAGCGCTTATTCATTCTGGTCTACAACCTACTATCCAGATGTATTTTTGTTCTCCGTAATCTTTGTTGCCACAGTATCTTGATCGCTGCTGGTGGATTGTCTAATCCTTGGTAGATGCCCGCTTCAATAAACCACCAATTTTCTCAGCTGTCTTTCCAAATCTGGAAAGTTTGTCCTTACGCCTTACCACTCGGGGAAAAAGGATTGAGCATTACCGATCTACACTACGAACGTTAATGCAGGCGACACCATGTTTTGAGCGTGAACCAAGCTAAGTCTGCCTAGCTTTACGGTGTCCTTGAGCTTATGTTTCAGCAATCATTGCTCCATACGCTAGATTTGGTCAGCACAATCGGATTTGCGGCCAGTGGTACGCTGTTAGCCCAGGAGCAGCGTCGCCGGTTTGTTCCGGCGCTAGCGTATGCAGCCCTGACTGCGATAGGTGGGGGAACCTGTCGAGACTTGCTATTGGCGCGACCCGTCTTCTGGATTGAAGCACCGATTTATCTGCTACTAGCCATAACAACTGGCATCATCTTTTTTCTATTTTCTCGCGTCACTCATTTGACTCAACAACAGCTCAGCTGGCTAGACAATGTAGGCCTGGCAACTTTTACTATCATTGGCGCGCAAGTGGCTTTATTGCAGCCTGTTTTGGTTTGGCCGCTCTACCCTGCAATGGGACTGATGACAGCGATGGGCGGTGGCTGCCTACGAGATTTGCTGGTCGCTCAAAAACCTAACGCGCTCAACCATCCCCAAGCCATATTCGCTTCGCTAATGGGTGGCACCATTTACAGCCTGATGGTGCAAGCTCAGTTCCTGCCTTGCTGCGCAGCAGTAATCGTCATTCCAGTTATTCTCCTGCTGCTACCTGGCAACTCTCGTTCCCTCATCGGTTTCATGCAGCATTGGGGTACTACCACACGTTCTAACGCTGCGTAACGAAGCTATATTGCGTTCGTCGAGTTGCTGGGGATAGGTCCTGGCACTGAAGTCCTTGACGCTGGAGCCCCTCGACGCAGCCGAATGGGTCTACCAACCCTTCGACTGCTATGGCTAGCGCTATTTGTTTTAGGACACCGAGCGTGGT
>CAWUKV010000141.1:0-15810 GCA_963923025.1 uncultured bacterium
CAGTGTCAAGGCCTTCATGCCAGGAACTGCCCTTAGCAACTCGACGAATGCAATAAAATCTAACCTGCAAGCCGTGTTGTTAGGACCGTATTGGTGTCAGCACCGAAAGCCTGTAGACTTGCTCTATTAAATACAGCAGCTTTGCCACATTGCCCATGTTCATCAAAGGGGCCAATTGCGGTGACGCCTTTATAAGGATTTTTTAGTACGCTTGGCTTCCGTTGGATAAACCGAGTTCAACGCCTGTCATTGTCCTGGTGCGCTATCCCGACATGGGGCGTGGGCTGATTCAACGCCGCTGACGGGTTAACCTGTACCCAGCACAGAACTCGTGTGAGACCATCGTTGGTTCATGTCCTCTCTGTTCTTGTCGCGATTTGATTCGTTAGTGCCTGAATAGGGCGGTTAAGCCAATGAACGACTGCAATTAGTTCTGGATTGAAGACGCACTTTCTGTCGTTAGGCTGATGCTCCTTCACTGTTAAATGACCTGACCCTACACGTATGCAAGTTTAGCCGTCAGTTCGAGCCGAAACCTTGCAGGGGAATGAGCCGTGAGGGTTCAAGTCATAGGAAACGTTGACGGTTCGGGAATGCTATAGCAAAGTCCTCTACGCGCCAGGTGACTAGCAATGCTGGTTCAAGTCAAGACACCTCCAGAATGGCGTATCTGCTGCCCTTCTATTGCCAAGAGCTGGATCTTTGAATGAGCGCTGAGACCTATTTAAACCACCCTAACTTCGGCCTTCTCTTCCGAGTTTGCTTGGTGGACGAGAATCAAGAGCTGTTCACCACACTTTATGCACAGCGTCTGTTTTTCATTGCTAAAACGGGTGGGGGATTGGCCTTTGAGCCGGTTGCTCGGAACGATGCTCGGCTGATTCTTGAAAATCGCCTGCGGATTTTACGCAGAGCCGGACAGTCTGCTGAACTTCAGCGGCTTCAACGCATGTACAAACAGACGTTCCAGTAGTGCCTCGTTGCGTCGCTCGCCCCGTGTCCGAAAGCCCCGTGTCCGAAAGCCCCGTGTCCGAAAGCTATGTCTGACTCCACCGCTTCATTCGCATGGCTGCCCCATCTCACCGAACGACTCGCTAGCCTAAAGCCGGATATTCCCGCAGACGTCAGGCTCGTTGCTGTGAGCAAGACCTTTCCTGCTGCGGCCATTGCGGCTGCCTACTCACTGGGGCTGCGCGACTTTGGTGAAAGCAAGGTGCAAGAAACCGAGCAAAAGCAACAGCAACTGTCTGATTTAAAGGACATTACCTGGCATTTAATTGGCCATCTACAAAGTAATAAGGCTCGCAAAGCCGTGCAGCTTTATGACTGGATTCATTCTGTCGACAGCCTCAAACTGGCCAAACGGCTCAACCAAGCTGCTACTGACTTGGGACGTCGGCCCCAGTGTTGCCTTCAAGTCAAAATTCTGCCAGACCCCAATAAATACGGGTTTGAACCCGATACGCTCTTGGCTGCCTTACCCGATCTGAACCAGCTCAGCGGTTTAAACATGGTCGGTTTGATGGCAATTTTGCCCTGGGGGCTCACCCCTGAAGCGACTCAATCCGCATTTAAACAGGTCCGGATTCTGGCCGATCGTGTCAATCAAATGCCGAACTCTCAGCTTCAGATTGAGCATTTGTCCATGGGAATGTCCGGGGATTTTCGGAGTGCAATCGCGGCAGGAGCCACGCTTATTCGATTAGGAACCATCCTCTTCGGACAGCGCCAGTAGGGCGATCTAGGGGTCGTATACAATTTATTACGAAAAAAGATTCAAGTATTTTTGGTTTAATTTGGAAATGGGGTATGCTTTTTGAGAATTTCATGTATACTGTGGCTCAACGTTCCACGTAACAGGGATTCGTTTACCCTTCAAACTCAGACCACAAGGGCTTTGCGAGAAGGTTTAAAGGCAGGCAACGTCCGGTTAGAAACCCCCAAAGTTCTACCGCCTATCTTTGATTGTCCCCTCTAACAAAGATAAAAGACGTCACTGCTCTGGTTTTCTACAACGCTGTCCTCTATAGTGAGGGCGACTTTGCCAAGTTATTAACTATGTCGTGATGGAGCGCGAACTGTGAGCACTATTTTCACAAAGCTACGCGATTTTGTTGGCCTAAATGATCCGGCTGACTATGAATATGAGTATGACGAAATGGAGGGAGATGCGTATCAGAACCTCTATGAAGAGGAGAACACTGCGGCTGTGACTTCCCCCGCATCGATGTCGCAGGCTCCAATGTCGCAGTCCCCGATTTCACAGCCTTCAATGGCGCAGCCCCAGGAAGAGCCTCGTCCGCTCCGTCGGCGTCTGCGTGAGCGATCCTTGTCAACTGATTCTGGAATGGTGTCAATGAATAATGTAATAGGTATGCCGGGTGCAATTAACGGAATGTCTGAAGTGATTGTGATGGAGCCCCGCTCCTTTGAAGAGATGCCCCAATGCATCCAAGCCCTGCGTGAGCGGAAGTCTGTGGTTCTCAACCTGACTGTTATGGATCCTGACCAGGCACAGCGCGCCGTTGACTTTGTTGCGGGGGGTACCTACGCCATTGACGGTCACCAGGAGCGCATTGGCGAGAGCATCTTCTTGTTCACTCCCAACTGCGTACAGGTCAGTATGCCCGTAGATGGCGAAGAAGAAACGCCAGTACAGGCACCCGTTGCCGTACCTCATCAGGCAGCGCCCACACCTGCCTGGGCGACAGAGCAAATCGCTCGCATGGCTTAGTCATGGCTCAACCCCGCTGACCCGCAGGGCAACAGACCGGTTATAAACGCCTTCGGTGACTGTGTAGAAGCATGACGCCTATGGCGATGGTCTGGGTTCCTGTGGGTTGGACGTTGACATCACCCTTCAAGATTGGCGATATCTCGGTGTGGTGTGCCGATATACCTACTAACTTTGCATAGTGTGAATCCTGGGCTTTCAGGTGCATGTCACACTTGCGTTGTAATTTTGGGGACATACTTTCGGGCGTGTCCTTAAATTGATACTCTATCGTTGCGCTTCGCAAGATTGAGTGCCTCCGCTTGCATCGGTCCATTTCACGGTATTCTTAGGGGGCTGTGGGACTCACGCGGAGGGTCTCTTCTTTTGCAAGTTAAACTTGGCATCATTGGCGGCGGGGTAATGGGAGAGGCTCTGTTATCCCGCCTTATTTTGCAAGGCATTTACAAACCAGACGCTCTTATGGTTGCCGACCTCTCTCCAGAACGGCGGCAGCTTTTAACCGAGCAATACACCATTCAAACAACGGCGAGCAACCGAGATGTGGTTGAGTCCGCAGAGGTGGTACTGCTTGCCGTGAAGCCTCAGGTTTTTGATCAGGTCAGCCGAGACTTTCTCGGCGTCAGCTGTGATGTTCCTCCCCTGGTGCTGTCAATTTTGGCTGGCATCAGTTTGGCGCGCTTGGAGGCTGCTTTGCCGGGCTGGCCTTTGGTTAGGGCGATGCCCAATACGCCTGCAACGGTCGGTGCGGGGGTGACCGCGATCGCGCCCGGTAGCCGCACCATTCCTGAACAGACCCAGCTGGCTCGTCAAATTTTTGAGGCCCTGGGCCAGGTCATCCAGGTGCCCGAAGCATGGATGGACGGCGTGACCGCCCTATCAGGGTCTGGTCCCGGGTATGTCTCAATTGTGATTGAAGCTTTGGCAGACGGTGGGGTGGCAGCAGGACTGCCGCGAAATGTGGCTAATCAGCTAGCGCTGCAAACGGTGCTGGGTACGGCACAGCTGATCGATCAGACCGGCATGCACCCGGCGGTCTTGAAAGACCGGGTGACCAGTGCAGGCGGCACAACCATTGCTGGCATTGCCTGTCTAGAAGAATTAGGATTGCGAACAGCGCTGATCGAAGCAGTGCGGGCAGCAGAACGGCGCTCCCGAGAACTCGGCGCGTGAGCCGAGTGTTGTTGGGCTATTCTGACGCTGTCGAGTCCGCTGACTTTAGCCGGGGCTCTGTCCCCGCCAGTAACCGTCCGATATTGCTGCGGTGACGCAGGACTACATAAGCCCCACCCGCTACGGCCAACAGGCAAAAAGGCAGTGGCTGATGCATCACTAGCATAATCACTGGAGCCGCCAGGGCCGCCAGGATAGACCCCAGAGAAACAATCCGAGATAGGACGAAGGTGACCGCAAACACAACAGCTGCCCCTAGACCCACAGGCCAGGCCAGGGCAAACAAAACCCCCAGCCCCGTTGCGGCAGACTTGCCACCCGTGAAGTTTAGCCAGATCGAGCGGCTGTGACCCAATAGGGCAAACAGCCCGGACAGCGTCACGATCCAGGCGATTGCCGTGGCGGATAGTGGCGGTAGCGCCAGCCAGCTGGTCAGCTGTTCTAGGAGTGGTCGAGCCAGCTGAACTGCGGCAACCCCCTTCAGCAGATCGACAGTTAATACTGCGATGCCTGCGCCTTTCCCAACGGTGCGAAATACGTTGGTTGCCCCAGGATTACCGGAACCATGTTCGCGAATATCAATGCCTTTAACCAAGCGAGCAACGATATAGCCGGTGGGAATGGCCCCAAGCAAGTAACCGGTGAGCAAGATAGCCGCGATCTCAACCCAAATCATGTTGCCGCTCCTGACGCTAACAGCTTCAGTTTAGGGGGTGATGGTCCCCCGAGAGAAGTCTGATCAGAGAGAAGTCTGATCGGGTTAGTTATCGGAACTGGGTAGGCGGATACCATGGTTAGTGGGCATATCGATGCCATCAGGAGATAGGAGATAGAAGTCAGAGGCCTTTTGTCTCCTATCTCCTGATGACAGAGCTCTGTGATGCTGCCCTTTAGTTAATCAGGGCGATCTCCTTAACAATGGGCCTTAGTAATAATCGTCTGACGTTGGATTGGCTGGATCTGGGGCGAAGGCTAACCACAGCGGAAAACGTAGGGCTGATAGTGAAATCTTCTCTTCGCTATCGTCTACGACAATCATCGGCAGTCGGCCACTGTCCAGCAGTCGTTCTGCCCGTTGGGCCAAGGGCTCGGTGGCCTCGAACAGCATGATGCCGCGATTGGTGCCAAAGTCAGCTCGGGAAATGCCTAGACAGTCCTGCAACCAGCGCCGCCATTCCCCTAGACGCTCTGGTGTGTTTGCCAAGACGAGGCAGCACAAGCGATTGCCGTAGATGGTGTACAGCACTGAGATGGCGGCCGAAGCCACCACGACGTTTTGTAGACGGCTACCCATGCTTTTGACTGCGCCCCGTCCCCCCTGGGTAAAAAACCAGTTTTTGACTTTGTCGGCATGAACTGACTCAAAGGTTCGTCGAATTTGCCAGGGGGGGCCGTAGTAGTCTGGGCGGGTGCGGTATTGGTCAATCAGGCTGCGGACGCGCTCGCGCTGTTCTTCGAAGCGCTGGCTGGCAAACGCAGCGGTGTTAGGAGGCGCGGCATCCACTGACTCGTTCTGAGTGGGTGGGGCTGCGGTAGTTGGGGTGGGGCGAGGGGCCAGCTCTAGCTGCTCAGCAGCGGTGGCCAGATCCTGCAAACTGCCGACTAAATAGTCTTTGAACCCCTGCACCCGAATGGCTAGATCCTGGGAGGCTCCAGCAAAGTTACGCTTCATCTCTGTTTCTAAGCGAACCTTGCGCCGTTCTAGCTGCTCGATTTCTCGTTCTAATGTGCGCCGCCGCCGGTCTAGCTCACTTAACCCAGATTGGATGAGTTGCTCCATCTCGGTAGAGCCCCCAAACGTAGGGGCTGGCTGCACCGAGAGCGGCGGACGGCGCTCAGCAGAGCTGGAGCCAGTCGAGCCAGACGACTCGGACCCAGAGGTGTCGGACGATGCGGACGACGGTGCGTCGGGGGAGGGGTCATCGGGCAGCATGACGAATCAGCGAGCTTGGCAGTTAGTTTCGGTAACGTCAGCATACGGGGTTGCTGGCGGCCCGAGCAAGCAGGGGCGTGCTATGGCGATCCGCAAAAAGATGGAGCCGGATTGCCAGGCACCAAGCGCGCTAATCAGAGAGGAGCAGCGATGTTCGGAAGCTCAAGCGAAGTGACCAAAGCCATACACAGCGGACCCTCACGCTTTGCCAATTATTTTTGAAAGGAAAATTTTTTGAAAGCCAGTTTTTTGAACTCTGTCGCTAAGGAGACCAGGCCGATTAGCGCGCTGACAGATCCACGCTGCGCGTGAGCTGTTCTTTGAGGCGTTGAGCGTCGAAGAGGACTGGCAGGAAGTGGATGCTGTTAACCTCGCGGAAGTAAAACAGGATGGGGATAGGGGACCAGAAGAGTTCCCAGTTTAACCAGTCAGTGTAGGGAAACTGGCGTAGTAGGCGCTCTCCTAGCCGTACCTCAAGCTCGGTCGGCGTAAAGGCTAGCCGGATCCGGGCGGTTTGAATTGTCAGGAATGCAGCGAGCAGCAGGATGGGACCGCCAATCCAAGGTTGCCACAGGAGCAGGGGCAGCGCGATCGCCCCAAGCCCCAGCGAGAGCCTGAAGCTGGGCGGTAGCACAACCGTTTCGGCGGTTGCTGATGCCTCGGAGGGTGACGTTGGCTGAACTGGCGTGAGGGGCTGCGTCTGCGAGTCAGACATGGTTTTCAAAGTTGGTACGAATGAAGAATAGGTTGAGCGGACGGTTGCTAGACATTTAGCAGTGCGCTGCCGGTGCCCTGGAACATAATCCAGGACAAAAAGAAATTGGTGACAAAGATAGCCAACAGCGCCGTTACTACTGCGGTGGTAGTGGACTGTCCCACGCCCTTGGCCCCACCTGTTGTTGTCATGCCCCAGCTGGTGCCGATAACGGCCACCATCACCCCGAACACCAGCGCTTTTAACATGGCACTGAGAAGATCCCACACGCCCAAAAAGTTGCGAGCCGAGTCGAGAAAGACGTTCTGAGAGATGCCGTAGAGCAGATTAGAAACGATGAGACCGCCCGTCATTCCGGTAATAAAAGACAAAATGCTTAACAGCGGCAACATCAGAGCGCAAGCCACCACCCTAGGAATGACGAGATAGTCTACTGGGTCCGTTTTGAGCAGCTGTAGTGCGTCAATTTGCTCGGTGACTTGCATCGTGCCAATCTCGGCGGCAAAGGCAGATCCGACCCGTCCGGCCAGTACCACTGCCGTTAGGACCGGGGCTAGCTCCCGAGCCAACGTCAGGGCTAGCACTCCACCTACAGCGCTGCCTGCCCCAAAGTTGATGAACTCTCGAGTCACCTGAATGGTGAACACCATGCCGACGAAGGCAGCGGTTACCAGCGCAATTAGGAGCGATTCTGGCCCCACTGCTGCCATTTGCTCGACGGTGTTGCGCCGATGTAACGGACGTGACAGGAGGTGAATTAACACTTGCCCGCCTAACAGCACCGCAGCCAGCGCTCGACGACTCCATTGGCTGAGGCCAGAGGTGATAAAGCTATCTGCCAAAGGAAACTCCTCTTGAGTGGGTCTGGGATGGATCGACCTGAGATCGACTTGGGGGGTTACAACTTGGTGAGAACTAAGGGATTGCCAACATCGGGTTGGCCTACCGCTGGGCTACTCGGCCCTACGCCGCTGACTAACTGTCTTTCATCAGGAACGGTTCTAAAGTTGACATCTTTGGATCCATAGGTTCACAAAACGCCCTGACTTTATCTCGATTTCACGACTAAATTTTATCTAGATTTAAGATTTCTCAAGATGTCAGTTGGGGCACGTCAGCTCCCAGATAATCCTCCTACCCTGATAGGGCAGTCGAGTAGTATTCCCTGCCCAAACTTCTATTTCAGTGTGCTGGAGCTGCTGCAATGACGAACTTATGGATGTTTCTGACGTCGCTGACCACGACATTATTGGTGTGTTTCTGTCTACCTATTTTGGCAATTTGTCTGGTTTTAGGACTCCTGACAATGGCAGAGCTATCCCCGCTAGCCGAGTTAGGACAAACGGGCCTCACTCAGACCCTCAATATCTTATCGACCTTTGGTAGCGGCAGCGTGTGGGAAGGTGTGCTGATCTTGAGCGGCACCCTCAGTCTGGTCGGTGGCCTGTTTGACACCTATGCCTTCTATCGCTATCCCGGGTTTCGGTAGTTGTGTGATGCAGAAGCCTGCATCTGAGCCCCCACATTTGAGCCACCGTGTCTGAGCTCCCGTGTCTGAACGAGTAACCTTGTCAATCGACGATCAATTTCTGGTCATTAATTTCTGGTCAACAATTTCTGCTCATTTACCATTTCTGCTCGATTTGATCACACAATCGTCAGAAAAGTTTCTATGCTAATGAACGGTAATGTTCAGGCAAAAGACGATGGAACGGGCCGAAAATTCGGTATTTGCGGCAGCTGAAACGGTCAGTAGCAAACAGGCAGGTTCGTCACATCGGGGGCGATGCTGGGGGAGTTTGGGTAGTCGATTCTGGCCCAGATTAGTATCTGGACTGCTGATCGTGAGTCTATGGATGACGGGGGCTGCTCCGGTCTGGGCTCAGTCCAGCTCACCTAGCGATAGTCAGGCTTTTATTGACCGAGTTGCCAGTGAGGTCACTGAGTTTACGCTGAGCAACGGCATGACGTTTATTGTGTTGGAGCGGCACCAGGCTCCGGTGGTGTCGTTTATGCTCTATGCCAACGTCGGTGCTGCCAGCGAGGATGATGGCAAGACGGGGGTGGCCCATTACCTAGAGCATTTAGCCTTCAAGGGCACGACCAAGATTGGTACCACCAACTACGCCGCAGAATCTGAGCTGCTGGATGAGTTGGATGTATTGTTCGATCAGATCATGGCTGCCGAGCAGGCTGGGGATACGGATAAGCTGGCGGAACTGCGATCGCAGTTTGATGCGGTTCGATCCGATGCCGCTAGCTACGTTGAGCAAAACAAGTTTGGTCAAATTATTGAGCAGGCTGGAGGGCGGGGGCTGAATGCCACCACCTCTGCTGACGCTACCCGCTATTTCTACAGCCTGCCGTCTAACAAGTTAGAGCTATGGATGTCGCTGGAGTCCGAGCGCTTTTTGGATCCGGTGTTTCGAGAGTTCTACGAAGAAAAAGAGGTGATTCTTGAAGAGCGCCGCATGCGGGTAGACAACTCCCCCATCGGTCAGATGGTCGAGAAGTTCTTAGAAGTCTCCTTCGATCAGCACCCTTACCGGCGACCGGTGATCGGTTACGAACAGGACCTGCGCCAGGCGACTCGTGAGGACGTGGCTGAGTTCTTTGACACCTACTACGGCCCTAACAACCTGATTGCCACGGTTGTTGGTGACGTCGATCCTAGCGCTGTTGAGCAGCTGGCCGAAGCCTACTTTGGACGCTACGAAACCCGCAGCGACGCACCCGAAGTCACGGTAACCGAGCCGTCCCAGACCGAGCCCAAAGAATTTACCCTCACCTTGCCGACCCAGCCCTGGTATCTGGAGGGCTATCACCGTCCCGGCATCAACGATGCCGATAGCGTGGTCTACAGCATGATTGACGGCATTCTGCTGGGGGGCAGAACCTCGCGGATGTATCGATCCTTAGTCGAAGAGGCCCAGGTTGCCCTGGATGTGGGGAGTGCCAACAGCTTCCCGGGCGATCGCTACGCCAACGTTGTACTGTTCTATGCGCTGACGGCTCCGGGCTATACCGTTGAGGACGTAGCCGCGCTGCTAGATGTCGAGCTTGAAAAACTCAAGGCAGAGCCTGTCTCTGACGCTGAGCTAGAGCGGGTTAAGACCCAGACTCGGGCCAGTTTGCTACGCACACTGAGCTCGAATTCCGGCATGGCCAGTCTGTTGGCCGAGTATCAGGCCAAGACCGGCGATTGGCGCAATCTGTTTGAGGAACTGCAAGCCGTCGAACAGGTCACCGCAGCCGATGTCCAGCGTGTGGCCCAAGACACCTTCCAGCTCCGTAACCGGACCGTGGGCAAGCTGCTATCGGCAGAGTAACGCCGACTGTCTGGCTACCCGGTTTACTTTCCCCTGCTTTTCAACGCGATTCCAAATCCTATGCCGTCTTTTTATCGGTCCCGTCTGTTTCAAAAGTCGCTTGCTATGACGTTTCTGACAACTGCTGCCTGTATTTTGGCATTGGTGTTGAGCTGGGCTGGTCCGGCAGCGGCGGTCACGCCTCAGCACTACACCGATCTTAAGTTTCCATCGCTAGGCGACATCAACATCCCAGACTACGAGCGGTACGAGATGGACAACGGCTTGGTGGTTTACCTGATGGAAAACCGCGACCTGCCGCTCGTCAACGGCGGCGTAACGCTGCGCACGGGTACGGCCCTAGACCCTGCCAACAAAACCGGCCTGGGCAGTATCACGGGTGACGTGATGCGTCTAGGCGGAACGACTAGCTATTCTCCGGCTGAACTCAACGAACTGCTAGAACAGCGGGCGGCCTCTGTCGAGACAAGCTTGGGGACAACCTCGGGCGGTGCTAGCTTCAACGCCCTAGCAGAGGATTTAGAGCCTGTCTTCGAACTGTTTGCCGATGTACTGCGCCACCCGGCCTTTGCCCCAGAACAGTTTGAACTGGCCAAAAGCCGCTATCGCGGCGACATCGCCCGCCGCAACGATGACCCCGACGATATTACCGGGCGAGAGTTTCGCAAGCTGGTATACGGGGACGAAAGCCCCTATGCCCGCCAGGTGGAGTACAGCGACCTCGATAACATCACTCGCGATGACGTCATTGACTTCTACGCCACGCATATCACGCCGCAGAACGCCATTCTGAGCATCTCTGGAGACTTTGATACCGCTCAGATGAAGGGGCTGATTGAGCGGACGTTAGGCAACTGGCAGCCTGCGGCCGACGCGACCTTTACCGCACCCACCGAAACCCAAGCGAAAACAGGTGTTTTTCTCATCGATCAGCCGCAGCTCACCCAGAGCTATATCCAGATTGGTCACTTGGGTGGACGGCTCGATAACCCGGACCATGCACCACTGGTGGTCCTGAACGAAGTGCTCAACGGCTTTGGCGGGCGGCTATTCAACGACATTCGGTCCCGTCAGGGTCTGGCCTATGTGGTCTATGCCTTCTGGAGTCCCCGCTACGACCATCCGGGATTGTTCATTGGCGGTGGGCAGACGCGGTCGGAGGCGACGGTGCCATTTCTTCAGTCGATTCAATCAGAAATCGAGCGCGTACGCGAGGAGCCCATTTCCGAAACAGAGCTACAGTTTGCCAAGGATTCGGTTCTCAACAGCTTCGTTTTCAACTTTGCGACGCCGGAGCAGTCCCTATCGCGGCTGGTGCGCTATGAGTACCATGGCTATCCCACTGACTTTGTATTTCGCTTCCGCGAACAAGTGGAGACCACAACAACTGCCGAGGTGCTAGCGGCGGCCCAGGAGAATTTGAAGCCAGAAGATCTGATCACCCTAGTGGTGGGCAACCAGGCTGAAATTAACCCCCCGCTGGAGAGTCTGGACAATGTCAGCGTGACGCCAATCGATATTTCGATTCCAAGCGACGCTTAGCCCTTGCCGGGACCGACGGCGTCTGCCAAAAGGGCAGGCAGCTCAAGTGAGATCGGCTTGTACAGGCCCAGACGCGCGACAGATGTCGCCTTTGACAAGGGTGTGAACCTGCCAGTTTTCATGGGTCTGAGGAAAGTCGCTGCGGTAGTGCCCGCCTCGGCTCTCGGTTCTAAATAGCGCGCTGTGGAGAATTAAATCAGCAATTTTGAGCAGGTTTTGAAGTTCACCCCAGGCTCGGAAGGTGGCTACGTTGAGGGAGGCGGGTAGGGTGTAGGGCTGTCCTGGTACCTGATCGGCCAGAACCTGGGTTAGGGGCAGTTGAGCAAACTGGCGCTGGTAGGTTTTAAGCTGCTGGATCGCATCTTTGAGACTCGTGGCCTGACGGGAAATGCCTGCCGTTTGCCAAACCAACTGCGCGATCGCATCCCGCATGTGACCAATTGCCATTAGCTCGGGTGCCACCTCTGGCAGCCCTACGGGCTCAGGAACCTCCACTGCTGCGACCGTCTCTGGCTGCAATTCCCGGAGCTGTGCCCCAAAGACCAAACATTCCAGCAGCGAGTTACTGGCTAACCGATTGGCCCCGTGGACGCCGGTGCTAGCGTTCTCGCCCACTGCATAGAGCCCTGGCAGCGTGGTTTGGCTGGATAGCCCAGTGACAATGCCGCCCATCCAGTAATGCGCCGCGGGCGAAACGGGAATAGGCGTTTTGAGAATGTCCAACCCGGCCCATTTCTGGCATTTGCGAATGATGTTCGGAAATCGATACCGGACGCGGTCTGGATCGATACTGCTGAGGTCAAGCCAGACCACTGGGGAGGACACGTCTGGCCGTTGTAGATGATTAAAGATGGCGCGACTGACCACATCGCGCGGTGCCAGCTCTCCATCAGGGTGATAGTCGAAGGCAAACCGCCGCCCCGCCGCATCGACCAAATGGGCACCCTCTCCTCTCACCGCCTCGCTAATCAGAAAGTGCGGGGCACCAGGCTGAGTCAGGGCGGTGGGGTGGAACTGCATAAACTCCAAATCGCGCAGCTGGGCTCCGGCCCGCCAGGCCATCGCCACTCCATCACCGGTACTGGCCGCAGGATTGGTCGTCTGCGCATAGACCTGACCGCCGCCGCCCGTTGCCAGCACCACTACGCCTGCCTGGACCCACCGAATCTGCTGCTGGTAGGCCACCGCCGCCCCCTGGCAGTGCCCGGACGAGTTGATCCACAGCTCTAGGGCAAAGGCTTCATGGAAGATGTGAATATTTTTGCGCTGGCGGACCTGATCGGCCAGGGTGGTAACCACAGCTCGCCCAGTGGTATCCGCCGCATGCAGCACCCGTCGCCGAGAGTGGGCAGCCTCCAGGGTCATGGCCAGCGCCCCGGTCTGATGATTGCCCTCACGGTCAAAGGCAACCCCCATGTCAACCAGAGCATCGATACAGTCTTTGGCCTGATGGACCAGCAGGGCCACTGCATCAGGTTCGCAAAGACCGGCTCCAGCTTTCAGCGTGTCTGTGATGTGAAGCTGGGGGTCGTCGTCTGGCGCGATCGCGGCGGCAATGCCACCCTGGGCCCAGTCGCTGGCTGACTTAGCCAGGGTCTCTTTTGTGAGCAGCGCGACACTCAGATGAGCAGGCACACAGAGGGCCGAATATAGTCCCGCTGCACCGCCGCCAATGACCAAAACATCAAACGGACCCGTCAGGGCTCCTGCGGTTGTCGCCGGTCCAGTCCCTGTATCTGCTGCTGTATCTACCAAAGAACAATCGCTCCAGCTGTCTGTAGGGATTTCCCTACTCTAGCAAGAGCGATGGAAGCTTTCTTAGCCGAATCGCGGCAATGTTACAGACAGGGCCGCGAATTCGGAGCGTTAGGCCCTTCGTTGAGCGACTACTTGTAGACGCCGTTGTTAAAGCGGTCTGCACCTTCAACCAGGGCAGGAACGGGGTCAGAAATGGTGAAGTTGTCTAGGTTGCTTTCGATGCGATTACGCTCTGTTTCACTCAGGCCAGGGATGTTGAGGACATCCTCAAGGTTGTCGTAGGGGGCGTTCTTGACGATTTTTCCGCCAATCGTGGGATATAAACCACGATATTTTGCAAAAGCTGCAACGTTGGTATTGTTGACGTCGATCTTGGAGCCGTAATCGGTGGATAGCTTGTCGTCGATGTTATTGCGCAGCTCGTCAACACCGGCTGCATTGGCCAAAACAGGGGCTAAGGTTGGGGCCGGAAGCGCGTAGGCAGCAGCAGGCATTAGTAGAGAGCCCAGCAGCAAACCCAGCGCTGCAATCAGGCTAAAGAATCCTTTCATATCTCGTTATTCGATTCGTCGGAATCTTGTACACAGCAGTAATTAGAGCCTATCATTTCCACTGCCCAAATGGTGAGGGTTCCGCAGTGTCAGCACCGTAGCTGAAGTTGGCCCGCTGTATCAGCTCGCCCTGATTGATCACTAAGCCCTAGTTAACCGGGGAGGGAGCCTTATCGTAGGACAGCAGAAACCGCTCCAGGTCTGAGAAGGTGCAGGCGTGGGTGTCCAGCGGTGAGTCGTAGCCTTTCATCGCCACAGAGTAGCGTTTAAAGGTTTGCTCGTTGGCCCCCACCTGATTGAGGTACTGATAGGTGGTTTCGCCAATAGCGATGTCGAGACCCAGCTGCTTGGTTGAGGTTTCGAAGCGGAAGGCTGCGTTGACCGTGTCCCCCAGGGCCGTGTAGTCGGGACGATCTCCAGTTCCTGCGTTGCCGACCATGGCATAGCCTGTATTGACGCCCGCCCCAACCCGAAGCGGAAACGGTAGCGGAAATTTTTCGTGAAGCTGACTGGTCATCTTGTGCAGGGCGCTGATGGCCCGCGTGATTTGCAGCATTTCTTCGGGGTTGACTTCCTGCGTGCCGTGGATCCAGACGGCCATCACGGCATCGCCAATGTACTTATCAACCCAGCTGCCATACTGACCAATAATCTCGCCCGCATGGCGGAACCAGGTGCCAATTACCTCAGACAGAATCTTTTCGTCGAGCTGCCGGGTCATGACCGTGTAATCGCGAATATCCACCACCATGATTGAAATCAGCCGACGGACATGCAGCGTTGCCGTTGCTGTGAAGTCGTGAGAGTCGCCCCCTGAAAGGGAGTGACTGGTGGGTTCAGCTGACGGGCAGTAAAACCGCAATTCGGTCTGACCAAACGTGAGCAGGTCGCCATTGTGTAGCGTTACCGGCACGCTGACCCGTCGGCCGTTGACAAAGGAGCCGTTGCGGCTACCCAGATCAATCAGGTAAAACTCGCCCGTTTCCATGCACTGAAGCATGGCATGGTTGCGTGAAATCCAGCGGTCGGGAAGGACAAAATTGTTGTCATCGCTGCGGCCAATCGTCCAGCAATTACTGCCAATGAGAGACAGATGCCGCTGCCCGGAGTCGGTCTTGAGCACCAGGTACGGGCCAGGTTGTAAGCTGCTTTCCGAAATGGTCACGTGATTGATCTACTCAAGTAACTGCCGAATACTACCTACCCATTGAGGTGAGCAGCTTGATGACTGACTGAATCCACCACTCAGGCTACCCAATGCTGGGTGAACCGTACAGATACCTAGTACAGAAATTGGCACTGCCGAAACACCATTGGTGACATTGGCTGGGACAGCCAACGCCCATTGGCCCTATATTGCCCAACTGCTCAGACCAATCAACTTTGATAAGACTGAGCGACAACGGGGCAAGCATGGATACCCCAAAAAAGCCACAACGATCACTGAATCTTGTGGAACCTGACAGAGAAGACAGTCTAAGCGATGGCTTTGATCAGTCCAATGGAACACACTGAATTCAAGCTTAGCCGTACGACTAGCGTTGACCTAGTCGGCACTATCGATGTTGATACTATCGATACAGCCTACACTGCGCAGCCCGTTTAAGACGACCCTACAGGCCCGCTAGGTCATCAAGCGATGAAGGTACGACAACTAGAATCCAATAGCTGAGGCCAATGAATCCCAATCCCTGGTCTCGACGAGCGTCGTTCCAGAACTCGTTTTATCTCGCCATCGTCGTAGCCGCACGACGTAGCTACAGGTCACCGCATGATTTACCGATTTCTTAATAGTAACGGCTTTAGCACACGGGCATCCGAGTCATTGCATGACCTATGGTGTACGGAGACATAGGCTGTATAAAGCGTACTGGTGGAGTTGAAAAACTCGATGTGACGATCGCTCTACTTGTTAGAAACTTTACGCACTGGGGCTGACTTAACAAACTTGCAGCTAAGCTGAGGCCGGTTGTGATGCGATCGCGTCGTGCCACACCCACAAAATCGCCCCCAAAATCGTTCCCACAGGATCGCTTACGGGTATCTTTTCATTCGCTGCCTGTGACGGCCAGGCA
>CAWUKV010000142.1:0-15769 GCA_963923025.1 uncultured bacterium
CGATCGAGTGCCGACTTTAGCTCGGCCAGTTCTGTTTCAATATTGCCATCGGTGACGGCACGGCTAATGCACTCGTCCATGTGCTCGTCAAGAATCATGCGGGCGACCCGGTCTAGGGCACCGCGCACCGCAGCAATTTGCACCAGCACATCCGGACAGGCTCGGTTCTCGTGCACCATGGTTTTGATGCCACGCACGTGGCCCTCAATACGCGAGAGGCGATTGACGATGCGTTTGACCGACGCTTCGCTGTGGCTGTGGCCGTGGCTGTGATCGTGACTGTGGGGGACGCCGTTTGGGGCAGATGAGTCGAAAGATACCGTCAAAACAAAATGGGGAGAGGGAGCATTGGGGATGCTGGCATATGTGTACCGAAGCACCCCTCGTTACTATTGTTAAGCCGATCCCGTAGGTTTGCTACCCCAGCAAATTAATCTATTGCAGCCTCACGATAGAGTACGGCAATGGGTTAGGCCCTAGCCTAGCCAACGCGCTACGTCCTTGGCATGGTAGGTCAAAATCAGGTCCGCGCCCGACCGCTTAAAGCTGGTCATGGTCTCCATGACGACTTTCTCTTCGTCTACCCAGCCGTTCAGCGCCGCGGCCTTCACCATCGAATACTCACCCGACACGTTGTAGGCCGCCACTGGCAGGTCCGAAGCTTCCTTCACCCGCCAAATAATGTCCATGTAGGCTAGGGCAGGCTTCACCATCAGCATGTCTGCGCCTTCGGCGATGTCTAGGTCAATTTCTTTTAGGGCTTCGCGACCGTTGGCGGGGTCCATCTGGTAAGTGCGACGATCGCCAAACTGAGGCGCAGACTCAGCCGCATCCCGAAATGGGCCGTAGTAAGCCGACGAATATTTGGCGGCGTAGGACAAGATGGGCAGGTGGCTAAAGCCGTTGTCGTCCAACCCAGCCCGAATCGCCTGGACAAAGCCGTCCATCATGCCGGAGGGGGCAATGATGTCAGCCCCGGCGTTGGCCTGGGAGACGGCAGTTTTCTTCAGCAGCTCTAGCGTGGGGTCATTTAGCACCCGTCCGGTCAGGTCACCCACTTCTAAATAGCCGCAGTGGCCGTGGGCGGTGTACTCGCACAGGCAAGTATCGACCACCACAATCAGCTCTGGCACCGCCTTTTTGATGGCCTCGGTTGCCTTTTGCACAATGCCGCAGTCGTGCCAGGCCCCCGTTGCCTCGTCGTCCTTTTCGTTGGGAATGCCAAACAGAATGACGGCGGGAATGCCCAGGTCATAAACTTCCTTCGCTTCCTCAACGATTTTATCTACCGATAGCTGGTAGACCCCTGGCATGGAGGTGACTTCGTTGGCCACGGCATCCCCCGGTACCGCAAACAGCGGATAGATCAGGTCGTTGGTTGTGACCACGTTCTCCCGCACCATGCGGCGAAGCTGGGGGTGGCTGCGAAGACGGCGGGGGCGATGGGTAGGAAACATAGGTCAGCGCGGTTAGGGGTGTTTTTCGATGATTAAAATCCAGTGATTGAGATCCAGTCTAAAGCGGTGAGGAGTCCGGCTTCTGCGGCAGGTTAAGAAAAAGTAATGTTCAATGCAGCAGTAACTCAGCGCCCATCTTATTTCTCCCTTGCCCTTTTCCCTTACTCCCCTTTCCTTACTCCCCCACTGATACAATCTTCGCCAGAGTTTAGGGTGCTGCGTGTTTTCGCCAATTGAGCTGCTGTGGGCACTAATGGGGCTAATTGCCACCATTGGGGCGACCTGGTTAGAAGTGTTTGTGACCAACGGCCCCTGGGCCTGGGGCGATACTGGCATTCAGTTTTACTCGCTGGCGGTGAGCTTTCAAATTGGCGCGGTGCTGCTGACGGGCTGTCTAGGTGGGCCAAATGCCGGGGCGCTGGCACAGGTTGGGTATTTGAGCCTGGGACTGTTGCTGTTTCAAGTGTTCGACATGCAGGTGTTTACCCAGGGCAGCGGTCTGGCGTACCTGCGGGAGCCCAGCTTTGGCTACCTGCTGGGCTTTATTCCAGCCGCCTGGGTCTGTGGGGTTCTGGCCTTTCAGTGGAAGCCGAAACTAGAGAACCTGACCCTGAGCTGCCTGGGTGGGCTGGCCGTCCTACACGTGACGGGGCTGGTGTACTTGCTGCTAGCCTGGCTGTTTCGCTTAGCCGGAGACACGGGGCTCAGCTTTCCTGACGCCATGGCTGGGTTAGGCGAAATGACGCTGGACTATTCGGTCTTTCAGCTGCCGGGGCAGCTAATGGTGGCCTGCGTTGTGGGCGTTGTCGCCTATTTGATGCGTCAGGTGATGTTTTATTAAGGAATAATGGGAGAGGCTTTGGAAGACGTTGGGCAGCTGTGATCTGCTTGCGGGCCCCCAGCCCCCAGCCCCGTGGGGAGAAGGGGAGCCGGACAGATACTGGAAATTCTGCGATCAAAGTCCCTCTCCCATGGGAGAGGGATTTAGGGTGAGGGCCTCCGGCGAATGATGCATCCGCGATGCCCCACTCACTACGCCAAATCTCCAAACGCCAAACACTGTTTACATTCGAGGATTGGACTATCGCTGTGCGGAATCCGCTGTTTTGGGTCATTGCTGTGGTGGGGGTGGTGCTAGACCAGCTCACGAAGCTGTGGACGGTTCAGACGTTTGAGCTGGGGGAGGTGACGACTATCATCCCTGGGGCGCTGAACTTTACCTATGTGCTGAACCGGGGGGCCGCTTGGAGCATTTGCAGTGGTGAGAATTGCCGGTGGATTCTGCCGTGGCTGTCCCTGGCGGTGAGTTTGGGGCTGGCGGCCTACGGCTTGCTGAAATGGATTGAAGATCCGTGGGAGCGCGCCGGGTATGGGTTCATTTTGGCCGGGGCGTTTGGCAACGGCATCGACCGTCTACGGGCTGGGGAAGTGGTGGATTTTATCCAGGCGTTCCCGGTGACGAATTTTCCCGTGTTTAACCTGGCCGATGTCTGGATTAACGTAGGCATCATCTGTTTGCTATTGGGGTTTTTGTTTAACCCCAACCCCCAGAAACCCAACGGCAAACGCCGCAACCCGTAGGTGGGCACTGCCCAACGCTCAGAATTGTGGGCGAGATGGCTACGCCGGTCCCAAGGACCATCGCACCTCAATAACGGGGGTGATCGGCATTAATTTATCGGTGGGTGGGCAAATTTGTGGGTGGTGGGCGATGCCCACCCTACAATGGGGGCCAAATGTGTGATGGGTGTTGCTCGGTTTGCGAAATGGCCGGGCTTCCCGTTGTAATCCCCCGTTGTAGCCCTAACAAACCTCATCCGTCCAAGATTTTGCTTCTGGTGATTGCATGACCTCGCCACCAAACTCACCACCAAACTCGCCGCCGCCTTCTCCAAACCCGGCCCCAAACCCACCGCCACAGCAGGTGCCGCGCACGATTTTGGGCACGGTTACCCAGGCGGTAAAGACGGTTGCCAAAATTGACTTTTCGAAGCTGCCACTGAAGCCTGGGGCACGGGTGCCCAAGCTGTTGGTGGAGTTTGAGGGCAAAACCCAGGACTACTCGCTGCTGGGGGACCACTATGTGCTGGGCCGCAGCTCCAAGGCTAGCGACATTGTGGTGCGCAGTCCGCTGGTGAGCCAAACGCACCTGACCCTGACGCGCGATCGCAACCGCCCCGGCAACCCCTTTGTCCTGCAAGACAAAAAATCCACCAACGGCACCTATCGCAACAAGAAACGGCTAAACCAGCACGTGCTGCGCCACGGTGACGTGCTCAGCCTGGGTCCGGCAGAGCTGACCGATTCGGCCACGATTCGCTTTGTCGATCCGCCGCCGTGGTACATCCAAACCCTGCGCTACGGGCTGTTTGGCGCCACCGGCTTCACGGCGCTGCTGGCCTTTTGGATTGTGGCAATTGAGTGGCCCAAGATTCCGATTCGGCCCATTCCTGAATCGGTGCAGGGGCCGGTATCGGTTTACGGCAACGACGGCGATCAGCAGGTGCTGCTCAACCCCATCAACACCCGCGCCCACATCGAAAAGGCGCGACTGAGCGAATATTCTCCCTACCTGCCCCAGGCAGTCATTGCCTCAGAGGATGCCCGCTACCACTGGCACCTGGGCGTGGACCCCATGGGCATCGCCCGAGCCGCGGTGCGCAACGTGCAGGCCGGTGAGATTCGTGAAGGCGCTAGCACCATCACCCAGCAGCTGGCCCGCAACATCTACCGGGAGTATGTGGGCGTCGACGACTCAGCCTCGCGGAAGATTCGCGAAGCGATTGTGGCATTGAAGCTGGAGACCTTCTACAGCAAAGACCACCTGATGCTGCTGTATTTGAACCGGGTCTTTTTGGGCAACAACCTCTATGGGTTTGAGGACGCGGCCCAGTTTTACTTCGACAAGTCGGCAGCGGAGTTAGATATTTCTGAAGCGGCAACGCTGGTGGGCATTTTGCCTGCACCCAATGCCTTTAACCCCGTACGCGACTACGATGCCGCGCTGTTCTACCGCAACCGCGTCATCGGCAATATGGTGCAGATGGGCATGATTTCCCAGGAGGAAGGTCGCCGCGCCCGCCGTACCCGCATCGAAATTAGCCCCTCTGCCCGAGAACAGCTCCAGAGCATCCGTGCGCCCTACTTTTACAGCTACATTTTTCAAGAATTAGAAGACACCTTGGGGGCTTCCCTAGCCCGCGAAGGCAATTTCTATGTGGAAACCAGCGTCAACCTGGACCTACAGGAGCAGGCCGAGGAGTCACTGACCACGGGCGTAGCAAACTACGGTAGCCGCTTTGGCTTCAGCCAGGGGGCACTGGTAACGCTGGACGGCAGCAACGGCGAAATCCGGGCGCTGGTGGGTGGGGTGGACTACGACACCAGCCAGTTCAACCGGGCCAGTCAGGCCCTGCGCCAGCCGGGGTCTACCTTCAAGCTGTTCGCCTTTGGCAGCGCCCTAGAACAGGGCATTTCCCCCGGCACAGCCTACGACTGCAGCGCCATGACCTGGCAGGGGCAGCGGTACCAGGGCTGTCGGTCGGGCAGCGGCGCACTGGACATGTACACAGGGCTGGCCCGGTCAGAAAACGTGATTGCCCTACGGGTGGCGCGGGAAGCGGGGCTGAACAACATTGTCAACCTGGCCCAGGACATGGGCATCACCTCGGAGCTGAACCCGGTACCGGGGTTGATACTCGGCCAGAGCGAGGTAACACCGTTGGAGATGACCGGAGCGGTGGGTGCGATCGCAAACCAGGGCATCTGGAACAAGGCCCACGGCATTCAGCGCGTGCTCGACAGCAGCGACTGCGCCGACCCCAACGACTGGCGCAGCTGCCGGGTAATCTTTGACTTTGCCACTAGCGAATTTGCCAACCGGCAGGTGCTGTCTCAACAGACCGCCGCTAACCTAACGGCAATGATGCAGGCCGCCGTGGCAGGCGGCACCGCGACCAATGCCCGCATTGGCGTGAACGCGGCAGGCAAGACCGGCACCACCGACAATGCCGTAGACATGTGGTTCATCGGCTTTGTCCCCAGCAATAGGCTGGTCACGGGCATCTGGCTGGGCAACGACGACAACTCCGCCACGCGGGGCAGCAGCGCCCAGGCCGCCCAAATTTGGGGCGAGTACATGCGGGAAGTCGTGCGGTAGGCCCTAATGCGTTGCAACGCACCGGCCCTAATCTGTCGGCCTCAATGTGTGGGACCTGCTTGCACCAGTAGGCTCCGCGTCTCTCGAACCGGTGGTTTAAAAGAAGGTCCAGCGATGCCTGCGCGTCCTAAAAATTTGATAGTGACTGCCCTGATCATCGGCTTGGCCTATGTGGGTGGGGGTAGCGTTCTGTATGCCAACGCGCGTCTGAGCAAGGCGCTGATCCATACCTCTAGCCAGAGCGGTGGCAAAGTCGAGCGGCACGGTATCGAGGTCGGGGAATTCCGTCTGGATGGCGTGCTGTATAAGCATGTGCTGTATCCCTTTGTCGCGATTGAGATTGCCGGTTGGTATGCGATCGCGCCCGTGGGTTCCCCATACCCAGAAGACCATAGCCTATAGGTCTACCGGTTACCGCTCTGCGGTTCTTATGGTTTGTAAAGTGTCCGTTAGCCCGAATTACGAGCGGGAATGATAAATCTACCGATGCATCGCTCAGGCAGCGTGGACCGGCTAATGGAGCTAGCGCTATGCACGCTAGGACATCAAGCCAGTCTGTCCTGCTGAGTTCCAAACGGAATGGCCTCAAGAAAGGGATGGGCAGCCTTGTCCCAACGGACTTGACGGCGGAGATATAGCCTACCGTCAGCAGCAGCGTTAGCGCTGGGAAGCGCCGTTGATGGTTGCCATAAGGAAGGGTAACGAGGCAATTCAGGCCAGCGCATATAAAATCTCGGTGTTAGCAATGAAGCCACACGATACAGCTTTAATTTTGATCGGCTTTCAAAACGACTACTATGCCAAAGACGGCATCTTAAAGAGCGCCATTGAAGAATCCGCCACGGCAACCAATACGGTCAGAAACACGGTTCATCTGCTTGAGAACCTAGTCAAGACACAAACGCTCGTCATCTCTACCCCCATCTTCTTCACGCCAAACTACGAAGAGCTGGTTGATCCCGTCGGCATTTTAAACACAATTAAGCAAACGGGGGCTTTCCAGCGTGGGAGCCATGGGGCTCAAACCATCCAAGAATTAGCACCCTACCGCGAGAAGATTCTTGAGATTCCCGGGAAACGAGGGCTCAACGCATTCGTTAACACCAACTTAGACAGTGTGCTCCAGCAGAACGGTATTAAACATATTGTTTTAGCGGGTGCGGTTACCTCCGTCTGCATTGACTCTACGGGGCGCTCGGCGCACGAAAAGGGGTATCAGGTTACCGTTCTTCAAGACTGCACGTCTGCTCGAACCCAGTTTGAGCAAGACTTCTACTTCGAAAATATTTTCTCCCTCTATGCCCAAACCATGACCTCAGCTGCTTTCCTAGAGAAGCTTTCGCCAGTTATGGCATAACGTTTGTGGAAATGTTTGAGCCCCATTAGAGGTTAGAGACTCTATGGCAGACGAACCAGTCAATGACGAGCTACATACACAGATTCAGTATCGGCTGATTGAGAAGCTGACCGAATCAGAACGCCGTTACCGAGAGCTGCTGGGTAATCTTCGTGAAGTTGTTTTCGAGTGTGCGGCTGACGGTCAGCTGAGCTTTGTCAACCGGGCCTGGACCGAGACGCTGGGATATCCTGTCCAAGAGACCTTGGGAGAACCGCTGAGCCTGTTTATTCATCCCGACGACCAAGGTACCTGGAATGCCAGCCTCCAGGCCCAAACTAACGGTAGCTTAGAGCTCAGGTTTTACCATCAGACGGGGTCCGTTCTGTGGCTAGAAGTTGCCATGCGATTTGCCCAAGCTTCAACGCTATCTGGGTCGTTGGTTGACATCACCGCACGAAAAGAAGCTGCCGCCCTGATGCAGCAAACCAACGAACAGCTAGAAGACCGGGTGCAACAGCGCACCAACGAACTGGCCCAAACCAATCAGGAATTACAGGCAACATTAAACAAACTGCAAGAGGCCCAAAGCTGGCTGGTTCAGCAAGAAAAAATGTCTAGTCTGGGGCAGATGGTCGCTGGAATCGCCCACGAGATCAACAACCCGATCAGCTTCATTCACGGCAACCTAGACTATCTTCAAGGTTACATGGAAGATTTGTTGATATTGATTCAAGCCTATCAGACAGACTACCCAACCCCTTCTGAAACTGTCAAAGCAGAGGTTGAACGATGCGACCTGGACTTTATTCGAGTTGATTTGCCCAAGGCTTTTGCATCCATGAAAACCGGTAGCGATCGCATTCGCGAGATTGTTCTATCACTGCGTAATTTTTCACGATTGGACGAAACCGGCATCAAAGCGGTCGATATTCATGAGGGATTGAACAGCACACTGGTCATTTTGCAGCACCGACTGCGGAGCTTAGAAACCAACCGCTCGTTCCAATTAACCAAACAGTACTCAACTCTACCCGCAGTCGAGTGCAACCCCGGATTACTCAATCAGGTCTTTATGAACCTATTGACCAACGCGATTGACGCGATAGAAGAGCGATCGCAGTCGCCTGACTCGGCAACACCAGCTCGTTGTCCTGAGATCAGATTAAGGACATCCCAGATCGACGAGAACACCGTCGAAATTGCTATTTCAGATAACGGCTCCGGCATTCCACCCGATGTCCAAAGCTGCATTTTTGACCCGTTTTTTACCACTAAAACCGTTGGTAAAGGTACTGGGATGGGGCTCGCCATCAGCTACAAAATTATCGTAGACGGCCATAACGGGGTACTGACATTTAGAACCTCTGCCCAATACGGCACCGAGTTTATTATCCAAATTCCTATCCGGCAAAACGTAGCAGACCAGCCAGACAGAATATTGGTCGCGGACAAGATGCCTGCACCTGATCCCATACTCAACCATCAGTCTTCCGCATTGAGTTCGTCATGGTTAAACCGAGTTAAACCGAACAGTTAAACAGGCTCGGAATAGTTAATCCGAACGGACGAGGAACAGCCACACTAGGAGGATCAAACCAAGTCACCAAGGCTACGGAAAATGCTTCCCTGGACAGATAGATAGTCTAAAGCGGGCATGGCACAGTGATAAGCGCGCTACTGCGGGTCGTTTCGGGCTATCGACAGAGACTAGCGTTCGGGCAGACCGACTCAATGGGTTTGCGATCGCGCTTAACTTTTCCCAAAGGGGGAGGAATCAACAGCTATGGCCGCTATCAATGGTGTGATGATGCAGTATTTCCATTGGTATACCCCTGCCGATGGCAGCCTTTGGAACGAGCTAACTGAAAAAGCTGAAGAGCTAGCTGACATTGGCGTCACAGCCCTGTGGCTACCGCCAGCTTACAAGGGGACTGGCGGCGGCTTTGACGTTGGCTACGGGGTCTACGACATGTACGACCTGGGCGAGTTCGACCAAAAAGGGTCTGTTCGGACAAAATATGGCACCAAAGCCGAGTACGTCACAGCAGTTAAGGCAGCTCAGGCTGCGGGCATTCGGGTTTACGCCGATGTTGTTCTTAACCATAAGCTGGGCGCAGACCATGCAGAAGAGGCCACAGCCACCCCATTCAACCCCGACAACCGGCTCGAGCCCCTAGACGGGCCACGAACGATCCAAGCCTGGACCCACTTCGACTTTCCGGGTCGTAACGGTAAGTACTCTGACATGGAGTGGCACTGGTGGCACTTCACCGCCGTAGACTACAACGCCTACGACGAGGCCTACGATGCGGTTTACCTGTTTGAAGGCAAAGCATTTGACCAAGAGGTTGATCCTGAAAAAGGCGTATTCGACTACCTGATGGGCTGCGACCTGGACATGACGCACCCAGAGGTACAGGAGGCGCTGAAGGCGTGGGGGGAGTGGTATCTGGACACCACCAACGTCAATGGCTTTCGCTTTGATGCGGTCAAGCACGTTCGTGCAGGCTTTTTCCCTGATTGGCTGCGTCACTGCCGTCAGTACGTAGGTCGGCAGCTGTTTGCCGTGGGTGAATACTGGTCAGGTGATATTGAGGCCTTGCACCAGTTTATTGAGGCCACAGACGGGGATGTTACCCTTTTCGACGCGCCGCTGCACTACAACTTCCACGAAGCCAGCACCCAAGGCAACGACTACGACCTACGCACCATCTTTGACGATACACTGGTGCAGCAGCAGCCTACGCTGGCCGTTACCCTGGTCGAAAACCACGACTCCCAACCGCTCCAGGCACTAGAGTCTGTGGTTGAGCCCTGGTTTAAACCACTAGCCTACGCGCTGATTCTGTTGCGGGCCGATGGTTACCCCTGCCTGTTCTACGCCGACTACTATGGCGGCCACTACACCGATGTGGGTGACGATGGGGGCGAATACGAAGTCTGGCTCGACAGCCACCGCTTTTTGATCGACAAATTCCTCCAGGCTCGCCACGCCTACAGCTACGGTAGCCAGTACGACTACTTCGACCACCCCAACACCATCGGCTGGACCCGTCTAGGCAACGAGGAGAATCCCGGCGGTATGGCAGTTGTTCTCAGCAATGGCGATGCGGGCAGCAAGTGGATGGAGGTAGGTCAGCCCAACCGAACCTACATCGACATCACTGAGCATATCGATGAGCCCATCACCACCAATGACGAAGGCTGGGCCGAGTTTCGCTGTGAGGCTGGTTCTGTCTCGGTCTGGGTACCGCAGGACTAGGTTGCAAAAAAAGGGCAGCGCTACCGCTTAATGCGTATAGCCTGCCCCTTGGTGTGGAACTTGTGGAGTGCGATCGCACTCCCGTCAGCACCGTCTGAGCGGTGTTAATCGTTTAACCGGGATGGTAAGCCTCATCTAGGTCAGGCCGGGCCGCAGCAGCGCACTGTTCTGCCGTACTGGTGACTCGAATAGTGCCGTCTTCGTTATAGAGCTGCCAGGTGTCGTCGTCGTAAAAGATATCTCAGTTCTCAACGAAGGGACCGTCAACGTCGTTTACGTCATTGCTCTCAGGCCAAATGCCGCCAGCCTCAGCAGTAGATATTGCCACACCCAGGACTAGTGCCGAACGACTCACGAAACGTGCTGCAGCCGTACGCGTTACAGTCATAAAAGTATGCCGCCGCCTAACAACAAAATGAACAACAGAATTGAGAAACCATCCTTCTTTTTCTCGAAAAATAGATGAGTAACGTCGGTTTTTCATGTGCCATTCAGCCACACCGGACTAGCTTAAAGACACATGGCGGATGGGATGTGTGAGCTATCTAAAGCTTCCCATAGGTCCATCGTAGAGGCCTCAAAGCAATTAATGACATCGTTTGCCGCCTTACAACCCCATTGATTTTAAGCGTTCGACCTATCACACAAACAATTGTCATCTTAGATAAGTTGTTCTACGCTTAAGGAGACAATTCTCAAAACTGACCGTGCGTTGGAGAGCGCTAGCAGATGCTAAATCTGTGTGACGCTCGTTACAGGGCCGTTAACGACAAAGACTTCTCGCAGCGTTGTAAAGGGGTGTACTGATGTCTGCACTAGCGAATTGCCGTTGGAGGCCCGTTGGATTGTGTGTGGTGCTAGGTCTGTCCCTGGCTGGTTTTGGGTGTCGGCTGCTGCCGCCAGGCGTGGCTCAGCCAACACCGCAAGGTCGGGCTGAAACCGACGGTCCTGTAGCTGTAGAAACGGCCACAGCAAAGACGGGTACCGTAACCGATTTAGTCACCTACACCGGCACAACGCAGCCCGTTCAGCAAGTGACGGTGAGATCGCAAATCTCAGGCCGCATCACCACCCTAACCGTAGACGTGGGCGACCCCGTGGTTCGCGGCGCAACCCTGGCAGAACTTGACGGCAGCTTGCAAACGACAGACGTCAACGAAGCACGGGCAGAACTCTCTGCCCGACAAGCCGAAACCGCCCAGGCAGAAGTTGCCATCCGAGAGGCCGAAACCGCAGTTGTCCAAGCCCAGGCCACGCTAGACCAGGCAACAATAGATTTAGCCCGACAACAGCGGCTTGCCCGCGAGGGGGCCGTCTCCGAACAGGTGGTCGAGGCCGCTGAGCTGGCGGTCACCAACGCCCAGCAAGCCGTTCGTGCGGCCCAGGCCCAGGTAGCGGCGCAGCAGCAAGCTGCGGCCTCAGCCGCCGACCGCATTGACGCGCAGCAGGCTGTTTTGGCCCAGACTCAGCAGCAGCTGACCTACGCCGCACTCCTCGCGCCACTCACAGGTGTGGTTCTGGCCCGGCCCGCCGAAATGGGTGATGTGGTTGAGTCAGGCGCGGCAGTCCTGGAGGTCGGGGATCTCAGCACGATCAAGGTGACCGTACAGGTCTCTGAGTTAGAGATTGCTCAACTCAGTCGCGGCCAACCTGCTCAGGTCCGGCTCGATGCGTTTCCCGATGCAGACCCAATTTCTGGACGCATTGAGCGCATTTCGCCCGTTGCCGATGCCGCCTCACGACTCATTGAGGTGCAGGTCACGCTCCCCAATCCGGAGGGTCGTATCGGTAGCGGACTCCTAGCCCGCGTGCAGTTCCCGACCGGAGCCGAGTCTCAAGTGGTGGTACCGTTGACCGCTATGAGCGTGGGTCAGGAGAACGAAACCTTATTTGTCATTGAGGGCGAAGGCGAAGACGCCCAGGCCATCGCCCGTCCGGTGCGTACGGGGACTCGCACCCAGGAACAGGTTGAAATTCTCTCGGGGCTAGACCCCGGTGAATCGTTTGTGGTGAAAAGTGCCCGCCCGCTGACGACGGGGCAGGCCGTGCGGCTCAGCATCTTGTCAGAGTAGTTCACCAGTTAGAGCAGCCCATCTGCAACGAAGCCGGGTCAAGCTCAAAGCCGCTTACCCCCAGGTTCTCACTACGGCATCTGCCTGAACCTAACCAGATCGAACAGACATAGCCCTATTTCCCCATCTACCCGGCTAAACTCATGGCTTATCCAGCACCGCCACCGCCCCCCCGTCGCCTGAGCGTGAGTAAGCTTGCCATTCGGCGGCATATTGCCACTTTGGTTTTGACAACTGCCGTGATCGTGCTGGGATTGTTCTTTATTCAACAGATTCCGGTCGACCTGTTGCCGTCCATTACCTACCCTCGCATTGGCGTCAGGGCCGATGCGCCCGGGGTCTCTCCGGAGGTGGCCGTTGATGAGGTAACGCGTCCGCTAGAGGAAGGACTAGCTGCAACCGAGGGCGTGGTTCAGATTGTCTCGCAAACTCGAGAAGGGCGCATTAGCTTAGACCTGTACTTTCAGCCCGGTGGCAACATCGATCAGGCACTGAACGATGCCACTGCCGCCCTAAATCGCTCTCGGGACAGCCTACCCGATACGGTGGGGCAGCCCCGGCTGTTTAAGTTTGACCCGTCTCAGTTGCCGGTGTACGAGACGGCGTTGACGTCAGCTTCGTTGACTGGGGTCGAGCTGCGGGTGTTTGCCGACCAGGAGCTGGCCCGTGAACTAATCACCGTACCGGGGGTTGCGAGTGTTGATGTTTCAGGCGGCGTCCAGGAAGAGATTCGCGTTAATCTCGACCCGGTGCGGCTACAGGCACTAGGGCTGGGCGTAACCGATGTACTCGATGCACTGTCGGATCGTAACCAGGATACCTCCGGTGGTCGCATTCAAGGCCCCAGCGGTGAACCCCTAACCCGCGTGGCCGGTCGCTATCAAGACGCTGACGAAATTCGCAACCTGATTGTTGAGGTGGGTGAGTCGGATGCCGCCCAACAGGTGTACCTGCGAGACTTTGCCGAGGTGATTGACGGCACAGAAGAACAGCGCATTTTTGTCACGCTTAACGGCAACCCGGCGGTCAAGGTTAGCATCCAAAAGCAGCCCACTGCGAACACCATCGCAGTAGTTAGCGGCATTAAACAGCGGCTCACGGCGCTAAAATCAGCAGGCTTTTTGCCGGACGATATGGTCCTCAACACCACCCTGGACGAATCGGTGTTTATTCAAAATGCGATTCGCAATGTTGCGCTATCGGGGCTGACCGGGGCGGTACTGGCCGGAATAGCGGTACTGCTATTTTTGGGGTCACTGCGGCAGACGTTCATTATTGTTGTGGCGATTCCCCTAGCAACCCTGGTCGCTATTTTGCTGATGGGAATGCTGGGGCTATCGCTGAACGTGTTTAGCCTGGGCGGACTAGCGCTGGGGGTCGGTATCGTGGTGGATAACGCCATTGTGATGCTAGAAAACATTGTTAAAGGGGTGCGGGCTAGAAGCGTCCAGACCAATGGTGCCAGCAGTTCTAACGGTGGGCCAGGTCAAGGCGCGACAACCACCACAAACAGCACCGCTGTTCAGCAACAGGCCGAGATCAGCAGTCAAGAACTGGAGTCGGCCCTGCTGGCCTCGACCACCACAAACCTGGTGGCAGTGCTGCCCTTTTTGTTGATTGGTGGGTTCATTGCCCTGCTGTTTAACGAGTTGGTATTGACGGTGAGCTTTGCCATCGGGGCATCGCTGGTGGTGGCACTAACTGTGGTACCGACCCTCACGGCCCAGCTATTGGCGGTCAGGCAAACGAGTGGGGTTAGTCAGCTGGGGTTGATTCGTCAGTTTGACTGGCAGCTTCAGGGGCTTACCCATCAGTACGCTAAAACCCTGGCCTGGGTACTGCAGCGGCGGATTGTGACAATCGCGATCGCAACCCTCATTTTCGGTGGCAGCAGCCTGCTGATGGTGGGTCACATTCCCCAAGAAATCTTGCCCAGCATTGCCACCGGGCAGGCCAGGTTGTTTGCCCAGTTTCCCCCTGGCACCACCCTGGCGCAAAATCGGCAGGTCATGCAGGCGGTCGATGAGCTGCTACTGGCCCAGCCGGAAGTCGCCCATGCCTTTAGCACCGCCGGGGGGTTTCTGTTTGGTGGCAACACCAGCGAAAATACGCTGCGCGGCTCCAGTACGCTGACGCTGGTACCGGGGACAGATGTGCAGGCGTTTTGCGATCGCATGACACGCCAGCTGGGCCAGCTCAACCTGGTCAACACCCGCCTGCGGGTCTCCCCCGGTCGCGTACGCGGCCTCATCTTAAACAACTCCCCCAGCCGCAGCGACGTTGATGTGATTTTGCAGGGGCCCAATGCAGCAGTTTTAGAAGAAGCCGGAGCCCAGGTGCTTAAAGCGTTAGAGGCCCAAGCAACCCTAGCGAGCTATTCCCCCGATGCCGACCCGCCCCAGCCCGAGGTCCAGATTCGCCCCGACTGGGAGCGCGCTGCCGACCTGGGCCTGTCTGCCGAAGACATTGGCCGCACGGTACAGGCGGTGTTGACAGGGACCGTACCCACTCAGCTTCAGCGAGATGACCGGCTGGTCAACGTGCGGGTGCAAACCCCCAATACCCTGGTGCAAACCCCCACCGAGCTGGCGCAACTGCCGTTACTCAGCGGTGACAGTCAGCCTGTCCGCTTGGGCGATGTCGCCCGCATCGAAGACGGCGAAGCCCCCGGCGAGATTCAGCGCATCAGCCAGCGACAGGTTTACATCATTGAGGGCGACCTGACGGATGAGGCCAGCCTGGGTGCAGCCTTGGACGAGGCGGATCGGATTGTTGCGTCCCTCTCCCTGCCAGCAGGGGTCACCCGTCTGCCTAGCTTCAGCGCCCAAAGCAACGCATCGATCACGGGTGGGCTAGGCGTTTTGGGCGGGCTAGCCGCCTTTTTGGTATTTACCGTTATGGCCGTTCAGTACAACTCGCTGGTGGACCCGCTGGTGATTATGCTGACGGTGCCGCTGGCGCTGGCCGGTGGGATTTTTGGACTGTTTGTCACCCAAACCGCCATCGGCGCAACCGTAATTGTCGGTGCCGTGCTGCTGGTGGGCATCGTCGTCAACAACGCCATTATTTTGGTAGAGCGGGCCAACCAAATTTATACAGAACAGTCCTGCACCCGCGCCACTGCCATGCTCCAAGCCGCGCCTGAGCGGTTACGCCCCATTCTGATGACCACCCTCACCACTGTACTGGGCATGTTTCCCTTGGCGTTAGGGGTGGGCCAGGGCTCAGAGTTTCTGCAGCCGCTGGGCGTTGTTGTGTTCTCAGGGCTATCGCTGGCGACGCTGCTAACGCTGTTTATCGTCCCCTGTTTCTACACCCTGCTGCATGCCCGTACGCGTCCTCGCCTGCCTACATTCGCACGAGCAAAGGTGTTGCGATAACCCCCGCTGCCGACAGAAATAGTAAGTAGATAGCCTTAAGTATCCGACGGCATGTCATTCCGTAAAGCCCGCTGGGCATGAACGCGCTTTAGCGGCTCCT
>CAWUKV010000143.1:0-15563 GCA_963923025.1 uncultured bacterium
GGGCAGGAAGCTAACCAGCGGCAGATTCTGCGAGACTTAGCTTCGGTGCAGTACAGCCGTAACGACATTGACCTGGGCCGAGGTCGGTTTCGGGTCAAGGGCGATGTCCTAGAGATTGGCCCCGCCTACGAGGACCGGATTATTCGGGTGGAGTTCTTTGGTGACGAGATTGACGCCATCCGCTACGTGGACCCAATCACGGGTGCAACCATCCAAAGCATGGATGCGCTGAATATCTACCCGGCCCGTCACTTCGTCACCCCCGACGACAAGCTAGAAGCGGCCTGCCAGGGCATTCGCGAAGAGCTCAAGCAGCAGCTTGAGTTTCTAGAGGGCGAAGGCAAGCTGCTGGAGGCACAGCGGCTAGAGCAGCGCACCAAGTACGACCTGGAAATGCTGCAAGAGGTGGGCTACTGCAACGGCGTCGAGAACTACTCCCGTCACCTGGCCGGACGTCTGGCCGGTGCGCCGCCGGAGTGCTTGCTCGACTACTTTCCTAAAGATTGGCTGCTAGTGGTGGATGAGTCCCACGTCACCATTCCCCAGGTGCGGGCCATGTACAACGGCGACCAGGCCCGTAAAAAGGTACTGATTGACCACGGTTTTCGCTTACCTAGCGCGGCAGATAATCGCCCACTCAAAGCCGAGGAGTTTTGGGACAAAGTGACCCGGTGCGTGTTTGTCTCAGCGACGCCTGGAAGCTGGGAGCTGGAACTGTCGGAAGACCGGGTAGCCGAGCAGATTATTCGTCCCACGGGTATTTTGGACCCGGAAATTTTTGTACGGCCCACGGACGGCCAAATTGATGACCTGCTGGCCGAAATTCAGGAGCGCGTCAAGAAAGACGAGCGCACGCTGGTCACGACGCTAACCAAGCGCATGGCCGAGGACCTGACCGAATACCTCGAAGAGCATGGCGTACGGGTCCGCTACCTACACTCTGAGATCCACTCCATCGAGCGGATTGAAATCATTCAAGATTTGCAGAATGGCGTGTTTGACGTATTGGTCGGTGTAAACCTGCTGCGGGAGGGCTTGGACCTACCCGAGGTCTCGCTGGTGGCGATTCTAGATGCAGACAAAGAAGGTTTCCTGCGGGCCGAGCGATCGCTGATTCAGACCATTGGTCGTGCCGCCCGTCACATTCAGGGAAACGCCATTCTGTACGCCGACAACATGACCGACAGCATGGAGAAGGCCATTAGCGAAACCGAGCGCCGTCGGGCCATCCAGCAGGCTTACAACGAACAGCACAACATCGCACCCAAATCGACCAAGCGCAAGAAAGGGAACTCGATTCTTTCCTTCCTGGAGGTCTCGCGTCGCCTCAACGCTCAAGAGCTGGAGGAGGTCTACGAACAGCGCGATGACCTGCCGCTGGAGGACATTCCTGAGTTCATCGGCCAGCTTGAAAAGCAAATGAAGGCCGCAGCCAAAGAACTGGACTTCGAAGGTGCGGCCAAGTATCGCGATCGCATCAAGCAGCTGCGCGATCGGCTGCTGGGCAAGCGCGATACTGTCGTTGAAGAAGCTTAGTTACCCAGCTGCTCTAGCGCCACGTCCACAAAGCCCCCGGCAACTTCAACATCGGTGTCGTGGGCAACGAAAATCACAGCCAGTGTCGTGTCTGTGTTTTCGTAGGGGTTAGGGTAGCAGAGGATGCGGAAGGTACCGTCATCAAAGAAGCCTGTACGGCCAATTTCGAAGCTTGTAAATTCGACGTCTACCATAGCGATAAACTCGTCAACCTCGGCCAGGCAGCCGTTCATGTTGGTGTCGAGTGTGATTTCGCCGCTGGCAATTTTAGGTGCAGCCACTGCCGGTAGGGCTGCCGTCATCGCGGCAGCCGTCATCAGACCCATCGAAAGAAAGCGAGTAAGTTTCATGAAATTCCCCTTGTCAGCAGAAATAGAGCTATAGATAGGCGCTTCGGTTTAAGACCGTTAATGTGGGTAACCCCCTAGCCCTATATACAGACAGCCCCATATAGATTCCTGACTAACGCTGTACAGTTAGACGAATAGATGTTCTAACCAGTGCCATGCCGTCTGCTGATAGTGCCGCCTTTAAGGACAAGATGGTCGCCCAGCTCAATCAGGTTGCCCCGGTTTCAGCCCGCAGTATGTTCGGTGGGTACGGGCTGTACGCAACCGGCACCATGTTTGCGCTAATTGCCGAGACAACGCTGTATTTCAAGGTGGATGCAGAGAACCAGCCTGACTACGAAGCTGAGGGGATGCAGCCTTTTACTTACGAAGGTAAGGGCAAGCCTATTCAAATGTCTTACTGGGAACTCCCCAAACGCGTGTTGAATGAGCCCGAGGCGTTGAACCTCTGGGTGGAGAAGTCTCTCGCTGCTGCCCGTCGGAGCAAGTCTAAAACTCGAAAAAAGACTTCCAAACAGGCTCGGTAACAGTCTTTGGCGTGACCAACCACTGAACATCCCTTTAGGGTAAAGGTACAGGACTTGCCTTTACCGCCTTAGAGCGATGCGGACCAGGGCTACTAGATAGAGGATAAAGGGACTTCACACAATATGGAGCCCACCCTTGTGACCCATACTTTACCGCATGAAACCTGGTTAGAATACTTTGCCCGCATCGGCTATGTCGCTAAGGGGGTCGTCTATGGGACCGTTGGTTTGTTGGCCATCCAAGAAGCGCTCGATATCGGCGGCAAAGTTACTGGCTCAAGCGGCGCGGTTCAGTCAATTGCAGCTCAGCCCTTTGGCCAAGTTCTGCTCGTGTTGCTAATTATTGGCCTGCTAGGGTACGTTACTTGGCGATTTTTGCAGGCATTTTTAGATCCCGAACACAACGGCAGCGATCTCTCAGATATTGGCCGCCGCATCGGCTACGGCTTTAGCGGACTGTTCTACGCCAGTATTGCCTTAAGTGCCACTCGTATCCTGATGTCCTCCGGGAACAGCGGTAACGACGACAGTACGGCACAGCAGATGGCGGCTCGAGCACTTCAACTCCCCTTTGGACGATGGATTGTGGGTGCAGTCGGCCTGTTTATTCTTGGATTAGCTGGTTACTACTTTTACCGTGCGATCAAAGCTAAGTTTAAGAAGCGATTCAAGCTGCATCAGATGAGCGACATTGAAAAAACCTGGGCGACCTGGGTAGGCCGAATCGGGATTGCTGCTAGGGGTGTCGTGTATGCCGTTATTGGCGCTTTTGTCATTCAGGCAGCCATGACCTTCGATGCTGAAAAGGTCAAAACCTCTGGTGGCGCATTGGCGTCTATGAACAACAACCCAACCAACGAAATCTTCTTGGGGTTAGCCGCGGCTGGGTTTATTGCTTACGCAATTCATATGGGCTTCCAAGCGCGCTATCGCAGTATTGATCCGCTGTAAGCCCAGCCCAAAAGCAGCACAACAAAAGACATAACCAAGCGGCAGTTACTCTCGGGTAGCTGCCGTTGCACTGTTTAGCGCAACAATCATGGTCATCAGCCAAAGTAGGCTCAGCACCAGACTTACAATCACATCGCTGGGCCAGTGAGCGCCAAGGACCACTCGAGAGAGGAAAATTGCGCCAATCCACAAGATGGCAAAGCCAAGGGCAATAGTTTTCTCAATCCAGTTTTTAGAGCTGCGAAACCAAAGGTAGAACAACAGTCCATAAATCGTCGTGGCGACAGCAACATGCCCCGAGGGAAACGAATGTAGGCCGGGAGCAGCCAAGCCGTCAGCAATCAGGTCAGGCCGATCTCGATTCCAGGTTAGCCAGCCGGTCCAGACCCAGACGAACTGTAGCCCGTAGCCCATCATCACCGTTGCTGCTACCAGTGGGCGAGAGAACCATGATGTCAGGGCAATGAACGCCAAAATGACCGGCACCGACCCGACAAGGTTTCCGGGCGACTCCCAGGTAACACCCTTGGCAAAGGACATGGGTGATCGCTCAGAAATTGCCAACAACATCTGCTGGTCCCATACCGGCAGCGCTTCTGAGCCCATACCGATACGGGCGGCAATATGGCTGAGCATAGAAATAACAACGACACCAGCACCCAAAGTAATCGCCCAGCGTTGCCAGGCCTTCGCAGGCAGCCGGTGTGCTGCTTCCCAAAATCGCTCGACAATGGCTCCTATACCTGCAGGAACAACTGTTCTGGATATCTTCATAGCGCTCTCCGACCTAGATTCTTAAAGTCTTAGGCCTCCACTATGAAGTTGAAACCGGGGATCAGACATCCCTCCAGCGGCGAAAATTTACGCCTTCTGCCTTCGTACTTCCGCCTTTCTTTCCTAAGCCATCGCCATATTCATCCGACTGAGGAAAGCCTTGAGGCGTTCGCTACGAGGATGAGTCAGAATCTCCCGAGGATCGCCTTCTTCTTCGACTTGGCCTTTGTTCAAGAACATGACGCGACTGGCGACCTCGCGGGCGAACTGCATTTCGTGGGTCACCACTACCATCGTCATACCCTCTTCGGCCAGGTTGCGCATTACTAGCAGGACTTCGCCGACCAGTTCGGGGTCTAGGGCGCTTGTAGGCTCGTCAAACAACAGAATATCGGGCTGCATACACAGGGAACGCGCGATCGCAACCCGCTGCTTTTGCCCACCCGAGAGCTGATCCGGGTAGGACAGGGCCTTTTCAGCCAACCCAACTTTATCCAAATAGGTGCGGGCCATCTCCTCGCACTCACCCTTGGGACGGTTAAGCACCTTGCGGGGCGACAGCGTTAAGTTCTCTAGCACCGTCATGTGGGGGTACAGGTTGAACTGCTGAAACACCATACCCACCTTGGCCCGCAACGCCTGGAGAGCCTTGCGGCTAAGCTTGGGCTCGGACAGGTCAATTCCGTTGACCACCAGCTGTCCGCCGTTGATCGTTTCGAGCCGGTTAAAGCACCGTAGCAGCGTACTTTTACCACAGCCCGACGAGCCGATAATCGAAACCACCTCACCTTTCTGAATCTGCCCGTCGATACCCTGCAAGACCTTTAAATCACCAAAGCTTTTTTGCAGATTGGCGAAGTATACAGCAGGAAAAATGTCAGACATGATTGTGTTGGGTCGAGAGAATTGGAAAGAGCAATGACAAAATCAATCGGAACAATTATTTTTTATTGGGTTAACTGTACCAACCCTATTACTGGGTTTTCCGTAGCGAAATCACCATTACATGCTTAGATAAGCAGATTTGATGGTTTTCTATCGCTAAACTGAGGGTTATGCTTTGGTTAAAGATAAACCAATTTTCGGCGTGAGGCCTCAAATATAAAGACCATGCTTAATCTATCCCGTTCAAAATTTCTGAGACACACGGCCTTAGGGCTAAGTGCTGCGTTGGTTTTCGCGGCCTGCGGTGGGACTGAACCCGCTGCCGAGGACGCTGCCGCACCAGCTGAGGATGCCGCCAGTGGTGGCACCTGGACTGTCGGTACAGAGCCTGCTTTTCCTCCCTTTGAAGCCATTGGTGACGGTGGCGAACTGATCGGTTTCGACATCGACCTGATGACCGCAATTGGTGAGCAGGCTGGTTATGACGTTCAGTTTGAGAGCCTCCCGTTTGACGGTCTGATTCCCTCCCTCCAAGCTGGGACTATCGACGCAGCTATCAGCGGCATGACCATCACCGAGGAGCGGGCCGAGACGGTCGATTTTTCTCGTCCTTACTTCCGAGCTGGTCTGGCCATTGCCGTCGCTGAGGACGACACCGAAATCAGCTCCATAGACGACCTAGCAGGCAAGACCATCGCCGTTCAAATCGGTACCACCGGCGCGGAGCAAGCAGAAGGTGTAGAAGGGGCAAAAGTAGTCACCTTTGACTCAGCCCCGCTAGCGCTACAGGAGCTGGCTAACGGCAATGCTGACGCCGTCATTAACGACGGACCGGTGACGTTAGATGCGATCGCGTCCGGCAACGTCGCTGGCGTCAAGGTTGTCGGCGAGCTGGTCACCGAAGAGTTTTACGGCATCGCACTGCCCCAAGATTCGGAGAACACTCAAATTCTCAACGATGCGTTAGCCGAACTGATTGCTAACGGCACCTACAGCGAAATCTATCAGGAGTGGTTTGGTGTAGAACCTGACACAGATTTGCCTGAATCTGCGTTCTAGAATGGCGAAATAATCTAAACAGGCGGTTGAGACAGGCTAAACGCTGTCCTCAGCCGCCGTTTTTAAGTATCTGTTTATCTCTTATCCTCACCGCGCCATCCCATGTCTAAGTCATCGAATGTTTAAATCATCCAATGTCTAAATCTTTTGGCTACATCATTGATGCAATGCCTGCCCTGCTTGAGGGCGCACTGATTACGCTGATGCTCACTGCATTTTCAGTGCTGCTGGGGTTAATCGGGGGGGTGCTGCTAGGTACAGCTCGACTGTCCAGCATTAAGCCGGTCAAAATTGCAACCCGTGCTTACATCGACTTTTTCCGAGGTACGCCGCTGCTGGTGCAGATTTTTATGATCTACTTTGGCGTACCGGCGCTGAGTCGCGGGCTGGGGCTCGACTTCAAATTTGACCAGTTTTGGGCTGCGGTCACGGCGCTGAGTCTCAATTCAGCGGCATATCTTGCAGAGATTGTGCGCGCGGGTATTCAGTCGATTGAGAAGGGGCAGTGGGAAGCGGCTGAAGCCATGGGTCTCAACCGACTTCAGGCGATGCGATACGTCGTCTTTCCCCAAGCCTTTCGCCGCATGATTCCACCCTTGGGCAACGAATTCATCACGCTGTTGAAAGATACCAGCCTGGTTGCTGTCATCGGCTACCAAGAACTCTTCCGCAACGGTCAGCTGATTGTGGCCAACAACTATCGAGCCTTTGAGATTTACACGGCGGTTGCGTTTGTGTATTTGATTCTGAATACGTTGTCGGCTCAGGCGTTTGTGTTTCTAGAGCGCTGGATGGACCCCGCCGAGAAAACAAAGAAGCGCTCACGACAACAGGCATCGACGGCCTCATAAAACAAACCCAATTGCGGCTAAAAAACCTTCTCCGTAAGGCGATCGTTCTACCCACATAAATATGATGATTGCGCAGTCTTAGCGCAGTGGCCATCCTTGCTGGGCAAACTATGACGGATGGTACTCCACATATCACCTAGATGTCTGCTCAGCAATTAGAAGACTCCAGTACGGCTTCACTCAGCCTTCAGCTCGAAAAAGCTCAGTTCGACATTATCTCCAAGGTCCGAGCATCCCTAAATTTAGACACCATATTTCAAACGACCATCAGTGAGCTGCGTCAAACATTGTTGGTCGACCGGGTAGGTGTCCTGAGGTTAAATCCCTGCATGGGTTGGGATGAAGGCGCTTTTGTAGCTGAGTCGGTTAACTCAGTCTTTGACTCGGTCCTGGCCAAGCACGTTGTCGATCACTGCTTTGGCCGCGACCACGCCCAAGCCTATCAAGATGGGCGCATTCACGCAGTCGAAGACATCTACAATTCGGGGCTCAGCCCATGCCACATCGATATTCTTCGTCAGTTTCAGGTCCGCGCCAACCTGCTGGTGCCGCTACTTAGCGGTTCGTCCCTCTGGGGACTGCTGTGTGTGCATCAGTGTTCTGGCCCTCGTCGTTGGCAAACTGACGAAATTGACTTTGTAGCAAAGCTGGCTGCCCATCTAGGTGTCGCCATTGAACATGCTGAACTGGTCGAAGCGAAACAACGACAGGCTGATGAACTGAGCCAGGCATTGGACAATATTAAGACACTGCATACTCGGGTCGCTCATACCGAGAAAATGGTCAGCCTGGCTCAGTTGACAGCGGGGATTGCCCACGAGGTCAACAATCCAGTGAATTTTATTCATGGCAACCTGCGACACATCGACGCTCAGGTCAAAGATTTGCTGGACGTTGTTGAGCTGTATCAAAAGCACTATCCAGACTGCCATCCCGATATCGAGACCCTGTCAAACGAGCTGGATGTCGGCTTTCTCCGCCAGGATCTGCCCAACGTTTTGAAGTCTATGGGCAACGGTTCCCGGCGAATCACCAGCATTGTTCAAGCCCTAAAAAGCTTTTCCCACATTGATGAGGCAGCATACAAAGCCGTCGACCTACACCAAGAGATTGAACACCTGCTAATTCTAGTCAACAGCCGCTTGCAGGCTGCGTCGGAACAGCCCCAGATTCACATCGAGAAATGTTTTGGCACCCTGCCGCCTATCAACTGTTTCCCCGCGCAGCTCAACCAGGTGATCATGTCTATCATCGACAATGCTATCGATGCCTTGAGAGAAAGAGCCCGCGACGCTGCCCCGCCCAAAATCACCATCGAAACCGACACTGCCCCAAACGGTGTATGCCTGACGATCTCGAACAACGGTCCTGCGATTCCAGCAGAAGTACAGGCCAAGCTCTTTGATCCGTTTTTTACAACCAAGCCGGTCGGTCAGGGCACCGGCATGGGGCTAGCCATTTGCGATCGCATTATTGCCCAGCACCAAGGGCGCATTGAGTGCGTTTCTAACGACCAGCAGGGCACGGCTTTTCTCATCACACTGCCACTATCCGGCGCTGCACCCCAGCAGTAGACCCAACACAAGCCTAACAATCGTGCAGCGCCCCAGCATGGCACTACCCGTTCTGTGCTTCAATAGCCACAACGGGTGGGTACAAGCAATGGCGGGCTTTCCTAAACTCAAGATTATTGCAGTAGGCAAAGTTAAAAAAAGCTGGTTGCAGGATGCGATCGCACTTTATGCCCAGCGCCTACCCGAGGTCAGCTTGGTCGAAATCAAAGACGGCACCCCCGACCAGGAAGCGGCCAAGGTTACCGCTTTAGTCAAACCCCACGAACAGCTCATCCCCCTGTCTGAGGATGGTGAGCTCTATGACTCACCCCAGTTCGCCCAGTGGATATCCCGATTTGATTCGGGTGAAGCCGTGTTTTTTATTGGTGGTCCCGTAGGCGTGAGTTCTACGCTAAAACAGTCGGCCAACGGTGTACTCAGCCTATCACCGCTGACCTTTCCCCACGAGCTAGCGCGGCTGCTGCTATTTGAACAGCTTTATCGTGCCAAGACGATCTTGCAAGGGACCAGCTATCACAAATAAACGCACTCGGACTTGTTTGGGGGTAACCCTCTATGACGCTCTATAGCCTCGATTGAAGCTGGCTTTCGGCAGTGCGATACACTGAGCCCGTGTTGTAGCGATTAGGGATTCGAACCATGGACGCACTGCCGATGCAAGAGACGTTTCATCAGTGGTTGACCGACGAAATTCGTCAGCTCAGTATTGACACGCTGAGAAAGGCAGCGCTCACCTGCAACGTCTGCGGAGAGATTGAGGGCAACTACGCCATAGAGTACCAAGGCGCCAAGCTCAGCCTACCGCCGGAGCAGACCTATGCTTATCTAAAATTTGTCGCACAGACGCAGCCCAACGCCTGACGCTGACGATTCGAAATCGAGAGCACTAGAGCGGAAGTATAGGCTAGAACACTCCGTTCGGAGCCGCTATGGCAGCTGCCAGATCCGTTAGGACAAGGCTGCGCAGATCTTGTTTGGGCCATTTGTTCTACGCTAAGCGAGATCGCCGTACTCGGTGTTCAAACGCCAATGGTGCTAGCTATATATATTCGCGGCCTTCAAAAGGTTGTAGATACAACTAAACACCTGCCCTCAGCCTATTCCTTAGCTTGATAGATGATTTTCGCTAAACACATTACAGGTATTTTGCTGGCGGCTGTAGCGATCGGAGCAGCAGTACCCGTCAGCGCTGAATTTGACCCACAGGCCGCTCGTAGCAGTTGGGCGGAGCATGGCCCGGCAAACTGTGCCCATCTTGGGTCAGATCCGCTCTACATTCCCAGACTGCCCCAGCCAGAGGGGCTGGCTACAGAGATGGCCCTGCCGGATTCATCCGATGGGTCTGCCCCAGTCCCCCCACGGCCACCCTATTTTGACGACCCGACTGTCCTACCGTGGCAGCAATCTCCCGTTACCGCTGTGGCTTACAGTCCAGACGATCGACACATCGTCACGGGCTCGGCTGACGGGCTGCTGCAGCTTTGGACGAAAGACGCTGAACCTGTTGGTTTCCCGTTTGGGACCGGCGAAGCTGCGCACATTGAACTTGTGGGTTTTAGCGCAGACGGCAGAACGATCATTGCTGGAGACCGGCGAGGCTGGCTACGACAGTGGGACCGCTCGGGTCGGCTGCTGAGTGAGGTAGATACACAAGCGCACGAGTACGCGGCGATCGCCTGGGACCAGAGCCCGGACCGAACGCAGATCGGCGTGGGGTCGCTGCGCGGGGATGTGCAGGTATGGGACGTGAGCGCGTCGCACAGTCAGTTGATGGCTCGGACAGATTTAGGGGATAGCCCCTATGCGATCGCGTTTAGCCCCACGAGTAACGGACTCATTGGAGACATTGCCGTCGGCATGCGCCAAGGTGACGTTCGTTTCCTAACGCCGCAGCTCACCCCCTCTCGGGAAGATCTACACATCGTGGCAGAGACCGTGACCGGGCTGAGTTGGTATCCCGGCACCCGCATTCTGGCCGTACGCGACAGCCAAGGCGTCATTAGAGTTGTAGATGCAACTGATCGACCGTTTACACCAGCGCTGACGGATATGAGTCGGTCGTCTGGCCGCCCACCCTTTGGCTACAGCCCTACAGGGCTCCTGATTTCGTTCGCCTCAGCCATTGATTGGCGACTCGATCCAGTCCTGACGGGATGGAATCTACAGCAGCGGGTCATGAACGAGCCAATTCAACGTAGCGCTCCGAGCGCGTTTGGGTTTGATTCGGCAGGCACCTTGGCCGTGGGTAATAGCGACTGTACAGTGCGCCTCTGGAATCGTGATTTGCAGCCAGTAACACTGCCATTCTCCCCTACTGAGGATGAGGTGGCGTCGGTCGGTATTGCGGGCTACGACAACAATCGGTTCATCCAGTGGAGCATCGTAACGGACCCCAACCGACGCGGGCCGTTTGGCACACCACTACCGTCAACCTACCTCATCAACCAGTGGACGCCGGAGGGGACACTGCTTTCCACTGCATCCCTAGCGCATACCTGGTCAATTCAGGATGCCGCCTTTGATATGGCAACGCAGCAGTTTGTGACGTTGGGGTCCTACGGTACGGTTGCACGCTGGGGGTTTGACGGGACGCGCCTGGGCGAGTTTAAGGTAGAAGGACAGACAGAGGCGATGGCGTTGCATCCCGAGGGTGGGGTGATTGCGATCGCAGCCGATGATGACGTCCCCACTGTTCAGCTCTGGAGCTTGGAAGGGCGCTATCTACGGACGCTGCTCACATTGGACAATAGCGATCGCCTCAAGACGCTAGCTTTCGACCCCCGAGGCGAAATGGTTGCCGTGGGTATTGATGACGCCACCAGTGGGTGGGAAGAGAAGCTATTACTGCTGTCTTTAGAAGGAGAACAGATCGTCCCGCCGATAGACCTAAACCAGGCGGGGCACTATACCCTGACCTTCAGTCCCGATGGCAGCCTGATGGCAGCAGGCGATAGTGACGGTGTTATTTCGATTTGGGCCCGCACTGGGACACGGATCAGTGAAGTCTCCCTATTTGATGAGGCAACGGACAACGGACCTCGAATTTTCTCTTTGGCTTTTAGCCCAGATAACAGACTGCTAGCCAGCTTAGATAGTGACGAGGCGGTGCGACTGTGGCAAGTGGACGGTACCTATCTAGGTAGCCTCTGGCCTGACAACAATACAGAGCCTAGCGATATCCGTTTCACGCTCGATGGTCAGGCACTGCTGATCGGCAGTGCGCAAGGCATCCATCGCTGGTGGCTACCGCAGACGTTGACCGCCACCAGACGCTACCCAGTTCCCCCAAATCAGCCATTACAGCTAAACTCTCCCTTTTCCCCTCAGCCTCTCGATGCGGGGAACCCACTTGACTCAATCACCGAGCGTGCAACACCCGAGCCTTTTCCAGAGCCTCTGAACGATAATTATTTGCCACCGCTAGACTAGCCCCGTACCTACATTGCTACAGTATTGAGAACAAAGCGGATGTAGGGTTCATACAGTTCTGGCTCTAACAAAAACGAATCATGTCCTTTGTTGGAATGCACCGTAATGTATTTTACTGGGACACCGGCCCCCTCCAGCGCCTTGACAATGGCAAACTGTTCTTCCGGGTAAAAACACACGTCGGAATCCACGCTGAACACCAGATACCGCTGGTGTCGACACTCGTGGAAAATCTCTGGGGTTACCGCCTCTAGACTGTAGCGCTGCCACAAATCCATAATTCTCAGGTAGCTGTTAGCATCGAACCGCTCGGCAAATTTCTTACCCTGATAAAACATGTAAGACTCTATGGGCGTTGAAAGCTCGTACTGCTGCCCGTCAATACTCTGCTGCGTGACCTCCTGGCGTGCCCGCTTTTCCAAGACGCTTAACGACACGAAAGTTTTGTGAGAGATCATTCGCGCCAGGATGATGCCCGACCTAGGATAAGGACCACTGTAATAGTCGCCATTGTTGAAGTTAGGATCGTTTTGAATAGCAACAATCTGCTCAAAGTTCTGTACGCGCTGTAGCACCGTAGTTTGAAAGCCTGACGCGATCGGCATCACCGTTCTGACGTATTCCGGGAATCTTGTAGCCAGCAGCATTGCCAGCATGCCCCCCAATGAGCCACCCACAGCCGCGTAGAGACAGCGAATACCTAAATGTTCCAACAGTTTGAGCTGGCTACGAACAACATCTCCAGCGCTGATTCGAGGAAAGTGACTGCCATAGGGTTGCTGAGTTTGAGGATCGATAGACCGAGGCCCTGTAGAGCCATAGCAGCTCCCCAAATAATTGATACAGATCACAAAATAGAGATCGGTATCCAGCGCCTTACCCGGCCCAATAAAGTCATCCCACCAGCCCATCACACACTCATCGGTCCACAGCGGCTCTATCCCTGGAACAGATTTGTTCACACCCGCTGCATGATGGCTACCCGTCAACGCATGAAATAACAAAATGGCATTGCTAGCATCGGCATTCAGCATGCCGTAAGTCTCGTAGGCTAGCGTAATTTCGTCCAGGGTATCGCCCGAATCCAGTCTGAACGGCTCCGAGAAGTGAAAGAATTTCGTCGTGACAGGGCCAATCGTCAAAGCGTTCTAAGGTATAGAGATAGCGGTTTCAAAAATCTTGGCTACCCATAAAAGCCCCTCTCCCTAGGGAGAGGGGTTTGAGTTTTGGGGCTGCCTAAACCTGCTCTAGCGCCTGCTTCAGGTCATCAATGATATCGTCGATATCCTCAATGCCAATGGCCAGACGAATGAGCTCTGGCGCAATTCCTGAACTAGCCAGGTCTGCATCCGAAAGCTGAGAGTGAGTCGTACTGGCCGGATGAATGGCTAAGCTCTTCGCATCACCAACATTAGCCAGATGAGAGAATAGGCCCAGCTTCTCAATAAACTGCTTACCGGCATCTGCCCCTCCAGTAATGCCAAACACGACCATTGCACCATAGCCGTTCGGCAGGTATCGCTTGGCCAGGTCATGAGCCTTGTCATTTTCTAAACCAGGGTAGCGGACCCATTCCACCTTCGGGTGCTGGGTGAGGAACTCAGCCACAGCCATGGCATTCTCACAGTGGCGCTGCATACGCAAGTGCAGGGTCTCAATGCCCTGGAGAAACATCCAGGCATTGTCCGGTGAGATGCAGGCCCCTAGGTTACGGAGAGGAACCAGTCGCATACGCAAGATATAAGCAATGGGCGCTAGCGGTCCCAGGTCATGGGCGTAGCGCAACCCGTGGTAGCTATTATCTGGCTCACTCATTAGCGGGAATTTGCCAGAGGCCCAGTCAAACTTGCCAGAATCGACAACAATGCCACCGATACCCGCACCGTGGCCACCGAGCCACTTCGTCAGGGAGTGAATGACAATATCAGCGCCATGCTCCAGCGGGCGAATGAGGTAAGGGGTGGTGAAGGTGCTATCCACAATCAGGGGCAGGCCATGTTCGTGTGAGATCGCACTAATCGCTTCTAGATCCGACACTTCCAACCCTGGGTTGCTCACCGTCTCACAGAAGACCAGCTTGCATTTGTCGTTGATAGCCGAGCGGAAGTTCTCGGGGTTGCGCGGGTCAACAAAATTCACCTTGATGCCCAACGTCGGCAGGATGTCTTTGAACATTGTGTAAGTACCGCCATACAGGGTATTGGCGGACACAATTTCATCGCCTGCCTGAGCAATGTTGATAATGCTGTAAAAGATGGCACTTGTTCCTGAAGCCAAGGCCAGCGCTGCCGCCCCCCCTTCTAATGCCGCCACCCGCTTCTCGAGCACATCGTGGGTGGGGTTCATCAAGCGGGTGTAGATATTCCCCAGTTCCTTTAGGCCAAATAAGTTAGCCGCATGCTCCGTATCGCGAAAGACATAGGAACTGGTGCGATAGACAGGAACGGCCCGTGCCATCGTGGTCGGGTCGGGCTCCTGCCCAGCATGTAAACATTGAGTGCCAAGGCCATGTTTTGCGTTCATCGACCGGCTGACTCCATCTAAGGTTTGCTCAGGCATATTAGCCTGATATCCAAGGACGAATCCGCTTTGGTGGGATTTTTTAACCGTGCGTGCCAAGAGAGTTGAGAACCTCATCTCGACTCATCTAACAGCTGCTATGGAAAGCTGTGAGGGAAACTAGCTCAATCCACTGGAAACAAAGCTATTCATCGTGCTATTTGCTACGCTTCTTAACGTTTTAAGTTAAAAAAGGATGAAGTAAAAAAGATAGAAACACTCACTTAAGCAATACCTGTGAGCCTCTAAAAGCATTTATTCTCAAGGGATATAGAGCATTACAACGAACCATGATGCGTTTGTGGAAACAGCTTACTGTAGTTAGTACGTAACCCGCACGGACAATGCGATAGAGACAAAAGTATCCGCACTACTACTGATGGAGCCGACATCTTTTTACAGTCTCTACATCTGATACTCGTGACGTTTATGTAGGGTTCAGGAGGCGTCTTGATACCGAACCCTTATATCAAAATATGCTCAGCCATGATCTTGGCTCTACAGCTTCAATATGTTGACATTTATAAACTAAGTGTCACAACCTTGTATCGCACAGCACCCCCGGCCTAGCTTAGTGTCATGAAAGCGAGCCTTTCAACCTAACAAAACAACATTGTTTTTCTTATGCTGACCTCGCCCGCTTTTGACCCAAACAAACCCGTTTCGACCCAAGCAGATACCAATCCCAAGCCCCAAAATAAGCAGCGCAGCAAGTCTAAGTTGTTGAAGTTTGCGGCTAAACCCTTCAAAAGCGCGCTGGCAAAGCTGACACAGGCCGACTCCTTTAGTTCACCAGGGCAGTTTTAGAAATACAGTTATGGCACTAACTACACATGAGTCTGCGCCATTTACGCTAAGACCTCGAGTGAGGCTGTCCCACCCAGTTCAGAACGAAATCTTGTCCTAACGGCTCTGACATCTGTCATGCTTCAATTCCACAAGAAGTAGCAATATCACCTGCAAACAAACACCCCCTCTACGCGACAACATAGAGGGGGTGTTTGCTTAATTTTAGACCTGGCATCGCGCTATTTTGACAAGGGGCAACCCCCTCACTATCTTCGCCGC
>CAWUKV010000144.1:0-15480 GCA_963923025.1 uncultured bacterium
TTCTCCTGTACTCTTTTTCCTATTCTATCGCTCCTGTTTGGCCGCCGGAGTAATAAGTTTACTGGAAAATGGCCTTGACTTTATCCTCAAAGGAATTGATGAACTATTTGACGAAGAGCATGTAATTCGAGAATACTCTACTGCTACAGACATAGGCTCAAGTGGATATAAATACGGTGTAATACATTTATTTTCCGGTTTTTTATTATTACTGAAAGAACGGCTCTTTCGTCACGTTCCAGAGCTAATATTCAAAGGTAAAATAAGCGAAGTCAAGAGAAAGCGTGCTACGGGAAAAACTCCAAACACGGTCGATCTTGACGAAGCTCTAGAGAGATTGGAGTTCGGCCCCAGAGTGGTATTCTCTGAAGATGACCTAAATATAATTAGATCAATCCAGAAAACCAGAAATGAGTTCGAGCATTATAAGGTTTCTGTAAATAAGCATTACCTCTGGAAAAACGTTTTGGTTTTTTTGCAATTGATTGACCAATTTCTCGTCGAGCAGCTTCATATTAATATTGAGTCCTCAACCCAAAGTGTAGAGATTCAACGCAAAATACATATAATCAGTTCAGTTTGGAAGCGAGTTGACTTAAAGCGACGACAAGATATTTGGGACAAAGACGATACTCAATGGAATGAAGACTATACAGACATAAGCGACTTTCTGATGAAAACAATTGGAGGAAGTAATTTATTTTCTGCTGCCAAATGTTTTGCGGAAATCAGAAATCGAGAAGAGATCTCAGTAGTTTCTAAAAGTCTTTTAGAGAAATTTAATAGTGTACTTGAATACATAGAAATCTATGACGCTAAAACTGAAGGTCTAAGTCAGCAGGAGCTGGACTTTATTGTTGAAACAGAAATCGAAATAATAGAGACTATTGCAAAATATTGGCAAAATAATTCTTTTGGATATGAGTGGCTTGTGCACTACTTAGATGATAAGAGCTATAAGCTTCAAGAATTTTGTGTTGCAGCAATTATTGAATTGGAAAGATATTGGTTTGATCACCCTGATTTTGTAGATGATCTTGTTAGAGTTTCACTCAATAATCCTTTTGACTCAATGAATGACTCAGAAGACTCCTGTGAGCTGATAGATTATTTGGATAGTCCCCGTCAAGTTGCTATGAAATGTTTGGTCAAACATTATAAAAATAATCCTGAAGTCATTGCCCTTCTTCAAGATCGTGCGATTAAAGATCAGGATGAACAAGTTCGCCAGTGGGCATCAAGCCAACTTCAGCATGCTGAAGGAGCAAACTAAAAAAAGCCTAACACTGCGTCGGTGCGGACGGAATAAAAGTTATCGGTAGAGAGTTCGAGGTTATATGCCGCCGCACAACTTCACCGTTAGCCGGGCGCGAGATGAAACCGAATACACTGACTATTCGACATCAAGACGGCGACTGTGTGTATGACGTCGAATCCGTCATGCTCAATGTCGACGCCAACGGCCTAGACCTTGAGATTAGCACAAAGGAAAACCCGGACTGCGTTCTTGGATTCCTGCCGGCTCCCTCTCTCTACGTCGAATCCGGAACCATCTCTGTTTCAACTGCAGCGGAACTCCAATCGGAAAAGTTACAGGTCAGTAGCGGATGGGACACCGAAGACGGAGAGAAGGAAGATAACATCTTCCGAATCTACATCGGGCAACACCAGGCACTCGACAACAACATACTTACGCTGGAGCGCACTGAATCAGGTCAGGTTCAAATCTACTGGGTGTCGGACTCTGTCGACTTCAATTACTACGACGATCGGGCGAAACGCAATGAGTTAGAGCTCTCGGCAGTTTACGTTGACTGATAAGGCGCTTCAGCCGTGGCGTTCAATGATTCGATGGTTCAATGACTCATCCGAGTTAAAGAATCCTGTTGTTATTCGTATTGCTGATTCGTCGGTATTGTGGGATGTCTCAGAAGATGAGCATCCCGATAGCACGGAAATAATCGGGTGTGTTTTGCCTCGGCTTGCTGTCGCGCTATCACTAGCTATCACTAAATGGAAGCTTGATTGGACTTGGCGGATACACTGTTCAAACGTAAGGTTGGTAACAATGAGATGAACCGGAGAAATAGGTTGAGAGTAGCACCCTAATGCGCTCACAATAGTTATTTGGGTATAATGCAAGTGAACTATCACTATAGTTGATAGCTATTTATACCTATGACTGAACTCCTTCAACAGGCCATAGCAGAAGTTTCAAAGCTGTCTGAAGAACAGCAAGATGCGATCGCAGCTCGACTCCTAGCTGAATTAGAAGACGAGCAGGCTTGGCAAGCACGCTTTGAGGCCACCACAGATACCCAATGGGATAACCTTGCTGCTGTGGTGCGGCAGGAAATTGAATCAGACACAGTTGTACCACTCGATGACGTTTTCCCCATTGGTCAATGAAGTCGAGCACTACCAAGGACTTTCGTAAACGGCTAAATCAGTTACCCATTTCAGTACAGGAGCAAGCCAATAAAGCATATGCTCTCTGGAAAACTGATCTGTATCACCCAAGTCTTCAATTCAAGCGAGTGAGTCAGCGTCAGCCAATTTATTCAGCTCGTATCAGCCTCAATTACAGAGCATTAGGATTGCTAGAAAAAGAGCACATTTATTGGTTTTGGATTGGAACACATGCTGAATATGACGAACTCTTGAAACGACTATGATGCCGCCGTTTAACCCTACGCAGGAGCGGACGGAATTTATGATTTAGGCATTGCTGCAAAAATATTGGCCGTCGCTCAACGTAGCCGTTATGCGGCGAGAGTTCGACTCTGCTAGGTTCAAGGACTGAGTACTAAACAAATCACGTTCTATGGAAATCTCCAACGTTATAAAACTGCTTGCTGAACATCCAGAGGGCTCTTTCCTAGAATTTAGCAGGTTCAACGGTAAGACTTTTGGCACTTGTAACGTTACCGGAGTTTCGTCCGGTTGGGAGATGCACCCCGACACGGATGAGTTCTTTTATGTCATCGAAGGTGTTGTAGAAATCACTCTCCTAGAAGAAGTGGAGCCAAAGCACTACACGGCTCCTGCAGGTTCATCGTTTGTAGTCCCTCAAGGAGTCTGGCACAAACCTGGAGCACCAAACGGTGCCAAGTTCATCTATTTCACACCGGGCGAGTCTCTGTATTCAGAAAGCGATGATCCTAGAGATGATCTGCAGCCGCCTAACGCGTAGTTGGAGCTCCTTATACACATCCGCTTGGCATCTATCAAAGGGCTTCCTAGAAGCCCAGGTCAGATCGCGCTTTCTCTGCCGCCTTAAACACTTGACTGTCTGGCATTTCACTCCAGGCCGTAGTCCCAATCTCAGCATAAAAGTCCGCGTCATAGGCCCGCGTCCTCACCACCACCGGCATTGGTACCGCATGGCCCAACAGCAATGCCTGCTGCTTAGAGTCCAGCTTTGCCAGCACAGACCGCAGATTCTGCCCACCCGAAACGCCAGTAAAGATCGCCTCAATATCTTTCTCATCATTCAGCAGTGCCGTAATCCGCGTGCCTACCTGAGACATCACCTCGTTGTCAATGCCCGAGGGCCGCTGGTCGACTACCAGCAACGTGACAAAGTACTTGCGCATCTCCCGCGCAATGGTGCCAAAAATGGTCTGTTTTGCCGTTGCTGGGTCCAAAAAACGATGAGCTTCTTCGATGGTAATGACCAATGGCTGGGGGCGGTCGGCAGGGTTCTTGCTTTGCAAAAACTGGTCCGCCTTGCGCACATAGCTGGCGTGGATGCGGCGGGCGATCACGTTCGTTGCCAGCATGTAAGAGAGCATGTTGGACTGGGAGCCAAACTCCACCACGACATGTTTACCAGCATCTAACAAATCCAAAATCTGCTCGACATAGTTGTGGGGGCAGGAGTTGCGAATGTATTTTAGCTCTGCCAATCGGGTGAGCTTGCGCTGCAAGGCCATAATGGAGGACTTGCTGCCCATCTTGGTCTCGCAGAATTCCTGAATCTCTTCGTTGGTCAGGGTCAGCAGGCGGTTGATCCAGTTCTTGCCAAACTCGTTACGGAGGATAATTGCATTCTCCAGACTGGCCTCAGACAGGTTCAGCTCTCGGCTAATCAGTGTCAGGTCTTCCACATCGATCTGGTCAAAGCCGATGAACAGCTCCTGGGCATCGCGGACGCCGCGTCGCTGAGTGGACTCGGGGTCTAGGGTAAAAATTTGCACGTGCCCCGGAAACAGCTGGCGCAGCCCCTTGACCGTGCTGAACTGTTTGCCCTCACTCACGGCTTCCCAGCCATACTCGGAGTGCATGTCAAAAATCAGGTTCACCGCTGCCTGTTTGCGGATAATGCCAGAGAGGAGAACGCGGGTAAGAAACGACTTGCCCGTGCCAGACTTGCCAAAAATGCCGTTACTGCGTTCGACGAAGCGATCCAGGTCTAGACAAATGGGCACGTCCATATCGATGGGCTGACCCACGGCAAAGTTGCGGCGGTGGGGGTCGTCTTCCCAACCGAAGACGGCGCGAAAGTCTCGTTCGGTAGCGTCGTAGGCCTGGCTGAAGTGGCCGGGAATGGTTTTGACCGGGAGGAGCTGAAGCTGGGCGCTGCTGTTGGGTTCGTAGCTGGCAAGGCCGTTTTTATCAGTCGATTTATTAGATTTTGTCCCGTTGGGTGTTGTCGCCTCGGGGGTGAACATTAGCATAGGGGTGAGGTTCACCGTGCCGTAGGTGCCGCTGCCAGCTAAGACTTCTTGCAAAAAGCTGTTGCCAGGTTCGGGTGGGTTGCTGATGACGCGGGGGCTGGCGGTGCCCAGGGTGACGTCGGTGAGCATGCAGAAGAACCGCGATCGCACCCCCTGCACCACCAGAAACTTGCCCACACGCATATCTTCGACCAGTACGTCGGGATGCAGCCTAACCTCTAGGCCCTTACTCAAAGAGCCCTCAATGACTGAACCTAGCGGCGTATCTGGCAGCATGGTGTTTAGCAAGCAACAGCAGTCAGGCGTACAGCTGTACGTCTCATCTACGCTATGCTACCTTGCTTGCCCCATTTCGATGCACCAATTTGATACAAAAGATCTAGCACCCTAGGGCAAATCTTTCGTTTCCCCTGGAAAAGATAAATACTTTCCCTGCAGCCAACCCTCTGTATAGGGCGGACTGTCCAGCCGAATGTGGTTCCACGTCGTTTGCGGGTCGCTGTCACCAAAGTAGTCTCCGGCTTGCTCTAACACCGTGACCGCTGCACCGTCGGGACCGTAGCCCACGTTGGGCTGATTGGGTGCAGGGCGCAGGTAGATAGGGACCGGCGTTTTCTGCTTGGGACTCACCAGGACTGCAGACTGCTCTGCCATTGGCTCTGTTGATAGGCCCAATGCGTTAGCCGGTAGGCAGACAACTGACCAAACAAAAAAGAGCGCCATAGCCGGGAGCATTACCGCCCTAACTATCGCGCTCGTGCAGAGTAAAACTTGAGCAATACGCATGGTTTCGACTGGCGGAGTATCCAGACTATTCTATGAGTCTAGACGTCCTGCCTCAAACCCTACCGACCCAAATTCCAGCCGATACCACCCTGAATAGCGGTGGCTGAACCGCCCCCCTCGTAGGCATCAAAGGCAAAAATAGCGTTGCCAAAGACAACAAAATTACTGTCTGGAATGGCGTAATCAATACCGGGTTGAATCACAAAGCTGGTTTGATTACCTACCGGAGAAGGAGAATTACCACCGCTGGCAATGGAAACCCCTCCACCAATGTAGGCCGTGGTTTGATAGTTCAAATCAAAGTCGTAGGAGACGGTGGGTACCAGTGCAAACGAGCCACCAAACAGAAAGGCCTGAGCCCGCAGTGAGACCGGCGCTTCTAATAGCCGATATCGACCCGAAACGACCATGGCAAAGTCACTGCTGTCAGTGCCCTCCGGTCCATCGCTAAGGCCCACCGAGCCACCAACACCGACGTAGCTACCATAGGCAGGTTGAGCGTCTGCCGAGTCGGCTATCACCCCTAAAGCTGCTAGACCAACAGCACCTGCGATCGCTGGGCGTAATGCTTTCTTAAACCAGTTGACCATATTCCCAATCCTCAATTCGCAAACCTTACAGGGGAGCCTCTCGAAACTTAGAAGACGACCAAAGAACAACGTCAGTAACCAGGGGCAATAACCAGGGTCACAAGATTTATTCAGCAAACGGATTTAAACCAGGCTGCTGTGGTTCAAATTCGTGTTGTGGCGTCCGCCAACGCTTACCCCTGCTTGTAAGGGGTAACTGTTGCCAAGTTGGTCAACATACCGTCAGCCAGTAGGCACAGCCTACCCACTCTTCTGCAAAAACTGCACACAGTCTGAAGAGTTTGTTGAAGTAAACTAAGCTTTAATTGTTGTTGGAGCAACGGTTGTTGTAGCAACAGTTTTAGGCTTTACCGGAGAAAGTTAGTTAGGGCGGTAGTGGTTGGACCCTACAAAGGCAGAAGGCAAAAAACAGAAGTAAGGCGGCTCCTGTTTTCTGTCTCCTGTCTCCTACCTTCTGATCCAACTGATCCAACCAACCTCAACCCGTATTCCGCATACCCGCAGCAATACCATTGATAGTCAACAGTGCCCCGCGTAGCAGCTCACTGCGGCTATAGCGGGACTGGACTCGGCCCGTGGGGGCCAGAGACACACCGGTACCGTACTGGCGTAGGCGCTTCAGCAGGGACGCCTGGAGAAAGCCCAAGGGAACGATGGTCCCGTTTCGGAGTTGGACGGACTGCTGGAGGCCAGGGTCACCGTCTAGCAAGCGCTGATTGCCGGTAATCAGGAGGATCATCTCTCGGGTCAATTTGAACTCCGCTGCAATCCGGTCGTATACCTGCTGGAAGATCTCCTGCTTTTCAGGAGATTGCAGCTCGCTCATGTAGTGAGCTGCAATTTGCAGGTCTACCTTGGCTAGGGTCATCTCGGCTTTAGAAATCACCATCTTGAAGAAAGGCCACTTGTCGTAGAACGATTTCAGTAGCTTTAGATGTTCCTCGGGCTCTTCTTGCAGGAACTCGCTGATGGCCGTTCCCACGCCGTACCAGGAGGGCAGGAGGAAGCGGGCCTGGGTCCAGCTAAATACCCAGGGAATTGCTCGCAGGCTGCCCAAATCTTTTTTGCCGCCACGGCGGGCGGGGCGAGAGCTAATTTGCAGCTGGCTGATTTCTTGAATGGGGGTGACCTGGTGGAAGAACTCCACTAGCTCTGGCTCTTCGTAAATGAGGGCACGGTAGTGAGCCCGCGATCGCGCCGCCAACCCTTCAATAATGTCGTGCCAGGGCTCAATTTCGTCAAAGCTATTGCGCAGCAGACTGGCCTGAATGACGGCGGTAGTCACCGTTTCCAGGTTGTACAGGGCCAAATCGTTGAGGTTGTACTTAGAGGCCAGCACCTCTCCCTGTTCGGTAATCTTGATGCGGCCGTCGATGCTGCGACCGGGTTGGGCCAAAATTGCCTCGTAAGCGGGGCCACCGCCACGTCCCACCGAGCCACCGCGCCCGTGAAAGATGCGCAGCCCCACGCCGTAGGACTGTGTGACCTTTTGCAGCGACTGCTGGGCCTTGTGAATCTCCCAGTTGCTGCTGAGGAAGCCGGAATCTTTGTTGCTGTCGGAATAGCCCAGCATCACCTCTTGCAGCGGGGTCTGAGCCGTTTCTGCGGTGGTTTCGTAGCCGCCCTTGAGCATGGCCAGGTACAGGGGCAGCTCAAACAGCTGGCGCATCACAGCGGTAGACCGCTGGAGGTCTTCTACGGTTTCAAATAGCGGCACCACGTCCAGCGCCCCCCAGCCCGTGGCTGGGTCGTACAGGCCCGCTTCTTTCGCTAGTAGCATCACCTCCAACAGGTCGCTGGCGTGGTGACTCATGCTAATGATGTAGCTGCGGCAGATGGCCGGACCAAACTCCTGGTGCAGTTTGCGAATCATTTGGAAGGTCTGCACCGTTTCCCGCGCTTTGTCAGAAAAAGGCAGCTCGGACGGAATCAGCGGACGGCGCGTCTTCAGCTCGGATACCAGCCATTCCACCTTTTCGGTCTCGCTCAGGTCGTTGTAGGGTCGCTCGAGTACCTGCAAGTAGTCGGCAATTTCGTTGATGGTGTCGGAATGGCGGGAGCTTTCCTGGCGGATATCGAGCTGAGCCAGGCAGAAGCCGTAGATTTCGACCTGGGTGATGACGTTGCCCAGTTCGTTGCAGACCAGCCCCGTGGCGTCCAAACTCTGCTGAATCAGCTGTAGCTCGGCCAGGAAGTCGTCGCCGCTGGGGTAAAGGTTGTTGACCGTGGCCGCGGCTTCTTCTTCGGGTAAGACATCGCCGTTGTAGAGCTTTTGGCTGCGAGTCAAGGTGTTGATCAGCCGCTGCTCGACATAGGCCAGCTTCAGTCGGTAGGGCTCTTGCCGGTAGCGAATGGAGAACCGTTCGTACACCGACGGCAGCTCGATATGGTCCTGCTCTAATGACTCCAACAGCTCGGGCAGCACTTCGCTCCAGTGCAGCGAGGGACTGAGCAGACTGCTGAGCTTGCGGACGGATTTAATGTACTTGTCAATGACTAGGTTGCGCTGGTAGCAGGCCGTTTTCCAAGTGACCTGGGGGGTGACGGAGGGGTTGCCGTCGCGATCGCTACCGACCCAAGAGCCAAACCGGCAAAAGTTTGGTCGAGGTGGACGCAGCGACGGAAACGTTTGCCCTAGTGCCCGCTTCAGCCGCTGATACAGCTGAGGGATCGCGTCAAACAGCACCACGTCAAAGTAGTGCAGCGTGAAGTCTACCTCGTCCAGGACCGTGGGCTTAAACTGATGCAGTTCGTCGGTGCGCCACCACAGGCGGATTTCCTCGTTGAGCTGGTCCTGCAGCTCTTCCATTTCCCAGGAGGAGGCCACACCCAAGCCGCGGGCGCTGTCTTCAGCCTGGTCTAAGCGGCGCAGCAGGTCAGAAATGCGGCGCTGCTTGTCGCGGATGGTGTGACGGACGATTTCGGTGGGGTGCGCCGTGAACACCAGCCGAATGTCGAGCTGGTCAATTAGATGCTGCACCAGCTGCGGCGGCATGTTGAGCTGCTTGAGCAGTGGAAACAGCCAGTAGAGCGTGCCTGCGTTACGGTAGGCACGCGTGCCCTCCGATAGCCCTTTGGCCGTGAGTTCGGCCAGCAGGGGTTCGGTACCGCTGCCCGTCTGGTTCAAAAAGCCCGCCTGCGTCATCAGTGCCGAGTCACCCGCGGCCTGGTACTGCTGGCGCTGCCCTCGCTGCTCGTAATGCTGCTCAACAATATTAATTAGCTGAAAATACAGCGCAAACGCGCGGGCCATACGAATGGCGTCTTCTAAGCTGAGCTGTTCGATCACCGACAGCACATTGTGGGTGTCTAGGGCCGTATCGGCCTGACCGTCGGGCGCGCACATGCGCCGCAGTCGATTGAGCAAGCTGACTAGCTCAGCGCCGCATTCCTTCTCTAGAACGCTTTCCCACATCTCCTCAACGGTTTTAAGCCGCCGCCGCAAAAACAGATCGAACGTGCTGATTTCGGTCAGGCGCGGTTGAACCGCACCCGTGACGTCTTCGTCAGCCGGAACCGTCGACGCACCAGGAGAGTAGGCAGCTGAACTCATGGGAAGTTAATCGTCTATTTCTAAAGAAGGAGATCAAAAAAATTGTAGGGGGTTTGTGACGAATGCTTATGTTTTCGATTTAAACATTCAAGAATTCGTTCCTACAGGCAGGTTCGGGACTCTGGCCCAAACGCTAGTTTGGGACTCGCTAGTTTGGGACTCGCTAGTTTGGGATGGGATGCAGATAAGATGCTGGGATAAGTGCAGCAAAGCCCTATGGCTAAGCACAGGGCATACCTTGGACACAGGCTAAAGCTTTTCCGATGTAGGCGTATCAGTCGCTTGGGACGTTTTGAGCAGTGGCAGGCGCGATCCTCTAAAGACTTCTTCGCAGGCTAGACCAATCTGCGTGAGGCCCTCACTCACGACCCGCCCAGCCATCAGCGCGGTCAGTAGCGGTACTGTCGCCGCGCTAGTTATCCAAACGGGCGATACGGTAATGGGCAGCGATCGCAAAGGTGTAGGAGTCGAACGGTCGGATCGAAAGGACGGCATAGCAAACCCAAGGGTGGAGTAGCAGCTTAAGTGGCAATTTAGGCGGGGGTGGCACCGCCGCTCTCTAATCTTATCGCGAAGCCGTTTATCTCCCTGTCCTGGCACGGTCTCCTGTCCTGGTACAGGCTCCAGCAAGCCCTCGCGAAGTCGCCTCAACAACGATGAGGCGACATAACACGTCAAATCGCTTGCGGTTTCAGCATTCGATGGCATTGCGTCTCAACTTGTTTGCACTCTGGTCGAGGGTGTGCAACTATTGGGCCAAATTGACCATTTGTCAATGTTCAACGTGCGTCTTTTCTTTAAAATTGGGTATCTTGGAAGGCCAGAAAACCCCAGAAAACCCCTATGTAACCTCTCCTAGAGACGCCCCTGAAAATAATGCTCTGTGACCATAGCGCATTATTTAATTGAGAACGATCAGGCTAGCGTCCTGCGGAAAAACGCTATCGGTTGCCCCTACTGTAAGTTTTCGGTCCCACCGGACAGGCCATGTTAGGTAAGTCTAAATCAGCCCCATCTCTACTGCCCGACGACCTGCTCCCCTGGCTAGCAGAGGCCGTCAACCATCCTGCTGAGCAGATGCAGGTGAAGCTGCGCGGCAACATTTTGCATGTGTTGTGCAAGGCAGAGCCCGCCCTCGCGCGGGACTACACGCTGCTGCGTCTGGTCAAAGCCTTGCTCGATCCTAATACTAAGGAATGGCTGGCCCAGGATTTCCCCCAGATTTACCAAATTTATTTTTACAGCCGTTCACCCCAGGCCAAGCAGCCCGACTGGTCTGCGCCGATTTATCTGAATCGCCTGGATCGTCATCTAGAGCAGCTAGTGGCGGCGGGCGACGATGCCGCATCGGTGCAGCAGGCCGCTGACGAGCTGATTCAGTCTAAGGCGCACATTGGGCAGCTGGACGAGACCACCTCGGCGATTGTGCTCTCGAACGTCAGCCTGGCTCGAAAGGGCGATACTGACGCGATCGCACGCTACCTGAGCGAAACCCTAAGCGCCTTAGATATTGGCGTCGAAGTTAGCATTAAGGCCGTCCCTGGCAAGGCCAAGCGGGCTAAGACCGTCATGGCCTTGCGGCCCGTGTCGGTGGACCCGGCGGCTGATCTAATCAACCGTCTGTGGATTTTCTGTCAGGCCAGCTATAGCCCCGACCCGGCGCTAATCGCGGGGCCTACCGCCAAGCGGCTGCGGGCGCTAGAACTCACCCAGTTTCAAGATGCCGTTCTCAGCATCCAGGTCGAGGGTGAAGACGACCCCGACTGGCAGCTGCGGGTTGACCTGACCCCGGCTCAGGAGATTTTGAAAGAGTGGGCCAGGTGGGGCGATCGCGGCTGCATTACCCGCTTGGTCAACCAATCCATAGACGATCTGGGTCTGTACGTTAAATCTGAGCAGAAGGGCAGTACGCTGCACCTGGTCTGCCACGAGCGCACCCCAGGAGCTGCAACCGCAGACAGCGCATCCGTTCTCGACTCCGTTACCTCACTGCTAGACCAGATCGGACCGCAGGGCATCCACCGCGCTATGGTCTATGGCCCCTCTGCCGATGGGGTCAACGCCAACTGGCTAGAGTGTATTGACCTGCCCGCCTCTGAGCATCGTGCCCTGGCGGCCCCCGTTCGGACGCTGGTTAAAACCGGTGATTTGCACGCGATCGCCTACCAGCTCACCCGACTGGTCAACCCCGACCTCAACCAGCAGCTGGCGACCGGCGGTGTGCGGGTGCAGCTACTGGTTAAAGACAAGCGCCTGCACGTCATGACTGACGCGCCCTGGTGCCCGACCCGGCAAGAGATTGCCCCAGCTGTCATTCAATATTTTCAAAAGCACAAGCTGGCAGAGGTTGAGGGCATTCGCATCTACGGTCGCCGCTCAGGGCAAAAGCGCCCCGACTGGAACCACGGCTATGACTTTAACGCCCGTCCGCGTCTGGTGCCCGAGGCCACGCCAGAGTTTGCCGCCTCAGACACCTACCTCAGCGACCTGATTGAGCAGCCCGCCGCAGAAGCGGAAACGCCAGAGCCTGTGGAACCGGGCATGACCCTGAGCCAGCAGCTGTTGGACATTGGCCGCCAGGTACTGATTCAGACTCAGATGTTCGCCCCTGCCGAGGAACCCGTCCCTCAGCTGATTCGACCGAGGAACCGACTCAACCGACGGCTAGCGCTGGTGTGGGGCGCAGCCGGAATTCTGCTAACCCTGCAAATGGACTGGGGCAGCTGGTAAGCACCCAAACGGCCCGCAACCCGCTACAGCTAGAACAGGCGGCAGAGGAGGCAGAGGACGAACTCACCTTTGCCGAACAGCTGGCCCAATTGGAGTGGGGCGAGGCCGGTGACGCGTCAGCGCAGCTAGAACTGGAGTCGCTTGAGCCAGAGCAAGAGGTCTCACCAGAGCGCAACCCCCTAGAAGACAACAGCTTTGCCACCTCCGCCGTTAACGATGCCGACCTGATCAGCAGCGATGCCCAAGACTTTGTGTCGCTCTCTGCGGTGCTGGCATCCTCGCCCTATCCCACCTTCATCAGCCGTCAGCTGGACGAAAAGCTGGCGCTTTACCACCAGCGAGTCATGGAAGATGGCCCGCCGGATGTGCTGATCATCGGCAGTTCACGGGCACTGCGCGGCGTAGACCCTACGGCGCTGCGACAGGCCTTGGGGGCGACAGGCCACGAGGACGTCAGCATTTTTAACTTTGGCGTCAACGGCTCTACCGCTCAGGTCGCGGACCTGATTGTGCGGCAGCTGATCCAGCCCTACCCTCAGCCCAAGCTGATTCTCTGGGCAGACGGGGCGCGGGCCTTTAACAGTGGCCGAGAAGACATTACGTTTAATGCGATCGCAGTTTCCGAAGGCTACCGCCGCCTCACCGAAAATACCCTCTTCCCCCCGGAGCTGACCGCCGACGTTGACCCCACCCTGCAAGAGCCCGAGTGGAACAACCTCAACGATCAGATCAATGGCTACTACAGCCAGCTAGACCGCCACATCAGTGACTCGCTCTCGGTAGCCTCTCGCACCTACGACAGCCGCGAACGGGCTAAGACCCTGATTCGTCAGGTCTACGACGTCACCCTCGGCCAGGTCAACGGCAACGATGCCATCCAAACCGCCGCCGTCTCCGAAGGCGACCTCATCGACTTTGACGGCTTCCTGCCCCTAGCGGTGCGCTTCAACCCTGCCACCTACTACCAAAACCACGCCCGCGTCGCCGGAGCCTACGACAGCGACTACGACGACTTCCAGCTTGAAGGCAACCAGCTGATCGCCTTCAACACTCTCCTAACCTACACCCAGTCCCAGGAGATTCCCCTGATCTTCGTCAACACCCCCCTAACCGACGAATATCTAGATGTGGATCGCCAACAGGCCGAAATCATCTTCCAGCGCTATCTCATCCAGGCCGCCGCCCAACAAGACGGCTTCCTCTTCCGTGACCTGGGCCAGCTCTGGCTCAACCGCTACGACTACTTCTCCGACCCCAGCCACCTCAACCGCTACGGTGCATACCAAGTGTCCCACCGCCTAGCCCAAGACCCCCTCATCCCCTGGACCCAGCTCAACTAGGACAAGTCGACACGCCATCACGACATCATCGTTGCCCTTCAACGCCAGCTGTCTAGGCACTTCCCTTCCCCCTTTTCCCCTCCCCCTTTCCCCCTCTAACTCCCCAGCGTTCCTCCCGCAATGATTCTCCCCTCAGTCCTCTACGGCCTCTTTCTGTTACTCACATTTGTGCTGTACTGGCTGTTGCCTAGCCGCGTCCCGCGCCTGTGGCTGTTGTTCTTCACGGGCGTTATCTTTTACGCCTCACTCCAGTTCAACTACCTGCCGCTGATCATTCTGTTGGTGGTGGTGACGTTTCTCCTCGGTCGGGCCATTAGTGCTCCCCTCGACTGGCGCATTCCCAACGAAGAGTGGCATTTTGCCCAGCAGGACTGGAACTTTCGACGGCTCCAGTTGCTGTGGCTGGGGATTGGGCTCAATGTGCTGTTGCTGCTGGGGTTCAAGTACCTGCCTGCGGTTGAATCTCTCACCTTAGTCGGTGATGTTGATCCTATTTTTAGTGAGCTGCTGGTGCCGCTGGGTCTGAGCTTCTTTGTTTTTGAGTGTATTGCCTACCTGGTCGATGTTTATCGGGGCATGCCTGCGACGGGTAGCATGGCCGAGTTTGCGGCCTACAAGCTGTTCTTCCCTAAGGTAATTTCGGGACCGATTACCCGCTTTCAAGACTTTGCCCGACAGGTGCAGCGGCCTCGCATTCCCACCGCTGATCGGCTGGCCGAAGGGGGTTGGCTGATCGCCCTGGGTGCCGTCAAAAAGATGTTGCTAGCCGACCACATCGGCGTGCTGGTGAACCTGAGTTTGAACAACGTGGAGCGGGCGGGCAGCGGCGACCTGTGGCTGGTGATTTTTGCCTACGGGCTACAGCTGTACCTCGACTTTAGCGGCTATGTGGATATTGCCCGAGGTAGTGCGCTGTTGCTTGGCATTGACCTACCTAGAAACTTTGACGCGCCCTACTTCACCACCAGCATTGCCGACTTCTGGCGGCGCTGGCACATGACGCTAGGCACCTGGCTACGCAACTATCTGTACTTTCCCTTGGGCGGGTCTCGCCAGGGCCTGTTGCGCACTTGCCTGAATCTGATGATCGTCATGCTGGTGGCGGGCATCTGGCATGGGGATCAGCTAGGCTTCCTAATCTGGGGCGGGCTGCATGGGCTGGCGCTGGTGGTGCATCGGCTAAATCGGGCCGTGGCAGACCGCTGGCAACCGCTGAATCTGCTGTGGTCTAGCCTGCCGGGGGCAGTGCTGGCCTGGTCGCTGACCCAGCTGATGGTCTTCGGCAGCTGGATTTTCTTCCGTTTACCGACGTGGGGCGACGCAACGCGGGTGGTCTCTCACCTGTGGGGGCATGCTGCGGATGTGCAGTTTGCCGAGAAGGTGTACGTCGAGTCGTTGGGGATGGCGCGGGCCGACATTGCCCTGGCACTGGGTCTGTTATTTGCAGGAATGGGCGCGGTTTATGCGTTTCGACGCGGGTTCAAGGTACAGTTTAGCTGGCCAGTAAAGCTACTGCTGGTGCCGGTTTGTCTATATGTGGCGTGGCTGTTGGCTCCGGCAGAAGCGGTGCCCTATATCTACTTTGAGTTTTAACTGGTGCGATCGCGACCGTCTGGCATTACCGTTTGTGCCAGCTTGGCGTTCAGCAACTCTTCCTCCCCAATCTCGGCCCAGCGTAGCTCCGCATGGGACAAATCTGCATCAATCAAAGACACGCGCCATAGTTCGCTGTAGCGCAGGTTAGCGTGCTGTAGGTTAGCGTCGTTGAGGATGGCCCCAGTTAGCTGAGCGCTTTGCAGGTT
>CAWUKV010000145.1:0-15270 GCA_963923025.1 uncultured bacterium
GACCCACTTAAGTGTGGCAGGCTGATCGCCACGCCAGCTCAGGCTCCGTCTACCGGGACGAACCGAATCAAAGGCAACGGGAATCTCTTCGGCCAAAGGTTGGTCAACGGCAAGGTACACAACCTGACCGGTCAGGTCGCGTACCTCGTAGCGGGTGGCAAAGCGAGATAGGGGCACCTGATAGGAAAAGGGCCGTTGAAACGTGCCCTGCAAGATGTAGTCTCCATCTGGAGAGAGGGAGAAATTGCGAACTAGCGTTGGATCGCCAATGGGAATAACCGCTCCGTCTAGGCTAACCTGGGCCAGCTGACTGTTGATGTAGTGTTCGAACAGCCTCTCATCGTGGGCGTTCTCTAATAGATTGGTATAGGTCCGGGCTGGGGCAACGCGACCGCTGTTCTCTTCGACCACAGGCCCAATAGGTACGGGGTTTGCTGCTGGTGGTAGCGTAGTTGTTACGCGCAGCTTACAAACGAGACCCAGCTCGCCGGGGAGCCACTGGCAGGGCGCACCGTAGGTGGCGTTGAGAATCGGACCCGTAAGCGCACGGGCTTTGCCTGTCGCAGCTTCTAGTACCCACAGCTCAACCCCGTCGTCCTGCGTCAGGGTAAAAGCCAGGTATCGACTATCGCGAGACCAGCGCAGGTTGCGAATGCGGGGGTTAGCCGGTAGTGCCACGACCTCGCTGGTTTCCCCATTCAGAGGGCGAATGGTAATACCCCTGTAAGCGCTTTCTCGGGCGGGTCCCCAGGTATCGGGGTTGATTTCGATACCGGCGATCGCCACAACCGGCTCAGCCAGTTGTGCAATCGGGGGAAGGGCGGGTCGCTCTAGGGTTACCAACCATTGATTATCTGGCGAGATCAGCACGGTGGGGAGCTGTTCTGCGTCCAGCATGGACAAAATGGGCTCGGGCGGATTTTGCCAGGGGGTCTGAGCAGCGGCAGGCATGGTAAGAACTGGCGTAAAACCGGGTAAGCAGCAGGCTATTAAGCAAGATAGTAAGGTAGCACAGCGGCGCATGGAGATTCAGCTTTAGAGGGGAATGAGTTGCAACGGAACCATTGTTCCCACCATGCTAGTCTGCTGGCCCCATGATTCAGGTTTTAAGACTTTCTGTGGACTCGAAGAAATTTCAATCTCGCCCCGCAAAATAGAGTACGCAAATGATTGCCTAAACGAATGAGCTACGCGGCAGGTTTGTTAAACTTGAGCACCTTGCTATGGGCAGTTTTATGATTCGCCCCATCTAGAGTCCCTTAGTGAGGAGTAGATTTTTGTGGTACGTGGGCCGCATAGTGCTAGACGCAATTAGTGCTAGACGCAATTAGTGCTAGACGCAATTAGTGCTAGACGCAATCGATGCAACGTTTGTAGACATAACCGTAAACAATAGAGACAACATGGCTGGGCACAGTAAATGGGCCAACATCAAACGGCAAAAGGCCGTTGTCGATGCGAAAAAAGGCAAAATCTTTGCCAAGCTGTCACGGGAGATCATCGTGGCGGCGAGGTCGGGTGGGGCAGACCCGGCGGGCAACTTTCAACTGCGCACGGCTATCGATAAGGCCAAGGCGGCAGGGGTGCCCAATGACAATATTGACCGCGCGATCGCAAAGGGGTCTGGCACCTGGGAAGGCGATGGTGATGCCTACGAGGCCATTCGCTACGAGGGTTATGGGCCGGGCGGGGTCGCCGTCCTGATTGAAGCATTGACAGATAATCGCAACCGTACGGCAGCGGACCTACGGTCTGCCTTTAGCAAAAACGGTGGCAACCTGGGTGAAACCGGCTGCGTCAGCTGGATGTTTGATCAGAAAGGTGTGGTGGTTTTAGCGGGCCAGCCCGACGAGGAGACGCTGCTGGATGCGGCATTAGAGGGGGGCGCTGAAACCTATGAGTTTCTAGACATTGACGAGGATCTGTTGGGCACTGAGCTGTTTTGCGACCCCACCGATTTAGAGTCGCTGAGCGACGCGATGAAGACTCAGGGGTTTAATGTGCGAGACGTGGAGCTGCGCTGGGTGCCGAGCAATACGATAGACGTTACCGATACTGACCAGGCGCGATCGCTCTTCAAGATGATGGATGCGTTAGAAGATCTAGACGACGTGCAGACGGTGAACGCTAACTTTGACATCCAAGACGACATCGTGGCAGCCGTTTTCTAAACGGACTGCCACGATGTCAAAGGTTCGTCAAATGTGGAGCGAGATAAACCACGTCCAGCCTGAAACCTGTAGTTCCGAACCGCGTATAGCCTAAAAATCTATGGCTTTTCCCCTGGGAAAACTCTAGTTCTGGACGTGGCAGAGGTTTAGCAGGACGCTGGGTTGTACCCAGGCAGACTACTTGTTAATTGCTAGCAGCCGTCGCAGCCCTGTCCAACCAATAAAGGCATAGCCAATTGCCAGGAGTAGGCTGCTGATCGAAATCCGTACGCTGTCTTTCAAGGCGTCGCGGCGGACGCTGTTGACGGCTTCCTCTCGTCGGGTGCCAATTTCAGTTTGGGCCTGGGTTTGAGCCTGGGACGCCTGCTGCTGTAAGAAGCTATCGACGGCGTTAGGGTCGTTACGAAATTCCTGAATCTGAGCAGCCTGCTCCTCGCTGACCTCACCGCTAGACAGGGCTTGGTTAAGCAAATCTTCGTTTTGAAGCAGGGCGTCAATCTGGCCGCGCTGCTGGTTGAGCTGTTGAGCTAGGGTTTGCTCTAGCTGAGTTTCAGCTTGGGTCGCCTGCTCCTCTAGACGGTTGAGCGCTTCTTGGCTTTGCTGATGGACGTTGTTGGGGTGAATAAACGCCAAGATCAGGAAGAAGACCCCGAAAAATGAGGCCATGATGCAGGTCCAGAACCGGCTATCAATCATCAGGTTGAACCGACGTCGGACAACGCCGACGTAGCTTTCAATCCAAAAGCCAGCGAACAGCAGGGCAATACCCACCAGCGGGACAATCCCTCGCTCAACCAGGGCGCGAGTGACGGCAATTTGCCACTGACGCTCCGCCAGGTTGAACGGCAAAGGCAAAATGATGAAATCTACCAGGCCCGCCAGAATCGTAATGCCTCCGACCACCTTAAGGGCCAGTGCAGCAATGGGCGCGGGCGCATTATCAGCCGGTTTTACAGAGGAAGTCATAGACGAATCACGCGCTACCTGAAGTTCATTACCTGATCATTCTGCCCCGGAAAGGTTAATTTCTGGCAAGACTTCGAAAAAGAAACTAAGAAAGATTGATAAGTATGGCATCTAGCCCTTGCCGTTGAGATGGCCTGAGGTGGTGGACTTATCCCAGGAAAGATGGGCGATTTCTGCCTGTCTATTTTCTGCCTGTCTATTTGCTGCTGCTCGCTTCGCTACTGCTCTCGACCCACTCGGCCTGCAAACGTAAAATTTCTGGTCCTCTCGAGGTACCCAGCCGGGTCGCGCCTGCCTCCACCAGCGCGGCTGCCTGTTCGGGGGTGCGAATGCCACCTGAGGCTTTGATGCCGATACTATCCTGGGCAATACTCTTAAGCAGTTTGACATCGTCTACGGTCGCACCGCCCTGCCAGCCAGTGCTGGTTTTGAGGAATGCCACCCCTGCGTCCATGCACACTTCTGCGGCCAGGCGCTTTTCAGCTTCATTCAGCAGTCCCATTTCTAGAATGGCCTTCACCGTCTGGCCCGTGGCCTCCACAATATCTACCAGCTCCTGATGGAGCGCGCTAGTATTGCCGGTTTTGAGCCAGCTGAGGTTGATCACCACATCCAGCTCCGTTGCGCCGTTTTCGGCGGCTTCTTGGGCTTCGTACAGCTTAACTGCGGCGGTCGTCGCTCCCAATGGGAAACCAATCACTGCACAGACCTGGGGAGAGCGATTGTGGAGAAGTTCCACCGCCTGACGAATGTGGGTCGGCGCAAAGCACACGGCAGCAAAGCCGTAGCGGTCGGCCTCTAGGCACCAATGTTCGACTTGGGCGGGGGTGGCAGCCGGGGCGAGCAGCGTGTGGTCAATCAGGGGGGCTAAGTCTAGGGTCCTGAGGCTGCGGTCAGTTAGGCTGCGCATGGGGTTACCTCCGAGCTGCGATCGCGGTTCAGTGTCAACCAACGGTCACTGGCAGACCGCGATTCGTTTACGAAGTTTACAGATACAGTTGAAGAATCAATGAAACTCGATGCCTTTGCCCGAATCATATAGGGCAACCTCAGTAATGTGGGCAGCAGACGTAGAAGAGTTTACAGAAGCGGGCATCTTATAGACGGGCTGGCGAGTCATCTTCCCCGGCGATGACTCAACCCATCGCTGGCTAAGGATTCTACAGCTACTGCGCCGATGCCCACGGGCACCCCTTTTATCAAAACGACATGGCCGAGCCGATTATTTCCGCCATTATCTGTACCCACAATCGCGACCAGTACCTGGGCGCGGCCATCGACAGTCTGCTCCAGCAGTCGTTTGACCGTTACGAGGTAATTGTGATCGACAATGCCTCCACTGATACTACGGCTGACGTGGTCAAGGCGCGACTGGGAGACAGTCGGCTGCGCTATGTGTACGAGGAAACCCTTGGCTTGTCCGTGGCCCGCAATCGGGGCGCGCAAGCAGCAAGGGGCCAGATTTTGGCCTATCTAGATGACGATGCTGAGGCGAGCGAGCAGTGGCTGGCGGCGCTGGTTGCTGTGTTTGAGCAGCATCCAAAGGTTGCGATCGCGGGTGGCAAAGTTACGCTACTTTGGCCCGACACCGTCACAGCACCGCCCAGCTGGCTCTCGGATGAGCTGGCTAGCGGCCTCGGCGCGTACGACCTGGGCAATGACCTAACCTTTATTACCAACCCCAACCTAACGCCGCGCGGCCTCAACTACGCCATCCGTAAAACCTTCCTTGACGCAGTTGGGGGTTTCGATGCCAACCTGGGTCGGGTGGGCAAAAATTTGCTCTCTAACGAAGAGCTGCACATGACCCAGCTGGCGCTACGTCAGGACTGGCAGGTGGCCTACATTCCCGATGCCTTGGCTGCCCATAACGTGGCCCCAGCCCGCCTCAAACCGGGCTGGTTCCTGAGTCGCAGCTGGTGGCAGGGCATCAGCGAGTGCTACCGCGAGCAGGTGTCGGGCCGAGCCGGGGTCGGGCAGCTTCGACGCGGGGGAGAACGACTGGTGCGCGGTGCCTACAAAACCTTGAAGTTTATCCACGACCCGGCCCGTCGGTTTGAAAACTTTGCCTATGCCTACGGTCAAGTGGGCTACCTGGGTAGCGTGATTCGTGACCTGCTAAAGCCCGCGCCCAAGCCCACATAGATGCCAGGATAGCCCCGCTATGGCTGACCATTTCCGCTAGCTCAGTTCCGACAAGTTTTCGTCAATTTTCGTGCCCCTGCCCCTACCGCCCCGGATTGCCCCCGTTCCCGCCTGTCTAAAGTAAGCAGGTCTTTCTCACGTTTGTTTTCAGCCAACCAACCCCTCAGCAACGCTATGACAGCCTCAGCCGCTAAACTTCCTGTGTCGGTTCTCATTCCCGCCAAGAACGAGGAGGAGAACCTGCCCGCCTGTCTGGAGAGTGTGGCCCGTGCGGACGAGGTCTTTGTCGTCGATTCCCAAAGTGAAGACCGCTCCATTGAGATATCTGAGTCCTACGGGGCCAACGTGGTGCAGTTCCACTTCAATGGTCGCTGGCCCAAAAAGAAAAACTGGTCCCTAGACAACCTGCCCTTTAGCAATGACTGGGTGCTAATTGTCGACTGCGACGAGCGCATTACCCCTGAACTCTGGGACGAAATTGCTGAGGTTATCCAGGGCGATCAGGACGGCTACTACCTCAACCGCAAGGTCTTTTTCCTGGGTAAGTGGATTCGCCACGGCGGCAAGTATCCCGATTGGAACCTGCGCCTGTTCCGCCACAAGCTGGGCCGCTATGAGAACCTAAATACCGAAGAAATTCGCAATACGGGCGACAACGAGGTCCACGAACACGTGGTGGTCGAAACGGGTAAGGTGGGCTACCTCAAAGAGGACATGCTCCACATCGATTTTCGCGACCTGTATCACTGGTTGGCACGCCACAACCGCTACTCCAACTGGGAGGCGCGGGTGTACTACAACCTGCTGACTGGCATGGGGGATGGCGGCACCATCGGGGCCAACCTATTCGGCGATTCGGTGCAGCGCAAGCGCTTCCTCAAAAAGATTTGGGTCCGGTTGCCCTTTAAGCCGCTGTTACGCTTTGTCCTGTTTTACATCATTCGGCTGGGCTTCTTAGACGGCTATCCGGGCTACATCTACGCCCGTCTGCTGAGCCAGTACGAGTACCAAATTGGTGTGAAACTCTATGAGCTTCAGTTTGGTGGCAAGCTGAACCTGACGGAGAAAGATAAGCCAGTGGCTAAGTCTGAAACGCCTGCTCAGCCGTTGGGGCAGCCTGCTGATGCGAAGGGGTAGGGGAGAAGGCAGAAGGTAGAAGGCAGCATGGGAATCCTGGCTCAAGTGGAGTGGTGAAAACCATTAGTGCCAGTTGAGAACAAGACTTGGAGGAGTGGCCTGGTGTCAATGGTTGCTGATCGTCATTCGGTCAATCACTTGCCGGAGTCTGGCCTGGGCATCGGTGCGCCGTCGCTGACCGACTTGCGGCGATATCATCAACCCGGCTTTAGTGCCGGGCGCTCGAAGGTGGTGATTTTGCTATGGTGGCTGTTGCAGGCCATGGTCTTTCCCTTGACGCTGCATGCTCATCATGCGCCGCGTCGGTGGCTGCTGCAGTTGTTTGGGGCCAAGATAGGCAAGGGCGTGGTAATTCGGCCCAAGGCCCGCTTTACCTATCCCTGGAAGATCGAGATTGGCGACTACAGCTGGGTGGGTGACGATGTGGTGCTTTACAGCCTTGCGCCGATTCGGCTGGGGCAGCACTGCGTCATTTCCCAGCGGAGCTACCTCTGCACCGGCAGCCACGATGCCAGCGACCCGACCTTTGCGCTTCAGACCGCCCCAGTCACGATTGAAAATGGGGCTTGGGTTGCCACCGACTGCTTTGTGGGACCGGGGGTGACGATTGGGGCGAATGCGCTAATTGGTGCCCGCAGCAGCGTGTTTAAGTCGATGCCGCCACAGCAGATTTGCATGGGGACGCCCTGTCAGCCTGTGAAGCCACGGGTAATCAAGGCTGATTAGCCAGGGCGCGCTGGACCCAACCATTACAATCCAACCTGATCTGACGGTTATCTCCCATCAATTAGGTAGCCTGGGTACGTTCTTCCTGTCAACGGACCTGATGGCAGTCCTTTATGTAAACGGTGCAACGGGGCGCGATAGTCAGTCTGGCACGGCCAGTGCCCCCCTTAAAACCATTGGTCACGCGCTGCGGCAAGCGCAGACGGGGACCACCATCCAGGTCCAGGCAGGCAGCTACGACCAGGGTGAATCTTTCCCCTTGGTGATTCCGGCAGGCGTGACGCTGGCAGGTCAGGGCGGTGCTGTGGTGCTGACGGGGGGCGGTGCGTTTACCACCCAGGAGTTTGGCCAGCAGACGGTAACGGTGGTGATGCGCGATCGCGCCCAGCTACGTAACCTGACCATCAAAAATCGCCTCGATCAGGGTACTGGGGTGTGGATTGAAACCGGGACGCCCGTGCTGGTCGGCAATCGGTTTGTCAACTGCCGCCGCGATGGGGTGTTTGTCTCGGGCAACGCGCTGCCCGTCATTCTAGAGAATGAATTTTTTGAGAACGCGGCCAGTGGCCTGTTCATGGTGCGGCAGGCCAAGGGAGAAGTGCGGCAAAACACGTTTCGCAAAACCGGCTATGGCATGGCGATAAGCGACGAGGCTGCGCCCTTGCTATTGGGCAATACCCTAAGCGAAAACCGAGCTGGGCTCGTACTATCCCGCTCTGCCCGGCCTGTACTAAGACAAAATCGGCTGACCAGTAACCAGGCCACCGGCCTCTGGGTGCAGGACCAGGCCGTGCCAGACTTGGGCCAGCCCCACGACCCCGGTGGCAATACCCTGTCGGGCAACGCGGAATGGAACCTGCGCAACGATACTAGCCAGGACTTGGTTACCGTCGGCAATCAGCTCAATCCCAATACGGTCAGCGGTCGGATTCGCTATCAGCTGAGCGATTTGCCCGATCCGGTGGCTGTGCCGCCGCCGCTACTCGGCCAGGTGGCCCCCACGCCTACGCCAACCCCAACGCCAGTACCGGAGGAGACGGCTCCGCCACTCACCAGCCGCTTTGCCGATCTATCCGGCCATTGGGCCGCCCCGTTTGTTGACCCGCTAGCCGAAGCTGGACTGGTGCGGGGCTTTCTGGATGGCACTTTCCGACCGGAGCGGACGGTGACGCGGGCGGAGTTTGCGGCGCTAGTCATGGCGGCATTTCCTAGCGGGACTGGTAGCAGCAGTCGGACCCGACCCTTTGCCGACGTCCCACAGAATTTTTGGGGACGGGAAGTTATCTATCGCGCTCAGGCCCAGGGGTTTATCAGCGGTTACCCCGACGGGACCTTTCGGCCCAACGCCCCAATGACCCGAGTACAGGCGCTGCTGGCCTTGGTCAGTGGGTTAGAGCTGGGGGTTGGACAGTCCGACCAGTTGGTGGTGTATCGCGATCGCGCTCAAATTCCGACCTATGCCACCGAGGCCGTGGCCGCCGCGACGCAGCAGCGGATCTTGGTGAACTATCCCGACGTGGACCGGCTGCGGCCAATGGAGCCGATTACCCGGGCGGAGACGGCGGCGCTGGTGTATCAGACCCTGGTGCGGCAGGGCAAAATGTCTGCGGTTTCTTCTGCTTACATCGTCCAGCCGCGTGAAACCAGCGCCTCAGACTTTCCCGATACTGACAGTCACTGGGCTGGGGACTACATCTCGGCTTTGGCCCAGCGCAATCTGGTCAGCGGCTTTTCCAACGGCACCTTTCTGCCCGATAGTCCGATGACGCGGGCACAGTTTGCCTCATTGATCGTCGGCGCGTTTTCGCCAGGGACTCGCCGTGCGGCGGCGACATTTGTGGACGTGCCTGCGAATTTCTGGGCGGCAGAGGTAATTCAGCGGGCCTATCGAGCCGAGTTTCTGTCGGGCTTCCCGGACTATACCTTTGCGCCTCAAAACCCCGTCCTCAAGCTGCAAGTTCTGCTGTCGCTGGTCAGTGGAATGGAGCTGATGTCAATGAGCCCACCCAATACCAACGTGCTGCGCCAGTTTAGCGATCGCGCCCAGATTCCGGCCTATGCGCAGCGCGCGATCGCAACAGCCACTCAGCTCGGCTTGGTCTTCAACCATCCGGACAAAACGCGACTGACGCCAAATCGGGTTGCGACCCGAGCCGAAGTCACCGCAATGGTCTACCAGGCCATGACGCTACTAAAAAAAGTCCCCAATCTGACCTCGCCGTACTGGGTGCGGGGCAGTCGTTAAATGACCGCCGTTAAATGCAACAATAGAGGTTTACCGGCTGTAACATTCGAGTTTTATCAATCATGGCTGAAATCCAGTTTTCCCGTGGCGTCAAGGAAGAGGTCGTCCCCGAGGTGCGCGTCACCCGCGCTAAGGACGGCAGCGACGGACGCGCCATTTTCTACTTTGAATACCCTCAAGCCATTACCGATGACAGCATCGAGATCACAGGCATGTATCTGATCGATGAAGAAGGCGAGATTGTTACTCGTGAGGTCAACGGCAAGTTTATCAACGGTGAACCAGCGGGCATCGAAGCGATTTTGACCATGAAGACAGCTGAAGCCTTTGAGCGTTTTGTTCGCTTTATGGAGCGGTACGGCGAAGAGAACGGGTTGGGCCTGTCTAAGAGCTAACTAAAGGAGAGGAGGGATTCGGATCTTTGCACGCACCGTTTCCCTCTCTATTTCAGCGTTAGTTCAATACTCGATTGACTGCTGCGTTATAGTCCTGATAAGGCTTCACGCCCGTTAGCGTTTCTTTCAGTTCCCCATTTTTGAAAAACATCACAGCGGGCATTCCTTTTAGGCCAAATCGTTCAGTAATCTGCTGATTGGCATCAAAGTCAATTTTAAGAATATTCACCCGGTCGCCGTACGTCGTTGCGAGTTTGTCAATTAGCGGCGTGACCTGTTTGCAAGAACCACACCACGACGCCATACAATCCACAACCATCAGCGGTTCTTTTTCTAGCAGCGAATCCAGTTCTGCCTCGTCTTTGATGAAACGTGCCGCGCTACTGCTGTCGTGCCCCAATTGAAACAGTTCATGGGCTACCTCATCAAAGGAGAGATTGCCGTTCACAGTCTTGAGCTGAGCCTGTTGCTGGTAGTAGTCCAGAACGGGTGTAATCTCTTCTTGGTATTGAGCCAACTGGCGGCGTAGCGCCGGTGTCGAAAGGTTACTTTCTGACGCCAGCCGATTCATTAAAATGCCGGTCATGGTCTTGAGGTGGACTGCAACGGCAGGTGGCTGACCTACTACCTCAAGCCAATTGTTCAATAGCTCTGCCTGGGCAGCGTTGTGAGGAAATCCTTCAATCACCCAGCCTTTCAGCATGGCGTCGGGCTGCTCAAGCTGTCTTCGTAAGATCTTGAAACACAGTTCGTCAGGAACGGGCTCCTCCGCTTCGGTATAAGACCGAAGGGCTTGCCCCTTGTCCGTGTCCTGTTGAACGGCTGCGGCGACTTGGTCTGAGAAGGAAATGTAGGGCAGATTCCAGCTTTTTGCCAGTGCAATGGCCTGCGCTTTGAGCCTAGATCCTGGTGACCCAAGCAGAATGAATTGCTTTACTGTCATAGACCCTGTCTAAATCAATGGGCTAACGGCACGCTGCATTCGGCAGCACTGCCCTTCAATGTAATTAGCCGAATTTTGAATAGGGTCTATTTTTTGGCAATTCTTTATTTTGAAATGTAGCCAGCGGCAATGTGGACGGTTGACGACCAGCGTCAAGCATTGGGATGTCCAGTGGGCACTATTGAGAACTGTCCCGGGTCCGACATCAAGCTCTGCGATGCCGTTTCTTTCTCCGTCATTTACAAGCACCATGCTCAGTGTCCTGACGTGAGTGGCGCTGACTATACATTTTGCTTGAGCCGCCAAGTATAGCTATCCCTTAAACGTAAAGCGCTCCGGCTTCGCGACCTGCGAAAAGGTTGAGTCAGGTTGTGAAGCCACAGTGGGTAAGGCTACCCCACCGATAGTTGCACCGTTGGTGTTGCCACTGTTGGCCAGCTCATCCGGCGCTAGGCGTTGTTCGCCTGTAGCGTAATGCGACAAAGTGGGTATGACAGTCGAGATTACGTAACATCTACGATTACATTTATTCTCTATGACGGTAGTCTATTCTCAACTGCGGGTGGGGTGATCTCTGTGTTTGAGCGATTTGTACAGGCTGCCATCATCACCCTCAGCCTGCAAGCGATTATTTTTGCTCAGGCCACGACTAGACCAACCCCTACAGCTGAAGCTGACAGTCCTACTGCTGATGTGGTAGCAATGCTTGAAAAGATAGAAGCTGTCTTTCTCAATCGCTAGCTGTCCTTGAGAGATTGGCCGTCAACTTTACTACTGGTTACTCTGCTTGAACTTCCGAGTCAGGCTTGACCTTTTAGGCTAGAGCGCTCTGTGACTGGCAATCCGGTTCAACCTCTTCGCGGATTGCCATAGCAAACGCTACAGCTGCTGCCGCTCAGTCGATCCGATGGATCTAAAGCTGACAGAACTTGCGAATACGATCAAACTCAGGATCTTGCCAGGAGTAGGCAAAGTGGCTAACCGAAGTCAATTCTGGTGCAGCCCTTTGAATAGAATTCATCTGAACTTCTAAGGAAGGGCGGTTGCCTAGGGCGCTGCCCCAGGTACCGGCCAGTGCGGGACGAACATTGTTAATATTGTTGCTTTTGTCAATGACGGCCTGAATTTCTCGCACGATGCAGCTGGCGTTGCCGCAGATGCTGTAGGCCATGGGATGCCAGGTAATGTTCTGGGGGAAGCGGTCCCAGTGCTGTAAGCGGGAGTCGTACCCTTGGGTGCCCACCGCCTGATTGCCGCTGGGAAAGAAAACGGCACCGGCTGAAATGCTCTGTTGTTGGGACGTTCGTGCCGCCATCGTCAAGAAGTCGACAACGCCCTGAATGGCATGAGCTACGCTGAGCCGCCACAGTTCTTCTTGCAGTAACGGTCGCCGAACGCCGGCGGGGGTGGGTTCTTCGGTGGGCTCGGGCGGCCGACGGCTTTGCCACAGGGGCGCGCCTTCCTCTGGGAACAGCTCGTCAACCTGTTCTACATCGCTGGCGGTAATGTAACCCTGATAGACAAATCGTCGAATCAGTTCTTGTCCTTTTTTATTGAGCGCTCGTTGTAGCAGTGCCTGCTGGGCGGATGTGCCGTAGATCCACAGATCGCCGACGGCACTGGCTACCGATGCTGCGCCTAATCCGCGCGGATAGCGAATATAGTCAAACAGCACGCCATCGGGTTGGCGACGCAGCACCCCTTGCAGCATCTGCACATAGTCTCGCTGGGCCTGAGTGCTGTAAGGATCGACAAAAATCTCTTCGGGACTGTTGCTTTGACCGTTGAGGGCAAAGGTTTGGGTATCGACCCCGCTACCGTTGCGGGCTAACGCCTGCTGGCGGTCGGCCCGCTGCCCGTAGGAATAGCCGAAATTCATCGTGAACATCCAGGCACTGGCCTTTAGTCCGCGCCGCCGCGCTGCCGCGATCGCTTCAGCCAGCAAGTCCCTATTCTCATAACCGCGGGTCTGCACCACACTGGGCCAAGCCGTGTTGTTTTCGGCTTGGGGTAGCAGTACCTGCCCGTTATAGAACGCCTCAATATAAACCTCGTTGTAACCGAGATTAACAATGCGATCCATGAGTGCGTCCAGCATGCCAGGCTGCAAGTCACAGGGGTAAAGGCGTAGCCAAGTCGCCTGATTGGCAGGCCATTCACGGCGGCGACAGTCCCGCAAGCTGCTGGTGTGCTGTTTCAAAAGCTGATCATACTGAGCGATGGCATCTGCATCGCCCAGCAGCGCGGCCTGTCGCAGTGACTCTTTTCGATCAATTTCTGATTGACTGAGCTGGCAGTACTGATTTAAGGAAGCTGAGGCTGGCGTACGCCAACCTAACCCGATGAGGCTAAGCAACAGGCACAGGAGCCCTAGCCCCGAGCGCTTCAGTCTTGAATGGTTTTGTGTCCAATGCCTAGAGACTATGGCAAGCCTCAACAGGTGTCTCATGCCGTTTTTATCGCGGAATCGCAGTACGTGTAGCGGGTCGAAAAGGTGGTAGCCCCAAAACGTTGAAGCAAGCGTACCAGAGGGTGGGCACTACCGTTCAAAATTTCGCGTCCCAGGACAGGGGCTTCACAAAAGTCGCATGATTGTGTAGCCGATAGTGAAGGGCCCTCCGTAAATGTTCGGTGTTCTATTTCCCATCCACCGACTTAACGCATCTACTGTTCGTCGGCGGTTTCTTCTGCCTCGTAGAGTTTTGCCAGTAGCTCCTTCAGGGTCATCCGCTTAATGTAGGGCCAGCCTCCATTTCGCTCGATGTCCCTCAGCAATCGGTAGAGGACTTGGCGGTTATCGGGGAGCGCTTCTCGAAACCAATTTTCTCGGATGTTTTGGTGCTGCTCTTCTAGCTTTCTAAGCAGATCAAGCAGGGCCAGACAGTCTCCCTGACGGGCCTCGGCTAGTTCCTGAACGGTTTCTGCCAGCTGTTGCAGTTTCTCGTCGGCGTTTTGGGGGGTGGCCGAGGTGGCTGGGTTTAGAAACTCTGAATCTGAAGGCGTCATCGCAACATACACTCCCAACCGCTATCGAATTTGTCCCTGAATCTGGCACATCAGTAGCCTCTAGCCCTTGACGTAGCAGGTTTTTCAGACTGTGCAGCCCAGCCTTTGGTAAACCCCTTGACTGCGATCGCTGGGTCATTCTGCACTGCCGTTCGCAAAGATGCAAGCCAATCGCTGGTGAACCCAGGCATGCAGGAGGGCCATGGCCCGTGTAAAATACTTGAAAGCCATAACTTTATAGATGTAGCTGCTCTTTGTCGTTTGAGGTAACCATGAGGTATCGGGCTCTAATCGTTGCATTCCTGGCGCTGTGCCTGGGCGTTCTCACTGCCTGTAGTGACGCTCCTAGCGCCGATAGTGACACACCACTCACCTACGATCAGATTAGAAATACGGGCTTAGCCAACAGCTGCCCGCAGATATCAACCGCTCGCCGTGGGTCTATTGATATCGAGTCGGGTCAGTCCTACCAGCTGGCTGGTCTATGTATGGAGCCAACCACCTACTTCGTCAAGCAGGAGCCGGCCAACAAGCGACAGACCGCTCAATACGTTCAAGGCAAGCCCCTGACGCGTTATACCTCTAGCCTTGACCAGGTTCGCGGTAAGCTCACAGCGGAGTCGGACGGCAGCCTCACCTTTGAGGAACTTGACGGCATCGACTTCCAGGCTATTACCGTCCTGCTGCCGGGTGGTGAACAGATTCCCTTCCTCTTTACCGTCAAAGGACTGGTTGCCCACAGCCAGCCGGGACTCAATGCGGTCAACTCGTCCACCGACTTGGTTGGTGACTACCGCGTCCCCTCCTACCGGACGTCCAACTTCCTTGACCCCAAAGGTCGTGGTCTGACGACAGGATACGACACTGCCGTCGCTTTACCGGCCCGTGGCGATAGCGATGACCTGCGCCGTGAGAACGTCAAAGCCTTTGACCTCGGTGAAGGAACTATCGCTTTGCAAGTTGAGAAGGTCGATTCTGAGACTGGCGAAATTGCAGGAACCTTTGAGTGTGAGCAACCTTCCGACACGGATATGGGCACTGCTGCACCGGACGATGTCAAAGTCCAGGGTATCTTCTACGGTCGGGTAGAACCCTTCGTTGCCTAAAGGCATCGATCTATCGGCAGGGGCATAGGCCCCAGTTGGTGCTTAATGATAAATACTGTCCGTACAAACGGCGAGGAAATGTCTATTTCCTCGCCGTTTGTTTAGCCAAAAATCCATTCTGACCAGGCTGGACGCTAATGCCTTAGGGGTACTTCGTTGTGAGCTACAGCAGCTGCCAGTGACCTTAGAACAAGGTTGGCCTATTTCTGGGCTAGTTCGTTTATGCCAAGCAGGCTCGCTTGACGTGGTGTCTTAGCGTAAATGGCGCGAGCTACATATCCGAGATAACCGTCGTCAGTGTTCTGGTGCAAATGGATAAGGCCGCAGCCTACGAAGCGGTCGAACTCGGTCTGAGCCCTCTGGATTAAACGAAATAACTAGTGCATCGTCAAAGCTTAATTTTAGGGTAGACGGAAGCGAGCTTACATCT
>CAWUKV010000146.1:0-15216 GCA_963923025.1 uncultured bacterium
TGCCCCTGAAGCCGCTCTAGCTGTTGGTCCAGCCATTGCAGCTGTTCTGGGTCCAGCCAGCCGGTGTAGTGCTGCGCGCCTTCGGCGTTGAACCCGTTGGAGTTGAGGCCAATCAGGTGAACGCCATTCAAAATTTCGTGGCAGTAGTAGGGCTGACCGGGGGTGCGGTAGCCGTGGTCCTGATACAGGTGGGTGAACTCGTCTAGGGAAACCGTTTCGCGTCGACCCATGTGGTCTTCTAGTACCTGGCCCTGACGCATCAGCACGTCGTGATTACCGGGAACAACGTAGGTGGGGAAGGGCAGCTGAGCCAGCCGGTCCACCAGCCATGTATGGTTGTCGCGCTCGCCGTGCTGCACCAGGTCGCCCGGCAGCAGCAAAAAGTCTAGTCCCTGCCGTTCTAGCCGAGCCAAAATTTGCTCAAAGGATGGAATGCTAACTTCGACCAGATGAAAGCGTTTGGGCGAATCCCAAATGGTGTGGGGTAAGGCGATGTGCAGATCGCTCACCACGGCAAAGCGAAAGTTTAAGTCAGCCACCATCAATTCCCTCCCAATTGGTTCCCGTTCCCACCGTAGAATAATTTTCTGCCGCTTGTGGTGATTTGCCTTGCCGCCAAACCGCGTCCGTCAACATGTCAACCCCTTTCACATTCAGTACCAGCAGCCGGTCTTACCGCCGGACTGGGACACGATATTTGCCGACCCTAGCCAGCCGGTGCATGTTGATATTGGCTCGGCGAAAGGGCTGTTTCTAAAGGACATGGCGCGGGCTTGCCCGGGCTGGAACTTTGTGGGGCTAGAAATTCGCGAACCGCTGGTGACGCAGGCGCTCAAGTGGCGCGACATGGAAGGCTTTACCAACCTGCACTTCATTTTCTGCAATGCCAACACCTCACTGGGGCCACTGCTGGCTAGTCTGGGGTCGCAGTTTCAGCGGGTCAGCATTCAGTTTCCCGATCCGTGGTTCAAAAAGCGCCACCAAAAGCGGCGGGTGGTGCAGCCTGGGCTGGTTTTAGAACTGGCTGAGCATTTGCCAGTGAACGGATGGGTATGGTTACAGTCAGACGTAGAGGAGGTCGCTGTAGCCATGCGCGACCAGTTTCAGCAGAGCCCCTACTTCGTCCCCTCTAGCCCGGACTGGCTAAGTCAAAACCCACTCCCGGCCCAAACCGACCGCGAGCGTGTGACCCTAGCCCAAGGCAAGCCGGTTTATCGCAAACGCTTTACCCGCAATGACCAGCCCGTTGAACCCCGTACCGGAACCCCCAGCGCCGGAACCGACAGTATCAGAGCCTCCAACATCGGAACCCCCGACACTGGAATCTCCGAATCTGGCACCACACCAGCCTGAGCGAAAGCAACCCAGCTATGTGCTGTTTGCCCAACACGGCTGGGCCGACACGAACCGGGACATTGCCCACTGGGCCAATACGCTGGCGGATAATGACGCGGTCGTGGTTGCCCCCGATTTAGGGTTTTGGCGGACCTGGTGGCGGATTACCCCGCTGGTAGACGAGGTAGACCGAATTGCGTCGGACTGGCACATCCGTTTTCCCACGGTGCCCAAGCGCATTGTGGGCCATTCTATGGGTGGGCTGATTTGGTTGGAGGTGCTGGAACGGCACCCGGAGTGGTGGCCGACAGTGGAGCGGTTCAGCCTGGTGGGGTCTCCTGTGGGTGGGGCCGACCTAGGCCGAATTTTGGACCCGTTGGGGCTGGGCATTGGCATGGCCCGCGATTTGGGCCATAACCGTCGGCCATTGGCAGAAAAGGTAGCCCAAGGCGTGCCGACCCAGATTGTGACGAGTAACTTTGACGGCGGCAGCGACGGCACGGTCCCGCTCCAGTGTTCTCGGTTTCGCCACGCTCAGTATGTCGAACTCAGCGGCATTCCCCACGATACGCTCAAGCGGCATCCCTACGTTGCTCGGGTGGTCCGTCAGTTTTGGCAAACGGCACCCCAGCCCGCCAGTCTTGAAGATGTGCAACTCGATTGGGTGGTAGCCCAGCTTCAGGGCGTCCCTGGTATGACCGACGCCCACGAGCGCGATTTTGCGCGATCGCAGATCTGGGCTGAGCTGCCGCATCGTCTGACGCTACGCACCTGGGTCAATCCCTTTGGTGTCCATCACGTGTTTTTGGCCGACCCTGAGGGGCGCTGTCGGTTTGCCGGGTTTGTCGGCTGGATTCATACCGCAGGACTGTACAAGACCCTACGGTTGATTCAGGCAGCGTCCCAGTAAGGTGCCGCACCAGACAAAATTCACACAGCGAGCAAAATTTCATCAAGAACAATATGTATGTATGCGCGTCTAAAAATATGCGCCTATGTTGTAGCAGGGCGGCACAGGCCAACACGGATGCTTAAGGGGACTCTCCAGGCGATGGTGGATAAGTATCCGACGGGCGGCCTTACGAGTATCGCGTCGGATATCTTCAGATATCTAAGGAATAGTCCTGCCGCGATCGCGCCCTGATTGAGTGAGTAAGGTTGCGTAAAGCTATGGAACTCCTGACGAACGGAGACCACTATCGCAATCTGACTCAGCTTCTGGTGAATCCTAAAGGAAGTAGAGCCTCAAGGCGGCTCCTGGCTCCCTCGCTCTAGCTCCGGTTCAGCTTTGATTCAGCGGACTGACGGGCTTAAGAGCGGGTGGATTCGACAGTTGCATCTCTGTGGTTGCGTGCCTGCTAGCGCGATCTCACCTTCGGTCCCTCGCCTTCTAAATCCCTATGGATAACCTTGAATCCCCGTTTGTCCCCGCCAGTTCGAGCCCTCAGCTGTCCGTTGTGGTGCCGCTCTACTGCGAGGAGTCGAACATCAACTACCTGTTTGAACGGTTAGAGTCGGTGCTCGATCAGCTGGGCATGAGCTACGAGATCGTCTGCGTTGACGACGGTAGCAAAGATCGCACCCTAGAGGGTTTGATTGCTCACCACCACCGCAACCCCCGCATTAAGGTGGTGGCGCTGTCGCGTAACTTTGGCAAAGAAACGGCCCTGACGGCGGGCATCAACTACACGCGCGGTCAGGCGGTGGTCCCCATCGATGCCGACTTGCAAGACCCGCCAGAGCTAATTGCCGAACTGGTGGAGCGTTGGCAGGCGGGCTACGACGTCGTCTATGCCAAGCGCCGCACCCGCGAAGGTGAAACCTGGCTGAAAAAGTTCACCGCCAATAGCTTTTACCGCACCATTGGTCGTATGAGTCAGGTCCCGATTCCCCAGGACACCGGAGATTTTCGCCTGCTAGACCGACAGGTGGTCGAAGCCCTGAAGCAGCTGCCTGAGCGAAACCGCTTTATGAAAGGTCTGTTTGCCTGGGTGGGATACAAGCAAACCTACATCACCTACGATCGCGCCCCCCGCCACAGTGGCGATACCAAATGGAACTACTGGAAGCTGTGGAACTTTGCCGTGGACGGCATTACCTCCTTCAGCATGGTGCCGCTGAAGGTGTGGAGCTACGTTGGTATGGGCATCTCAGGGGTGTCGCTGCTGTATGCGCTGTATCTGGTGATGCGAACCATCCTCAACGGGTCTGACGTGCCAGGTTATGCCTCGCTAATGGTAGCGGTCTTGTTTATGGGCGGGGTGCAGCTGATTAGCCTGGGCGTGATTGGCGAATACCTGGGCCGGGTGTACGAAGAGGTGAAGGGGCGGCCCCTGTACTTTGTGCGGGAGTTTTATGGCGACCCGCTGCCCCGCCAAACCCAGGCAGACATGCAGGAGCTGTCGGTAAAAGTCCGAAACGGGAACGGCCATGCCTCGTCCACCGTGGCGTCGGTGCCGGGTAGCTCAAACTGAGAATCAGCGATGGTGGCGTTGAGTGACGCTGCTCAGCCCCACCATCGTTTTGCTTCTAAAGACTAATTTGTAAAACCTAAAAGACTGATTAGACCTTTTATCTATGGCTGCTAAATCTAAGCTTAAGAACCCAGTCGTACTCTTATTCCTTTTCTGTCTGGCGGCAACGGCAGCAGCCATGTGGGGCATGGGCGGCATCGATACCGACAAGATGCAGGCCATGCTAGAGCGAGCCGGGATTTGGGCCCCGATTATCTATATTGCAATTTATACCTTCGCTACAGTATTGGTCTTGCCCTCCACGGCGCTTAACCTGGCAGGCGGCGCATTGTTTGGCCCCTGGATGGGGACGCTGTGGACCAGCATCGGTGCCATTATCGCGGCAATTGTCGCCTTTGGCTTTACGCGCACCATTGGGCGCAGCCTGGTCGAAAAACGCCTGGGGGGGTACTGGCGCACCCTCGATGCTGAGATTCACCAGGGCGGTCTGTTTTACATGTTCTCGATTCGGCTGCTGCCCATCATTCCCTACGGGCTGGTCAATTTTGCGGCGGGCCTGACGTCGATTAGCTTCAAAGACTATGTGCTAGGTACCGCGTTGGGAACGGTACCCGGGGTCTTGCCCTTTGTGATGCTGGGTAGTTCCGGTCTGCAGACTCTGCAAACCGGTGATGTACTGCCGCTGGTCGGGGCGCTGACGCTGATTGGTCTGCTGGTGGGTGGGGCTGCCTGGTATCGACGGCGACGATCGCCCAAAAAGCTATAGCTCAACGCCCGGTTCGAATCAGGTCGTAGGGGCCAGGGCACACTTAGGAGCAGGGCGCACTTGTTGGGCCTAGGCCTTGTATGTCTAGCGATCGTTAATAATCTAGCGATCGTTAATAACGCCTCCTCACAGCAGACCCGTCCTGACAGACCCGTCCTTATCGGTCTATTGTGAAGGGCCTGGATATAAAAACCATTATGAAAAGTTTCGAAAAGCCGTCGTTTGAATCAGGGTTGCTGCTGAGCCTGCTGGTGATCGTTCTGCTGCGGTTTTGGCTGCTTGGGCAGCACGAGCTTTGGTATGACGAAGCGCTATCGCTGCTGCTGTCGTCTGGGCAGCGGCTCAACTACAGCGATCCAGGGATGGATCCAGTTGCCCTGAAAGAGTACAGCGCGTTACTGGCTATTCCCGCCGGGTCGCCTGTCGAGGCCGTCAAGAACGTGCTCAAAGGCATTCTGGGCGATGTCCACCCACCGCTGTTCTACTTGAGTCAGCATCTATGGATGCGGCTGTTTGGGGCAGGCGAGGTGGCGCAGCGGAGTCTGGTCGCGCTGACGGGGGTGGGGACGGTGGCAGCAGCTTACGGCTTGGGCCGGACGCTGATGGACTTTCGGGGCGCGCTGGTCTTCACCGCGCTGGTAGCGTTTAACCCGTTTTTGCTGTCCCATGCGCTCAATTTGCGGATGTATACGCTGCTGGTGCTGTGGACGCTGCTGAGTCAGTGGGCGCTGGTGGCGCTGATGCGGGGTGACCAGGAACGGCGCTGGCGGGGCGGACAGCGGCTGTTGCTGATGGGTGCGATCGCACTCTCGGTCGCAGCGGGGCTGTTAACTCAATACCTTTTCATTTACTGCCTAATTTCGCTGGGCATTTTGGTGCTGGTGATGGGGTGGCGTCGCTGGCTACAGTACGGGCTGTGTCTGGCGACGGGCGGTCTATTGGCTGTTCCTTGGGCGGTTTGGGGCACCCGGCAGCAGCTGCGGAACCGGGGCGGGTCACTCAGCCAGGTTGCGGGTGACGGCAATCCGGTAGTACGCCACGTTCAAGACCTGCTGCAAACCCTGGGCGATCATCTGGTACTGGGCCGCTGGACAGCCGGGTTCGATCCCATTGCCGCAGATATCAAGCCCGTGGCCGTGGGGGTAGGTGCGATCGCGCTGCTCTTCTTAGGCATTTGCATTTTAGGCATCTACAGCCGGGGGCGCTATCGGCTGCTGCTGGCCGGTGTGGTGCTGGGGCTGGGGCCGCTGTTGGTCGCCTGGACGCTGGACATTGTTGGCAACAGCTACACGGTGGGGTTTGGCTGGGGACGAACAACTATCGTAGCGGTACCGGGTTGTCTGCTGCTGATATCCGGCTGGATACTGTCGCTGTCACGGCGATGGCAGGGGGTCGCGATGGGAGCGCTGCTGGCTCTCTATTTTGTGGTGGGGGTGGGCGATCAGGTGCTGCGAGAGCGGGATACCTTCCGCACGGTCAACGAATGGATTGAGCAGGAGCCCAGCCGGTCAACGCTGGTGGCCATGAACTCGCGGGCCTGGGGCAATGTCACTCGGCTGGCCCATACGGTTGATGCCGACCTGCCCGTAGAACTGCTAGCGACGGACTCGGTGGACCTTGCCGCTGCCCTAGATGCAGCCTTGACAGCAGCGACCTATGACCGTGTGCTGTGGCTCCAAACACCGTTTCCAGTCTGGAAAACGCCGGACGCTGATGAGTTTGCCAGCCAAACCCAGACCGTAGCCACAACCATCGAAACGGACTACACACTGGTGCAAGATACCGAAACCATCGGCACGATGAAGCTGGATCGATTTGAGCTGCGTCTGTACGAGCGCCGCTAGTGCCCAGTCCTGGGCACACAAGATGGTCAGCACACCAGATTGACCTAACGTGTCTGGACCGTATTGCCCAGTCCCTTGAAGCGGTCCGCCAGTTCGGGGTTTTCTACTTCTACCAGTTCCACTAATACCCGAGTATTGTGGGCGGCCAGTTCAATGGGGACCGGATCAAACAGGGGCTCGTAATCGCGGGGGCTACGATTGAGCTGGCCGGTCATCGCCAAAACGGCGCTGATTTTCCGCGCCTGTTCTGCTAGGCGACCGTCTGCCAACCAGTGATGTGCTTCTAAGGCCGTAAAAAAATCAATATGGTCTAGGACTATGGCCCCAGCCTGATCTTCAATGCTGCCATCGCGGGCGACTACGGCCTGGAGTTCGGCTGAATTGCGGACATCGTTGTCGATGTGCCGATAGTAAACCTCCAGAAAAAGTGACACCGCCTCAGGGTTGCTGCGCAGAATTTGGTCAGAGGCCACAATCACACTGACAATCGGGTCAGGTAGGGTATCGCTGCTAGTGGCAATGGTGTAGCCCTGTTCTGCGGCGCGGGTGACATAGGGGTCGCGCAACATCACAGCGACGGGACTGTGTTCAGTAGACTGAAGGGCTTGCCAGACTTCCGAGGCATCTCTGTAACGCTGAGGACGGAGCTGACTGAGACTCAACTCTGGGTGCCGAACTTCTAAGGCACCGGCCAGGTACTCACTGGGGCTATCGCTGGCAAAGGCAAACTCAAGCTGGTAGACGTCGTTACGGGTCGCGGCGATGAGGGTTTGCAACTGCGCGATAGAGGTGAGTTCGGGATAATCGCGGGTGTTGAGCACCAGGGCATCGGCCCCGGCTGAGCGGCTGACCAGTCCTACAATTTTGCCCTTGGGCTGCTGGCGAATGACTTGGTCTAGGGTGGTGACAATTAAGTCGGCATCTTTACCCAGTCGCTTGAGCCGAACGACCTGATCGAGTTCGTTTTCGTAGGTAAACGCCAGTTCAGCTGCAGCCAGTTCCCGCTGAAATTCAGGTTGGCGCAACAGGCTTTGTCCACTGAAGGTGTCTCCCAGCAGCGTTATTGTCGCGGTACGGCCAAACCAGTTGGTGAGGGGGGCTGCTCCCGACTGAGCTGCTTCGCTGGTTGCCGCTGGGGGCGTGGCCGAACCCGCTTCGGTCACTAGCGTAGGGGTATGACTGTAGAACCAGTACAGGCTGCCAAACAGCAATCCCACGCTGCTAGCGAGCGCCGTCATTAAAACTTTTTCGGTTTTCTCTTGCATAGACCTCGTTTGCAGTGAGCAACCTACGGTGCCTAAGACGGTGCGTCTAGAGAATCAAGTTCCAGTGACAAGTTTTGTGATGAAGAAGCTTGAAGCTGTGCCTGGCGATAGTCGGTTGTTAGGCCTCTATCGACAAGTTTTGTGATGAAGAAGCTTGAAGCTGTGCCTGGCGGCAACAGGTCACCATGAAATCGAGGAAGACTTGAACCCGAAGCGAGAGATGCCGTTTGTGAACGAATACCGCCTGGATGGGTAGACCAGGGTGGCGCTGCTCAGAAAATAGGGAGATAAGGCGACCACTCTGAAGCTCGGTTTTGATTTGGAAGTCTAGCAGGCGGGCAAACCCTAGCCCTGCTAACGCCGCCTGTCGCAAAACCTCACCGTTGTCTGAATTTAGCGATCCAGTGACGGGGATAGTTTGCCAGGCATCATTGAGCCAAAATTCCCAGGGTAGCGGCTGTTCTTCGAAGACGTAGCGCATGCAGTTGTGGTGGACCAAGTCGTGGGGTGTGTCAGGAATACCGGCCTTAGCCAAGTATTCGGGTGAGGCACAGAGAACCAGCTGGGTTTCTCCCAGGTGTTGACGCATCAGACTGGAATCTTTCGGGGTTCCCAGTCGCAGCGCCACGTCAATACTCTCGGTGACCAAATCAACCAGCCGGTCGCTGAGGCGTAAGTCAACTTCAATGTCCGGGTACTGCGCCAGAAAATCGGGGAGAACCTGCATCAGAAAACTTTGGCCAAAGTCAACGGACGCGCTGACGGTGAGTTTGCCGCGCGGTCGAGACCGAGAGGCCACGCGATCGCTGACGTCTTCGAGCGCCTGTAGCAGCTGAGACACGCTGTCGTAGTAGGTGATGCCCTCCGGTGTCAGGCTGAGCGATCGCGTCGTCCGCTGCAGCAGCCTTACCCCCAGGCGGTCTTCGAGCTTGGCCACCCGCTTGCTGATGGCCGAGGGGGTGGTGCCGAGCGATCGCGCCGCCGCGCTAAAGCTGTTGGCATTGACGCTTTCAACAAAGGCCACCAGCTCAGTTAGGTTTCCAGCTGCCATGGTTCCTCAAGGGTTGCGACTGTCTCAATATTTATTCCTTTTTGGAAAAAGTGTTTTGCCATTTTGGGGGCTTCTCATCTTATAAGGCAAAGATTAGCCTGAGGATAGTTCATTTGACTTCATTCCTTCCTATGCAGGAGAAACTGCCAACGCTATCCCCTGGCCATATAACTGAAGATCGGTCCGCAACCGCTAAGGTCGTGCTAGTAACCGCAGCCAGTCGTGGCATTGGCGCAGGCTGCGCTCGTCTATTGGCCGCGTCGGGTTACCGTGTCTCTCTCCTGGCTCGGTCTGCCTCGGTACTCTCGTTGGCAGATGAGTTAGGGGGTATCGCTACCCAAGGGTCAATGACTCAGCCAGAGGATCTAGCGCGCTGGGTTTCTGCCACGTTGGATCGCTGGGGCCGCATTGATGCGCTGGTGCTGAGCTTTGGCGATCCACCGCGACCCAATTTGCTAGAAATTTCTGACGAGCTATGGCAAGAGACCTTTGATCTGCTGTTTCTGAGCGTTGTCAGGCTAGCGCGGCTGGTGACGCCCGTGATGCAGCATCAGAGCGGCGGCACGATTGTGGCTATTACCGCTTCTGATACTCAAGAACCTGACTTGGGTACTCCCTTCAGTGGCACCTTGCGAGCGGCAATGACGGGCTTCATGAAGCTCTACAGTCAGCGTTACCGGCAGGATTGTATTCGTTTTAACGCGATCGCCCCCTATTTTGTGGCTGATGATATGGCCGAACTAGAGGGGTGGTCTGTTCCCGATGACCTGATGTGGGGACGACCAGCAACCTACAAGGAACTAGCCGAAACAGTCCTTTTTCTGTTGTCGGACGCCGCTAAGTTTATCTCGGGAACAACGCTCAAGGTAGACGAAGCCAGGTCTGCGGCTGTGTAGGGTTTTGAAAGTTAAATCTGTTGTTTATTCTCACTGTTTTTAATAGAGGGTAAGTGTTATGCAGCTCCTCAACACTGTTAAACGGCCCCGCGGCTCAGCTTGGCAAGACGAGATAGCTGCGTTCAGTCAGGTGGCGATTCCCCTGGCGAGTGCCCAGTTAGCCCAGTCTGCCACGGGCTTTGCCGATACCATCATGATGGGTCGCATGGGTGGCGATGTGTTGGCTGCCGGTGGGCTAGCCGCGATTGTGTTTGTCTCGATTATGGTGGTGGCCGGTGGGTTTGTGACCGGGGTTAGCCCGCTCGTGGCCGAGGCTTTCGGTGCCGGTAAGACCGCTCAGGTGCAGCAACTGTCTCGTCAGGGGCTATGGCTAGCGTTACTGGTGGCGCTGCCAGCCCAGATGCTGGTTCGGCAACTGACCCCTATTTTGCTGGCGCTCGGTCAGGATGAAACCACCGTAGGACTGGCTGGAGATTACTTTCAAGTCATGCAGTGGGGGCTGCTGCCAGCGGTGGGCTTTGCAGCGCTGCGCTCGGCGGTCTCAGCACTGTCTGAGGCCCGACCCGTGATGAACATTATGGTTGTTGGCACCGCATTGAATATTGTGGGCAACTATGTGCTGGGCTTTGGCAAGTTAGGGTTACCGCGTCTAGCGCTAACGGGGCTGGCAATTTCGAGCACCGTCACCCTATGGGGCATGTTTATTGCGCTAGCCCTATATGTGCAGTATCACCCCCGTCTCAAGCCCTATCACCTGTTGGGGCAGCTGCATCGCTTTCAGCGTCGTCCACTGTGGGCACTCATCCGCATTGGCGTTCCCATTGGTCTGTTCTCTGCCTTGGAAACGGGCTTTTTCACCCTAATCACGGTTTGGATGGGGACGCTAGGGACGGCGGTATTGGCCGGTCACCAAATTGTTTTCCAAACTATCGTGGTTGTGTTTATGGTGCCGCTGGGGTTCTCCTATGCCACAACGGTGAGGGTGGGCCAGTGGCTGGGTAAGGAAAACTTGGCCGGGGTCCATCGAGCTACGGTGGTTAGTCTCGTCATGACAGGGCTGTTCACCGGAGTTGCCTCAGTGCTGTTTCTGGGATTTCCCCAGGCTGTGGTTGGGCTGTATCTGGACGTAGACAATCCAGCGAATGCCACCATTGTGGCGGCGGCATTACCGCTGCTTAAGGTGGGTGCCCTCGTGCAGATTCTAGATGGGTCACAGAAGGCGATTTACGGTGCGCTTCAGGGCCTGCAAGACACTCAGATGCCAATGCTGCTGAATATTCTGGGGTTTTGGGGCGTCGGCAGTCTCGCCAGCTACAGCCTCAGTGCGCGGTGGGGGAGTGTTGGGCTTTGGGGCGGGCAGTCTATCGCCATCGGTGCAGTGGCAATGCTGTTTTTCTGGCGCTACCGTCAGCGCATGGCTCAGATGTCGGCCAGAGATAGCGTTAAGGGATACGCGGGTCGGTCTTGTCCCAGTTGACTTTGGGGCAAGGGCATAGGGGGCAAGGGAACAAGGGCAAGGTCACACGCTAGGTCTGGGTTGGAGAGTGTTATCTAACTGGCAACCTGACTGCAGCGGATAAGGGACTTTAACGGGTATGGTCGCCAGTTTCTAGCAGCTGGGACGGCTCCGTCAGGGTGTCTATCTGGTTCTCGCCGGGTAACTGCACGCCGGAGCTTCTCACCTCTTGAATTTGCCCCACCTCAAAAATCAGCTCAAACCGGCGATCAAGCCGCTGTTCGAGATAGTCTTCTAGCAAAAGTACCTGTTTGGGCGTCAGCGGTTCGACGGCCGCCACAACTAGAAGGATCTGAGGCGGGCTGGCGAGCCAGTTGGTTTCGATACTAAATGGACGCAGCTGTTGCTGAAAGGTGACCGTCCCGTTCAGCAAAACGTTTCTGACCTCTGCCTCTAGCCGGTTCTGGCGGACGAGCTGTACTAAGCTCAGCGCTAGGGGCACCACCAGCACAGCGGTACAGATGCTGACCAAGCTGAGCGGACGGCGAGCCTGTTTGATGGGGGCATAGCCCGTGAGCAAAAACGCCAGCATGCAGGACAGGGTGATGCCCACCAGGTTGGTCAGGTACAGCAGGGTAGCGCCCCAGCTGAGGGTAGTCAGCTCCCACTGGGCTAGCCCTAGGCCAATCACGCAGACCGGCGGCATCAGGGCTACGGCAATGGCCGTTCCGGCCAGCGTGCTAGAAATTCTGGGTTGGACCTTGGCATAGCCGCTAATGCCCCCTGCCGCGATCGCGATTCCCAAATCCAAGAGCGTTGGCTGAGAGCGCGCCCAAACCTCGCTGCCGTAGTCCGAAAAACCCAGCACGAGGCCAAGCGCATAGGACAAGGCGATGGCGATCGCTGTCCCCACCAGCAGAGACTTGGCCCCGGTTTTTAGCAGTTCCGGATCGCCGTCGAGGATGCCGTAGGCCATGCCGCGGATCGGCAGCATCAGCGGTGCGACCAGCATCGCCCCAATGATCACCGCTGCGCTGTTAGACAACAGCCCCAAGGAGGCAATGATGCAGGCCCCGATCGTCAGCACAATGTAGTCGCGGTCCAGGTCCGAGTCGTCCATCAGACTGTCGCGCATGTGCTGCAAGCCCTTGGGTGGTACTCGTCGGTACCCCAGTTCGCGGCCAAATTTTTTGAGACCTTTAATCATGGGCGGACTGACTCGGGGTAAGGGTAGGGAACTGGATGTTGGACATTAAGAGGGCTGAGGTGGGGCGCTTAGGCTGAGCTAGCCTGGGGCGAATTGGCCTGACGGGGGGCAAAGTCTAGGGCAAAAGACTGCATGGGACGTAGCGGCTCTACCCGAGTGTCGAGCTGAGCTGCGGCCAGCTGCGATCGCAGTGCTGCAGCCCCACCGGTCTGCTTCAGCAACGATGACAGCAGACCGGTGTAGGTGACCTCCCCCCCTTCTGCTGTCGGGAGAATCACTTGGGGATGGGCCAGCTTTGCCACCTCAATGGCCCCCTCCCCGCCTCGAATAACCGCCCCAGCTAAGGGCAGCTTTAGGCTCACAATCGGGGTAATGGCGACATCGACATTGGGCAAGGACTCGAGCTGCTGTGAAGGGTAGCCATGGGGTTCGTAATAGAGCGTATGCCCGGTTGATAGCGCTGTAATTAGGTAAGCGTTCTCAGTTACCAAGGGACCCAGCGGAGCCCCGGGCAAGGCCTGAATGTGCAACTGGTCCGACAGGCTGTACGTTTGTCCAGGGGCTAGCGCCGTCACAGACGTGAAACCCAGATTGCGCGCTACGGCTGCGCCGTTTTTGGAGGCTACCACTGGGATGCTGCGGTCTAGACTTTGCAAGGTCTCGGTATGGGCATGGTCTTCTAGTCCCTGAGACAGGACGAGCAGGTCGATCTGCGGGGGGAGAGGGACGGGGGCTGGTCGGTGACCACAGATGAGCCAAGGCGCATTACCAAATACCAAATCCCCTTTTAGCCAGGGGTCAACGAGTACGGTCAGTCCGTCAAGCTCGAGTTGCCAAGTGTTGACATCTAACCAGGTTAGCGAGGGGGGGGCAGCCATGAATCGTGATGCTCAATTGTTTTATACAACGGACAGTTTGACCTAGAAATATTGTCTGGCAATGTGCTCAATCTGCCAATTTACCAATGCTTTTGGGAGTTTCGAGACACTATTTTAATGCCGTTTCAAAACTTAAGAATTACTTATCATTGCCTCCCAACCCTTATCGATCTTCGAAACTCGCTTGGTTTGAAAGCTGATCCCCGTATAATTCACAGTGGTGTGGATGTCACAAAAAGTAACCTTCGGTAGCCCTACGGGTTTTTAATAAGGCTTTTTTGAATATGCGTCAGCAATTGCTGAAAAAGTACACGGTCCTGATTGCTAGAACAGGACAGACTCCAGTTACGCTTCGCTTTACTCCTGTAAGCGCTCTAGCAATTTTATTGGTCATTACCGGTGTTCCGCTGGGGTGGCTGGGTACAGTTGTTTTCTCTCTGCTCAACAGTAACGTTCAGCTCAGTCAAGAAAACCAGCAGCTTACCGAGAAGGCCCACGAGGTGCTGTCCGAGATTGATCATCTAGATTCTGAGATTGACAATCTGCGAGAGCGGGCGGGTATCGAAGAGGCTGAGCTACCTACTGTTTCTCAGGCTCCCCCGCGAGGTGGCGTACCCGGCGAGATCAGTGCTCTAGAACTTTACGACCAAGCCGCCCAACGCGTTCCTGTGCTTGATCGAGAGCTGGATGCCCAGGTTAAACCAGCTTTAGTCGAAGCTCTAGAAGCTGAAGAAGCTGAAGAAGCAGCATTCCCTGACGGCAAGCCATTGACGATTCCCTTGGTCATTACGTCAGACTTTGGCCTCAGGCCTAATCCCTTTGGTGGCTGGTCCTACGAGCAGCACACAGGGTTAGATTTTGCCGGTCCCCGCGGCGCATCGATTGTTGCAACAGCGAAAGGGCAGGTGGTGCGGGCCAGCTACTATGGCGGCTATGGCAAAACTGTGGAGATTGAACACGGTTACGGCCATAAGACGCTTTATGCTCACCTATCTAGCATTGATGTTCAAGTGGGCGATACGGTCAACGAGGGTGACGTTGTTGGTCAGCTTGGGAATACAGGTCGCTCTACAGGACCTCACTTACACTATGAGATTCGCCTAGACGATGAGCCGGTAGACCCGATGGCCTACTTGCAGGCGGGTGAGGTTGATTCAGTTGCCGATTACTGGCGGTGGCGATAGGGCTGTAAGCCCAAGCGACATCTGACGCTGTCTATTCATCATCCTGCTGGTAGGATCGTGGGGTTGTATGCAGTGCCAGTTAAGCAGTCATGGGCAGTACGTTCGGTCACCTCTTTAGAATTACCACCTTCGGAGAATCCCACGGCGGGGGCGTTGGCGTTGTTGTTGATGGCTGTCCGCCGCAACTGCCGCTCTCTGCTGAAGAGATTCAGGTGGAGCTAGACCGGCGGCGACCGGGACAGAGCAAAATTACCACTCCTCGTAAAGAGACCGATACCTGTGAGATTGTTTCGGGCGTCTTCCAAGGTCAGACGCTGGGGACGCCGATTACCATTTTGGTCCGCAACAAAGATACGCGGCCGCAGGACTACGGTGAGATGGCCACTAAGTATCGGCCCTCCCATGCCGATGCCACCTACGATGCCAAATACGGCATTCGCAACTATCAGGGCGGCGGGCGCTCCTCGGCTCGTGAGACGATTGGTCGGGTTGCCGCTGGGGCGATCGCTAAAAAGATCTTGCAGCAGGTCAGTGGCGTTGAGGTGGTGAGCTACGTCAAGCGCATTCAAGATATCGACGCGCCTGTGGACCCCCAGGCGGTAACCACAGCCCAGGTGGAAAGCAACATTGTTCGCTGCCCCAACCCCGCGGTTGCCGATGAGATGATCGAGCGCATCGAGCAGGTTCGCAAGCTCGGCGACTCCATCGGCGGCGTGGTGGAGTGTGTCGTGCGCAACGTGCCCGTGGGGTTAGGCGAACCCGTATTTGACAAGTTGGAGGCCGACCTGGCTAAGGGGGTGATGTCGCTGCCTGCCACTAAGGGATTTGAAATTGGGTCTGGCTTTGCTGGGACTCAGCTG
>CAWUKV010000147.1:0-14715 GCA_963923025.1 uncultured bacterium
CCATGGTGCAGTCTGGCCTGGGGCGCTATGCAGAAATTCCGACCATTTCTGAAGCGGTACATATGCAGGTGCGTTAGGGCCCCCGGTGCATTAGGGCCCCAGATGCGTTAGGAGCATGTGCGTTAGGACAAAATTCTAGGCAGAGCTCGTCGGCTCACCTGGTTGTGGGTTGAATTGTTGTGGGTTTAAGCAGCCGTAGTCCGAGCGGGAGCTGAACGCAGGATGACCTCATTCTCCAGCGCGCCAATGCCCTCAATCTCTACACGAACTCGGTCCCCCGCTTGCAATGGTCCAACCCCAGACGGGGTCCCAGTCAAGATGACATCTCCGGGCAATAGCGTCATAGCCTGACTAATATAGGCCACGATTTCGGCGGGGCTAAACAACATATCTGACACCGAGGCAGTCTGGACAGGCGCTGCATCGTCGTTCAAGAAAGTCTGTAGCTGGGCATCGGCAGGCAGTTCGCGCACCAGCCAAGGCCCCAACGGACAGAACGAGTCGCACCCCTTAGCCCGAATCCACTGCACGTCCTGTCGCTGGAGGTCGCGGGCCGTAACATCGTTGGCAATGGTATAGCCCCAAATTTTTCCACTGGCTGCCCCGACGTCGCAGGCAAAGCACGGCTCACCCATGACCAAGGCTAGCTCGCCTTCATAGTCAACCTGTTGAGCGATGGGCGGATACAGAATGGCAGCATCCGTAGGAATGACGGCAGTGGACGGCTTGATGAAGAGTAGCGGTTCGGCAGGCTGCGGGCCGTTGGTCTCCGTAGCGTGAGCAGCATAATTGCGCCCAACACCAATAATCTTGGACGGCGCACAGGGAGCCAGCAGCTGATACGTATCCGCAGCCAGGATTTGCTCGGTCAGCTCCCCACCTAGCCAAGGAGCCGCATCAAGCGTTTGGACACTGCGATCAGCCTGCAACAGCCCGTAATACCGCTGACCATGAGTAGATTCAACCCGAACATAGCGCTGCGCCATATGAAACCGGCTTACTTCTTGTTATGATTTTAGATCCTTGCTTTTAAGCGTTAGGTGTGAGCATACCAGCTCTGGTCGTCGTCACAAAGATTTGTAGGCAACAGCAGGCCGCACCCCGCAAGAAGGCCCCACGTCCAAAAGGAACACTCAACATGAACAACTTCTACGAAACCATGTACATCCTGCGCCCCGACCTCAACGAGGAAGCGGTGGACGAAGCCATTGGCCAATACCAGGATGTGCTCAAAGAAAACGGTGCTGACATTCTAGAAACCCAGCATCGGGGCAAGCGTCGTCTCGCCTACGAAATCAATCGCTTTCGCGAAGGCATCTATATTCAGATGAACTATCAGGCACCCGGCGCGGCGATCGCCCCCATGGAGCGGGCCATGCGCCTCAGCGAAGCGGTCATCCGCTATCTCACCCTGGTGGTTGATGAAGCCACCGAAGAGGACGAGCTGGCCGACAGTGCGGGTATGTCTAACGCTCCCTCCCAGGCTCCCGTGGGCGCGTAGACGCTATCGACTGGGTGCAGCTCATCATTAGTCCCCCAATCGTGCCAGGCTAAAGCAACACACGAAAAGCCTGCTACCCTGTCGTGGCAGGCTTTTTGCGTCTTTTCTGCGCTCAGCTCAGAACTTTTTTGCGTCCCGGTCAAATTTTTCTAGTGCATTTGTGACAGAAAATCAACAAATTCGGGTTAAATAGGTGGCAATTCGGTGGCGAAATGGTATACAGTAGCGGCGACTTACGCAGCCAAAGGGGCTAAAACCCAGTCAGGCAGCGCAATTCACCCTTACTAGCCACTCGCTACGCCTTCACAATTAGGAGCTGCCCTATGGCCCAAATGCCGTCCCCCACGCTGACCGACTCTCAGGTTGAGCTTGCTCGTCTCCAGGAAGAGCTTAAAATGCGCGACCAGCTCGTGCAGCAGCTCTCGCAGGAGCTGTTTCGCCTAGTTAAAGGGAACAAAGAATTTCTGCCTACCGCCGAAGTCTCCGAACGCCATCAGGCTGAAGTGCGTGCCCTACGCGAGCAGCTCCAGGGGGTAGAGCAGCAGGTAGCCTTTTACCAAAACCAAATCGAGGGCCGCGACGACGAAATCTACCAGCTGCGTCAGACCACTCAGGAGCTGACCGACCGCACCCGCATGCTAGAGCAGGTGGTGCAGGAACTACCAAAAATCTACAAGCAAAAGTTTGCCGAGCGCATGGCTGAGGTCAAAGAGCGCGTTGCCGCTATCCAGGGCGAGAACCGCCACCTCCACGCCGAGTTACAGAGCGTCAGCTACCGGCTAGCGGTGCGATCGCGCCGTAACCAGCACTGTCTGGATCTGCCCACCTTCCCCCGCTCTTCGCTGTCTGAAAACTCGATGCCCAGCTTTGCACAAAGCTAGGCCTGACAAACCGGTTGTTTAACCGCTCAATTAGGGCAATGACTCCAAAGCTCCTTCCTAACCGAAGGGGCTTTCTTGATTTTGAGCGTTTATCGCTCTCGCCACCTTGCTTAGGACACTCCTGGCACTCACGTTCTGAGTATTGGAGCCCAGTGGCCCGCAACCGCGCACCCATGTTTAGGGCGGTTGCCACACCTTAGAAAGACAGAAAGCAAAAGACAGGAAGCAGCACGAACGTTCTTATGGGCTGAACTTTACAGCGTTCACCATGACCAGCACTGGAGATCCATTCCAAATCCAGGACAATTACGGCTGGCAGAGCTAAATCAGGCAAGGCTACACTGATAAGAACTGTTAATGCCACCCCTATGGACGCCCTCCCGACCGACTTTTTGTCACCTGATATCTTCTCACTCGAAATCTTTTCACTGGAGACCTTACAATCCCTCGCACGCACCTACGGCTATTGGGCCGTTTTTTTAGGGATTATGTTGGAAAGTACGGGGCTACCGATTCCGGGAGAAACGATGACGCTGGTGGGTGGCTTCTTAGCTGGGAGCCATGAGCTGGTATATCGGTGGGTCCTGGCTAGCGCCATCACCGGTGCGGTCATCGGCGATAGTATCGGCTACTGGGTAGGCTTCTTCGGCGGCTGGCCGCTGCTGCTTAAGCTCAGCCAGATTTTCAAAATCGAAGAGAAGAAAATCCTCAACCTGCGAGAACAGTTTAGTCAGAACGCGGGCAAAGCCGTTGTGCTGGGTCGCTTTGTGGCCTTACTGAGGATCTTCGCCGGTCCTTTAGCAGGCATTGCTCAAATGCCCTACTGGAAGTTCTTACTGTGCAATTTGCTAGGTGCAGTCCTGTGGGCCACAACCATCGTGACGCTGGCCTACGGCGTAGGTCACGTGATTCCGCTAGCAACGTTAGTGCAGTGGGTGGCCCAATTTACCGTTGTAGCTTTAGCGATCGTAGTAGGCTGGATCGCTATTCAGCTGTGGCGACACGCGCGTCAGTCTGCTCATGCCACCGCGCCGCAGGAGTAAGGGGTGCGCCCATTCAACGGGCTGTGCCCTAGGCAAGTCGCTTGACGATAGTTGCCCTGATTGATTGGAGAGAAGGGTCGAGAGGGGAAGCGCTCATTCTTGAAGCAGGTGAGTCAACTAATTGTCAGTCTCAGGCTGAAGCCGCACGCTGCTGCCCGTTAGGTCGGTTCGGTAACTGTAGGTAGTGTCCGACGCGGGGTGCGTCACCTGCACACGCCATCCTTCGGTCAGGGCAAACAGGCAAGATTCTGCGGGTCCGCCCAGGCCTAGGCAGCTATCAGACCAGGTTTCTTGGCTGTAGCCAACAACATCAATAGTGTCTACTGCCACACCCAAAGCGTCAGCCATCTCAGACCGGGTGCGCTGTCTCACCGTTTCAGGTAGATCGCCATCAACCACGGCTTCGGGGACGTCTGAATCTGCAGCGTCAGGGACTGGTGGAATAAAGATGCAGGCCATCGTCAGCGGCACGCACAGCACCGTGGCAGAGAGCAGGATCAGGCGGTTTAGCGACATGGTGTTCAGCGCTCCATTGTTTGAGTCTTCAGAACTTATACGCCTACGGTAGATGAGGAATTAAACACATTTACCACCGTTACCGATTTTGCTACAGCGCTACTCTGGCACCCGATTGAGAACAAAAAAGAACGGTGACGGGCTGGCTTTATAATCCATCAACCCCAATAGCGTGTTGTCATCTACCCGCCTGAAGACATCGTGAATGGGGAGATGGTCATAAATCATCGTGGCGCTGACTTTGCCACGGTGGGACATCATCCGCAGGCGTGCCTGACTGTGTTCTGTTCTCATCGGCAAGCTCAAAAGATTGAACAGAGGCTTGAGGACCGCCGATGGAGGGAGAGGAAGCTGTTGCGATGAGAGTTGTAGGGCAGCCTGCATCATCCAAGGACTGGGGGAAATTTTGTAGACCTCGCCGCTGCTCTCAGCAAACAACAACGGGTGAACCTGATCTGCCGTCACAAACGCTTTGCCATACCAGCCCACCGCTTCTAGCAGACCATCCATGGGATGACCACTGGCAAATCCATAGCCCCGCCAGCGCCCCATCATCACCGCAAGATCGACGGGGTCAAGTGCGTCGAATAAGGCCAAGGCGCTGTCTTGCCCCATCCACTGACCATCGGGACCCGACTCAATGGTGTGGATCTGGCGCACAGCTGACCAAGGCAAACGACTATAGATATGTGGAAATAACTCGCCGCCGGAGAGATTTTCGATGCGGACGTCGGCAAGGGGTGACGGATCGATTTCGAGCAGGGCAAGCCGCGATCGCGCCCCATAATGACGATTAGCCGTCGGCACGAGCTGATGCAGAAACGAGCAGTGGATGAACCCTTCTTGGGCGAAGCTGGGCGGTTCGTACCAGCCTTGAGACTGTGCCGGGGCCACCGCCTCCACAGGCAAAAGGTGAAACAGGGTGCTAACGGTCATGATGGTTGGGGTTCGCAAAACTCAACTCTAAGCGAGCACTATTGAAAACGGCCAGACCTTGAGAAGGACAGACCTTGAGAAGGACAGACCTTGAGAAGGACAGAACAATTTTCAAATCAGATGTCCTGACGTATAGCAATCCGACTCAACCTTTTCTCGGATTGCGAGTCATGGAGTGCTGTGCCCGAAGAGGATCTGCCACACTCGGAAGCCAAATGACCCAAGTTACAGATGACAAGACTGTAAAACTAGCGACCTCAGAGTGACTTAGTCTTCTCGAACAGTTTTACTAAGAGACTTTCGCCTGTGTCCTTTGACCAGCCCTACGGCACCAGCGATCACGCCAGTATAGGTCCCAAGGTTGGTCAGTATGCCGACGGGGTAAATCTGCGGCTGATCGCTAGGGCTCGTGTGCCGGTACATGTAGAGCTTACGCTCTATCCAGGTGCGGCGTCGATCCAAACTAAAGTAGTTGGCATAGAACAGCCCCGATCGCACCATGGGTGCAGGAAACCCCCACAGCGCAAACGCGCCCTCTTCTGAAACGTCGGAGTAGTGCCAGCGGGGAAACCAGAGACTCAGGGCAGTGGCAATAACCGCTGCGCCGAGAATCAGCCGCGATCGCAATATTAGTCGCAACATCATTGGAAACCAATCCCTCATCTGCCGCTATTAAGACCTTGCTGTCTTGAGCTTCAGTGCAGCGTACGGCAACTTCGGAGGGGTCCTTAGCAAAGCGTGGTGCGATCGCACCCGGAAAACATCTGCCAAAAAGGGGACAGTTCGCCTACCTTCGTCTTATAGTTTTATTAAGGAAATAGGTACTTATACACAGTAGGGGTCCGCATGTACATCGTACAGATTGCCTCAGAATGTGCGCCCGTCATCAAAGCTGGCGGTTTGGGCGACGTCGTTTACGGCCTTAGCCGCGAGCTAGAGGTGCGTGGGCATACCGTTGAGCTAATCTTGCCCAAGTACGACTGTATGCGCTACGACCACATCTGGGGTCTGCACCATGCCTACGACGACTTGAGCGTCCCTTGGTACGGCTCATCGGTAAACTGTACGGTCCACTGCGGCTGGGTCCACGGGCGGCTGTGCTTCTTTATTGAGCCCCACGACAAGGACGGCTGGTTCCGCCGAGGCAACTACTACGGCAACGATGACGACCCGATGCGGTTTGCCTTCTTCAGCAAGGCGGCCCTGGAGTTTTTGCAGCAAAGCAATAAGCACCCAGACGTGATCCACTGCCACGACTGGCAGACGGGTCTGGTGCCAGTGATGCTATACGAAATTTACAAGCACCACGGCATGGGCAACCAGCGGGTGTGCTACACCATCCACAACTTTAAGCACCAGGGCATCACCGGTGTGAACGTGCTGCACGCTACGGGCCTCAACCGCGAGCCCTACTACTTCAATACCGAGCGCCTGCGGGACGACTTTAACCCCTTCGCCCTTAACTACATGAAGGGCGGCATTGTGTACTCCAACATGGTGACAACGGTATCGCCCCACCATGCCTGGGAGGCGCACCACGGCGACTTTGGCTTTGGCCTGGGTCACACGCTGCACACCCACCAGCACAAGTTCCGCGGCGTGCTCAACGGCATTGACTACAACGTCTGGAATCCGGACCTAGACCCGTATGTACCGTTCCCCTATTCTCCAGAAACCCTGGAAGACAAGGTGCTGAATAAGAAGGCACTACGGGAACGACTGCTGCTCCAGCAGGCCGACAAACCACTCGTCGCCTTCATTGGCCGTTTGGATGAGCAAAAGGGGGTGCATCTGGTCCACCATGCCATGTACCGGGCGCTAAACCAAAACGCGCAGTTTGTGCTGCTGGGGTCAGCCACGGGCGCGGCCATCAACGACCACTTCCACGCTGAAAAGGCCAACCTAAACGAGAACCCAGACTGCCATCTAGAGCTGGGCTTTAACGAGGAGCTGGCCCACCTCATCTACGCTGGGGCAGACATTATCGTGGTGCCCAGTAACTTTGAACCCTGCGGACTGACGCAGCTGATTGGCATGAAGTACGGCACGGTACCGGTCGTGCGCGGTGTGGGTGGTCTGGTCGATACGGTATTCGACCGCGACTACGACGAGGGCAAACCTCCAGAGAAGCGTAACGGCTACGTCTTCTACCAGGCAGACAACTACGCACTTGAGACTGCAATGGATCGTGCTATTGGCCTATGGTATGGCGACAACAAAGCGTTCCAGCAGTTGCAACGGCAGGGCATGGCCTACGACTACTCTTGGAGCCAGCCCGGCGAGCGGTACATCAAAATCTACGACCACATCCGGCACAAGTAACTCCGGCACAAGTAACACAGAACGCTACACCTCTCAAAAGGACAAGGTCGTAGCGCTATGATTGAGCTGAAGGTGCTTTGTTATTCCTTGCAACGCTAGGTAGTCAGAAACATCTGGCAATCGTGAAACCTTTCTGTGACTGCCACTTGAGCGTGAAATTGAAATCACCACTGCCACGGGAAACGCCACTGCTCAATTGTTCAAAATGCTAGATCTGACGGTTGGTGGTCGCACAAGCGAGTTTACCTGTGTGGAGCTACCCGAAGGCAGCACACCGCTGCTTGGCCTCATTCCCTTGGAAGAATTGGGGCTTCAGCCGGACGTCATTCATCAAAGGCTAATTGTTTTACCGGACAAGGGAAAAGACACCTATCACATGGCCTTGTAGATCATCAAACCTGTTTAGGTAAACCGGCTGCTCGGGACTGGAGAACCATCCCACTGACGGCAGCGCTGCCGCTTGTCTTGCTGCATCTGTTGCAGGCGCGGCCAGATGGCGCTGGCAAGTGCTTCGAGTTCTGAGCGATCGCCAAGCGCGTCTGCATCAACCGGTGCGTTGAGAATGTCGGCAGCTATGGCACTTGGATCCCGTTCATCGACGGCCTGCTTAACCGGCTCCCCGGCGTCAGACATGCGTAGCCCTTCACCTGACCACGGCGGCGTGTTGACCTGATACAGAAACGTGGTCAGGTCAGCGGCATAGGGCTGATCTTGGGTCCAGCAGCTGGCGTGGGTCCAAAACAGCTGACCGGGCTTGAGGGTACCGAGATTTTGGAATGCCTCCTCGGCTATGTCTTTAAGATCGTAGGCAACAACCAGCCCTGAGCGGTTGGCCGTCCATCTGGACCACCGCACGAGCTTGCAACCCAAAGCCTGGGCCACCGCATAGGCGAGAATCTGACTGTTATGGTCGGGCAGCATAATCACCCGCTTGAGCGGAAACTGCCAGGTGTCTAGCACAATTTTGAGACGCTGGATGCCCTCATGGATCAGGCTGTAGGAATCTTGGACATAGGCGTATCGCCCGTTCATGCCCGCATCTAGCCCGTAAGGGGAGCGGTGCAAGAGCATCCCCCGAGTCAAGGCAAAGTGCCAGCCGCGCAGGTCTTGACGATCTAAAGGACTGACCGCGTCAATGCAGCCTGCCCGAGCAACCATGTTTTCAACATTCTGAGCCATCCTTTGCTCGCGCTCGTCACCGGGTCGCAATGGCAGTAGCTGTCGGGCCGCGCTCAGGTCGCCGGACATAATGGTGTTAAACGCCAGCAGGTAGCAAAAGAGAAACTTTTGGTTGAGGAGGTCGGGCTGCGATCGCAATACCTCACAGGCATCATGATGAAAGTGCGATCGCTCTAGTGCGACGGCTAACTCTTCAACAATGCTGGGCTGGGCCGGGGAGATGTGCTGGGCTCTAGCCAGCACCGTAGCTGCAATACGGGGTAGCGACTGCTCAATCAGCTCGTACCCCATCTTGTAAAGTACATTGATGTTATCGGGGTAGAAGGCAACCTGTCGCGCAAGTTTGGCAAAGTCTTCTCCGGCAAACGTACTACCAATAAGAGAAAAGAGATTCCAGGTGGTTTTCCAGCGTACCTCTAGCTCGGATGTCGCTGGATAGGAGAGCAGCGGACGGATCTGACGAAAGGCTGTTTCCGCATCGCCAGACTCATAGGCATCCGACGCCTTGAGAAAGTTTTGATAGAAAGCTTCTGGCGCTAGCGGCATATCAATAACAACAACTGCGTTCTTATCGTTCCCCGTATTACTTCACGGCACTATCCCTAGGTTCCAGACGTAGCAAGAACTTTGAGTGCGTCAAACCGTTAGCCTGAGCCAACGACGGGCACACTTACGTAAGTCAGGTATTGTTTTTTACGAGGTATGGCCAATGTCCAGTGCAGGACTCAACAAATGGATTGTCAGTGGCAATCTGGCTGCCGATGTCGAAGTGAAGACGGTCGACGTTGGCGATGGACGACAGGCCAAAGTTGCGGAAGGGACGATTTACGTACGCGGCATCAAAGACCGCGACGTATCTTTCACAGTGCGTCTTAGCATTTGGGAAAACTCGCTGGCATGGCGGGTGCTGCCCTACCTAAAGAAAGGGTCGCTGATTATCTGCACAGGCAAAGTGGAGCCGAGCCCCTACATCTCACAGGTGGACAATATGGCAAAGGCAGGTCTAGCCATGCGCGTGCTGGACATTGACCTGGATATTGTGAAAGACGGAGAGGCTGACGGTGCGGTAAGTGACGCAGCTCGTCCGTTGGCTAGCGTCTAGTTCAGACCGTCTGCAAGTATTGCTCGATAAACGTGATTAGAGCATGTTGATGGGGGAGGCCCAAAGGACGGTCCTCTCCCAATTTTTTTGAGAATTTAAAGCCGCGTTTTACATCTTCTACAGAGCAGAGGCCCAGGTCTTGGCCCTCGTTGAGCTGGAGCTGATCAACGGGGACAGTAAGTTTGCCTTGGTAGAAGTGGCGAATGACGCGGTCGTCTTCGGTGCGCTGGAATGGCTCGATTTGGGGTGGGGCGTAGCCGATTTCTTCCATCAGTTCACGACAGACAGCCTCGTCGGGGCTTTCGCCCGGTTCAATATGGCCGCCGAAGAAGCCCCAGTGGCCGGGATAGATGATGTTAGGAAAGTCGTCGCGGAGCTGCATCAAGAACTGGTTGTCTTGGTGGAGGATTGCGATCGCAACCTCCACTTTCTGCATACCATTAGCCATCAAATACCCCAGATAGTCTTGCTTGTGGCCGCTGTGCTACTCATATCCCTTCCGCGCGGCGATCGCATCGGAGCCCAGCGACTCGTCACGCCCAGCATACCCAACCACCGACCACATCCCGGTTACTGAGGACACAGCACGCCGCCGCTCTCACCATCCTGCAAAATGGCACAGCTCGCGTACTCACCCGCCGGATTCACCCCTGACCGAAAGACCAGCATCGCCTCAGCGCCAGACGCATCCCCGTGGCGCACCATTAGCGTCGAGTTCCAATACTGAACCCCAATCGCATCGCGCAGGGCATAGGTCGAAAACTCGTGGGGGAAGGGCTGCGCACCCGGTATTTGCACCCGGTACAGCGCATGACCGCCAAAGCCCTGAGGATCGACTACAAAGACCGCACTTTTTTGAGTGTCGAAGCATTCTTCTAGCAGTACAGTAACGGCAACATTGCCCGTCATCTCGTCCACAGCGGGCTGACCCAAAATACGCTGGGCCGTCAGGGTGCGTTCTGCCACCTGCTCTCCCGTCTCGCAGCTGTAAGAATCTAACACTGCAACGTTCCAACCCTGGATGTCGATAGTGTTGCTTTGGCCGTTGGTCCAGCTCAGGTGTAAGGCCGTGGCATCGTTGGCCGTCGTCGCAAAAGGAATGTCAGGGTCGGTGTGGGCCGAGGTTGTGAGGGCCGTGCTCGCTAGGACCGTGGCGGCGACAGCAGCGCCAATTTGAAGGCGGTTGCGCATGATGGTTTCTCTGTAAAAGACGTTAACTCCTACAGGGAGTGCTGCCCAGCTTACTGACAGCAGGGCAAAGAGTACCCCCTGGGGTAGCGGTGCCAGTGCAACAGGCTGTTGCACCCGTGTGGATATCCCGCGTGGATATTTGGACTTAAATCTTGTCCACATCCAGAACTGGACATTTCCAAAGGAAAAGCGTCAGGCTTCGCGCGGTTAAGCATCCGTGCAACAGGCCGTTGCACAATTGAGAATCGGACCAGCTACGGACCAGAGAGGCCGGCAATGCCCTAGGGATTAGGCAACTCAGCCCAGCGGTAGCGATAGGGCTCAGCCTGGGCTCCCCAAACCTGGATGCCATCGGCGTCAAAGCCCCGGTCCCAGGTATCCATGCCGTTGTCGTGCAGAACGATCACGTTGGTCAAATAGGTGGCCCCGCGTAGCGAGACTGGGCACCCGGCGGGCGGGGTGCTGCCTACGTAGCCGAGCGGGGACGGGCGCAGGGCAACGGTGCAAACCGGATCACCCAGATCGATGGCATATACAACGCGGAGGACTACGTCATCGCAGAGGCCCGTTAGCGTTTCGGGCTGTGGAGGTCTAAAGGTGCGTGACTCAACCCGCTGGCCGTCGTCGCTGAGGGCAATTTGTAAAAAACGCTGTCGGTAGGGCGCTGCTAAGTTGCTGACCAGCGCCTGCTCCTGATAGAGGTAAACCGTATTGGGGTCCGGGGAAGGCACCACAACGGGGCAGGTGGTCATGCGCACAGCGACGAAGTTGGGGTTGGCCTCGGCCTGGGCGGTGGTTTCCATAATGCCCGTGAGGTGATTGGCAACCTCCTGGACAGCTGTCATTGGCAGCGGTTGAGCCAGTGCGGGTGCAGCGGCTAAGCCGACGGCGGTCAAAACGACAAGATTTGCAATTCTAAACATCATGGAAGCTGCTCTAGCGCTGCCTGCTTGACCTCGTCAGATAGCGATCGCCAGTCCTGATCACGCTCTGCACCTAGAAGTGACCACAGCAGGTTCTGAGTCACTTTGGGATGACGGCTACGGATGTGGACATAGGCGGCAACTGCGCCGACCTGCCTCAGGTCATCGAGCGTCCGCACATCAATTTCGGCAAGCCAGCGCTGCGAGGCCGGACCGATGTTGCGCATGGTCAATGCTCCAGAGTCATTCCTGCGGGAGGGTTAACTCCATTAATGTTACCTCTGGCAGGTCAGGCCGGGGCCCCAGGGATTGCCAGCCGTGCTTTTGGTAAAAGGCCACGGCGCGTTCGTTGGTGGGGCTAACTGAAAGGCGCGCCTTAACCACACCCACTTGCTGAAAGACTTGAATGACGTAGTTGTGCAACACCTCCCCCAAGCCACGGCCCCGCGCCGACGGAATCAAGTACAGCAGCTTCACATCGCCGATGGTCTGCTGGCCTTGGAGGTAGAGCTCCACTTGGCCCACAATGTTACCCGCTTCCCACAGGTGGACGCAGCCCTCCGGCAGTTCTTCGATGCGCTGCCGCAGCCACTCTAGGTACTGCTCACCGTCAGGGCCACTTTCTTGATCAAACCGCTCGGCCCCATCGGCAAAGCTACAGGCCATGGCATCACGACGGAACTGCAAGCACAGGTCGGCATGCTGTGACAGATCGATGGGTTTGAAGAGATGCTGCTCGGTCATGCCAGCAGTTTAGCGCCTTAGCCGGGTGTCGGACTGTTGGGAATGCTAGTTCATAGAACTAATACGGATGATAAGGCACGGACAGCAGTAGTATGCAGCGAGATCCGAGCATTGCAGTTTGTGGACACCAGCTTGCAACGCAGTATCGCGATTCGCGACGGGTCCAGTGGTTGCCGTAGTTCAATCTTGGCCACGTCCAGGCCTGGAGTTTTTCCCCAGAGAAAGCTACAGGTTTCAAGCTGGACGTGGTTTAGCTACGATGGCTGCTCGGCAGTTCGGCCTGGTAAAAGATAGACTTCCCAGCTTTCATCATATTTTCGTAAGCCTGCTTTAGCTTATTTTTCCACTGACTACCCACTGTTTTTGTGTGGTACAGCCACCCTGACTTTTTCATGAGGCATTTCTCGTGCACGGGTAACCAGCAGCGATGACGCGAGGGATGCGGTTTATTCAGCTTAGACCGTATCAATTCAATGTTTCTGTGCCTACCGTGAATAATTTTGACAGACTGATTAAGCGTAAAGAAGAAAGGCGTTCTAGCATTCCATGCTTGCGAGAGAAGATATAGGCGCGCCGTTGACTCTAGCCAGGCTTCTATGAATGACGTTTGATCATTTTCTCGGCCCACCACGCCTTGCTCAACTTTTGTTCTATATAACGTCAGCCATCGTGTAAACAGATTTTTTGTATGCTCGTTCTTTCTGAAGAGAATGACGCCAGTATTGTAGAGATCCGTAGCCTTCAAAGGCTTGTTTGATTCTGGGGATTTCGCCCGGTTAACGTCCGTCGGATCGGGTGCGATCGCAATATCAAAAAAATTGAGTAGCTCAAACAATGGATCGCACGATTCACAGATGTAGGTATCAGTATCTAAGAAAAGAGTTTCATCGTAAGGAGAAGCTTGGTAAATATGCTCTACCTTGTAAAGCAAGCCGTGCTTATAAGTCTGTACATCCGAGGGGCGAATAACAACGTTATCAAAGAGACTGCTATTAATCTCTTTGTCGGTTACCAGCGTAATGTTAGCGGTTTTATCTATCTGCTTCAGGCTTTGGGCTGATATTAATGCTTCACGTACAAAACGATCTCCGCAGGCAACATACAAATATCCTCTCACGGGTACCAGCTCCTTAAACAGTTTACTATTGCTAAAGAAATTGCTACAGAGACATCGCTAGCGCCATCTACGTTAGGAAACCGAGTATAGCTATCCTGCTCAGCACACAACGAAATGATCCTATAAAAAGTTTAGGCAACCTTGCCCTAACAGGCCTGGCTGTTACTATAGGTGTTAATACTTAAGCAGATCTCGAAATAACGATCGCTGAGCTGTTAAGACTTTCCGTAATCCTACGGCAATAGCCCCGTGATATTTAATGCCGTTCGGCTATTCTCGCGCAGGCTTCACAAAACAGCCAAGTACTCATGAATATTTTTCGCGTGTCCTGGTTCTCTCTTGCTGGGAGCGTCTACAGAAGGCTCCCCCTTCTGATGCATTCGGCATACCAGTCAAAACTTGCCTTGGGTATACGCTGCTGGGTGGCATAATCCACGTAGGTGATGCCAAAGCGACGATCGTAGCCCCAGGCCCATTCAAAGTTATCGAGCAGGCTCCAGAGAAAGTAGCCCTGTAGCGGGTAGCCATCGATAACCGCACGCTGGGCCGCTGTCAGGTACTGACGCAGATAGAATATTCGGTCAGTATCCAGCACTTCACCCTTCATCAGCTGATCGTCTGCGGCACAGCCGTTCTCGGTAATGAGTACCGGAAGATTAGGCTGATTCAACGTCTCGCTGATATGTCGAACGCCCCAATATAGGCTCTCAGGGACAATCTGTAGCCAGGGCATATGTAGCCGAGGGTACCCCGGTGGGTGACCGACAATCTCGTAACCTCTGCTGTTATCCGCGGCGCGAACATGCACGCCAGAGTAAACGTTAAAGCCCAGGTAGTCCAGCGGTTGGTGAATGGTCTCTAGGTCTCCAGCGGCAATGTTTGGGGCCTGGTCGCCCAGCTGTTCCAACAGTTCTGGGCTGTAAGCTCCCGTTAACGCAGGATAGAGAATGCCACCGTTCGTGCCACACAAAGGAAAGGCTCGCTTGGCGGCTTCGATGTGTTCTGCTGTGTCGAACAAGGGGACCGTCGCAAGAAAGTTATCAACGAGGGCAACGGTACAGGGCTGACTGCTATTCGCTCGAATGGCCTGACAGGCCAAACCATGAGCCAGCAGCGCGTGGTGAGAGGTCTGCCAAACATCTTTTAACTGGCGGACAACCGTGCCGGGGGCATGGGGTGGCACCTGTCCCACGCCGTAGCCCATGTGGGTGAAGCAGAAAATTTCGTTGAGGGTGAACCAGTGGGAGACGAGATCGCACA
>CAWUKV010000148.1:0-14437 GCA_963923025.1 uncultured bacterium
GCTACGACGCCCAAAACTGTACTAACCCAACTGATGTGCTGGAATAGCTAGCGCCATTTACCTTGGGACACCGAATAAGGTGTCCCGACTTGGCATAGAGCGAAACGGCTCACAAAAGATTTGAGCAGCCTTGGCCTAACGGATCTGGCGGCGGCTATATCGACTACAGCCGTCGCGTTAGATTGAGTCCGTGAGTATCCGTACCACAGGTACCCAGTAGCTGGTGTTCGTCCGCTAACGCTTTGACCCGATCCGTTTTCCCCGGCGTTGGTCGCCAGGTACCTGGATTATCGTAGGCGTAGTAAACTTCGGCTCCATCAATCCCGTTCTGTACCGCTGCTGGAATCAAGCGTTCCGCTGGCACCCGGTAGCGCGCAGGATGAGCCAATATTGCTAAACCACCCGCAGCCTTAATAGACCGAATAACCTGGGCAGCATCTTTAGCGGCTCCTTGAGGGGGACCATGCTCCAGGTAGGGTTCCATCGCAGCATGATCGGTGTAGAAGGCGTAGCCGAGAATGTGGACCTCTGTGTCCAACAGCAGTGCCGTGATTTCTACTCCTGGCCACAGCCGAGGCAGACGCTTACCACTACGGGCAGAGCGCCAGGCTGAGGGATTACGCCAGCGCCAGTCTTCCATCCACTGACGGGCGCGGCGATACCCCTTTAGCGTGTGGTGGTCGGTCACAGCCAAGCCTCTTAGTCCCAGGTCCATTGCCTGCGACATCAAATCTTCCGGGCTCAATTTGCCATCGGAGCACCGGGTATGCATGTGGAAGTTGTAGGTCTGCGGGCAGCTATCTATTTCAACAGACTGAAAGACCGTTTTCAGTGCTTTCGCCTCCTGCGTTACCGCCCGAGAAGCAGACTCTTGAGCAGAGTAAGCAGCCATCGTCGGCATCCAGCAGATTCTCTATTTTATTTGTCCTAATATACCCATCATAGACAACCGGCGTGAAACCAGCTGATAAATCTATAACCGACAGGTCACTGGCACCGTCTTACACCATTTGGAGGCGATGATACCAATGAAGCTGCCGCTATGTCGCTTAAACGAGCAACCCGTGCTGATGCGCGGTTGGGCATCGGCACGGGCTGAGCGTTGGGCTAATTAGCCTATCAATAGAGCGTCATTTGGGCAGTTCGCAGTCCGTTGTTACCTCATCCGGTCAGTAACGTTCAAATGGGACGACTTTCACCAGGTACAACTATTCACATCATAAATAGATCGTCTCATCTACATTAGATCGGCTATTTATTGGATGATTAGAGAGATCGAAAGAACGTGCTGATGCTGAGCCTAACGAAGATAAACGGGGTTAAAGTATGGTCTTTGTCATTACGTTAGGGGACCTGTGAAGCTATCTCACTCAGCCCTGAACCAATGACTCACAGGGTTTGGCAGGCTTTCCCAATGGCGTCAACGGCTACAAATCAGACGAAGATTTTGAGCGGTGACTGACTAGGGTGGTCGCCAACCAGGCCAAGTTCCGTCAGACCGTACAGTTTTGGTTGAATAAAGCATCTAAGTAGATGCGGGAGGTGGGCCGATCTGTCTCACCGTTTTGCAACAGGAATAGTGACAGAGCTGCCGAGAACACTCGGTCTTGATCCCAAGCCGAATGGGTTTCTAAGTAACGCTTCAGGGACTCGTGCAGTTCTTCTGGAATCTCCGCCAGGATACTGACTGTTATCTTCATGGGGACCTCGATAGATGTAGTACATGAACGGGTACATCAGTGAATTTACGGGGTCGTTGACGGTACTAAGGCAGGCAAAACGGCAAGCAAAACAGAGGCTACGTTAGTAACCTGGGGCTTCTTATCCAATTTAGAGACAAGATTGACTCAGAAAGGCAAATATCTGAGCTTTTGCAGACCGCTGTTCTGTGGTGGACCCTTATCTTCGCTACTGCGCTGAGAATTTGTCAACGCTGACGTTCAGAAATCGAACGGTGGCATGGCCCCACAGAAAACGAATTCTCAGGGGTTTCAGAGCTTTTCGTTGCGTTTCTGTTACAAAAAGAAGTGTCTTTCTCATATTTCTGGGTACGGTGTCCGGTTTCACTAAACCCCATTCAGATGCTGACTCCACCGTGGCAGCCTGTGAAAAAACTGTGGAAAACTTTGGGAGGATTGTGGAAAGTTGCGAACTTTATTGGGGAAAACGAAACCGAAGATAAGAATTCAAATTCACCTGGAACACAGGGAATAATGGTCACGCTTTGTAATCCTTAGGTGCGGCCTTTACTCATGGAATATCATCCCCGCCGTTACAGAACGGCCTCCTGCCCGTTACAGCACCAGCGTCGCCAATCCCTGATAGGCAATGCCTGCTGGACTGATGTGAAAGCGGCAGGGTAGGACTTCTAACCCCTGGGTAACCCCAGCGCGTAGCAGCTTTCCATACTTGGCATCCGCTGAGTCGCCGGGACTAAAGCGATCGCAATCGCCTCGGTTGATGAAGTAGAGCATTACAGCTCGGGCCTCAGGTAGCAGGTCGGTCAGCTCTTGTAGGTGTTTCTGCCCGCGCGTGGTCACCGTATCGGGAAATAGGGCACAGGGGCCGTCAGCCCAGGTGGTATTTTTCACCTCGATGTAAATCGGTCGGTCACCATCAGGCAGCAGAAAATCGATGCGGCTTTTGCCGTCGCGGCCATACTTGACCTCGGGACGAATGGTCTGGTAATCGCCCAATGCTGGTAGCAGACGCGCCTCCAGTACCGACCGAATGACCCGGTTGGGGAGCGCAGTGTTCACCCCTGCCCAGACGGCCTCTCCCTCCCCAGTAATAGCGCCTGGCCCGACATCGGCCAGCTCCCAGGTGTAGGCCAGCTTGCGCTTGGGGTTATCGGAGCGTGAAACCATTACCCGTCCACCGATATGACGTACGCCGGTCATCGGTCCCGTGTTAGGACAGTGGGCAGTAATCTGAGTACCGTCACTTAACTCAATATCTGCAAAGAATCGCTTGTAACGCTTGACCAGCCGACCTGCTAGCAGGTCGGGGTAGGGATAAAACCAAGATGACATTGAAAAATCTAAATCCTCCCGTGGGACAACGGTTTGCGTAGTACAGACCACCCCTCAGCGGTTACCGTCCGTAGAATTACATATTGAACTTAGCTGCAAAAGTTGATAACTTCTAAATCCGGTGAATTTACAGACAGCACGTTGGCGGTCGGGGCTGGTGGGCCTTTAACCAAAGCGGCTGATTGAATGACGACAGCGTTGGGGATTGAGTAGATCTCCAGGCGATAGCTACACCATATTGACGTAGGGTCGCGTTCCTCAGGAATATGGAGTGTCCGTCGTGATTCAACTCTAGAAGTATTTATTTGTGGCTAAACGTTCGCTGGCCGGTATTGCAGGGATTGTCGCGATCGCAACCCTGATCAGCAAGCTATTTGGCCTGATCCGTCAGCAGGCGATCGCAGCAGCGTTTTCCATTGGCCCGGTTGCCGACGCCTACGGTTTAGCCTACGTCATTCCAGGGTTTTTGATGGTGCTGCTGGGCGGTATCAATGGCCCCTTCCATAGCGCCATCGTCAGCGTCGTCGCCCGCCGTAAAAAATCAGACATCGCCGCCCTGGTTGAAACCATCACCACCATTGTGGGGCTGGGTCTACTCGTCCTCACGGTGCTGGTAATTGTATTTGCTGGCCCCATTGTCGATGTGCTAGGGCGCGGCTTTAGCGCCACTGAACTGGGGCTAGAGAGCCGTGCGATCGCCATCACCCAGCTGCGAATTATGGCCCCGATGGCGCTATTTGCTGGGCTCATCGGTATTGGCTTTGGCACGCTAAACGCGGCGGATCAGTACTGGCTGCCGTCCATTAGTCCACTATTTTCCAGCGTCAGCATCGTCGCCGCACTAGGGGTGCTGTACCTGATCTTGGGGGGTAACATTGCCGACCCGCGCTACGCCCTGACTGGCGGCATTGCCCTAGCCGTGGGGACGCTGCTGGGCGCAGTTTTTCAATGGCTGGTACAGGTGCCTGTCCTGTGGCGGTCGGGCCTAGGCCGACCCCGCCTTCGGTTTGACCTGCAAGATCCGGGCGTTCGTGCCGTACTCAAGGTGATGGGACCGGCCACCTTTTCGTCGGGCATGATGCAGATCAATGTCTATACCGACCTGATTTTTGCGGCTTTCATCCCCGGTACCTTGGCGGCGTTGAACTATGCCAATCTACTGATTCAAATGCCGCTGGGCATTATCTCCAACGTCATCTTGGTGCCCTACCTGCCGGTGTTTGCCCGTCTGGCCGACCCCAGTAACTGGGGCGAACTCAAACAGCGCATCCGCCAAAGCCTGCTGCTGACGGCGCTGACCATGCTCCCGCTTAGTGCCCTGTTTGTAACGCTGGCCCTGCCAATGGTGCGGGTGGTGTACGAGCGGGGCGCATTTGATGCCGACGCTTCTCGGTTTGTGACCTCGGTGCTGATCGCCTACGGCACCGGCATGTTTGTGTACCTGGGGCGAGACGTGCTGGTGCGGGTGTTTTACGCCCTGGGCGACGGCGACACCCCCTTTCGCATCAGCGTGGTGAATATCTTCCTGAACGCGCTGTTTGACTATTTATTAATCAACTGGCTGGGGGCACCCGGACTGGTGCTGGCCACGGTGGCGGTAAACATCTTCTCGATGGTGGCGCTGCTAGTGCTGCTAGCCCGCAAGCTCAACGGCTTACCCTGGCTGAACTGGGGACAGGCAGTGGGGCTGATTCTGGCGGCTAGCCTGGTAGCCGGGGCGGCAGCCCGAGGCGCACGCATGGGATTGGAACTGCTGGTCGGCACAGAAGGCTTTTTTGCCAACGCGATCGTCCTGGTGGGCGCGGGACTCGTAGGGCTGGCAGTGTTTGCCGCGGGCGCGATCGCACTACGCATTCCCGAAGCCCACTTACTCATCGACCGGATCAAGCAAAAACTGCTCCGGCGATAGGGGTGCCAGCGAGGGATATGGGGACGTGTGACTTACCTGCCGTGAAACTTCTAAGTGACGTACACTAGATGGTAAAGCAACGCCGCAACCACATCACTCCCTTACAGTGTCGGCAAGCCCTGCCCGTACTTTTACTGAACCAACCCTGACCAAAACAAACCATTCCCTCAGCAAACTTGCGCTATCCCGCTGACGCAGTTTTGACAGACAAGCGGGCATCTTAATGAGTGGCGCTCTACCCCTCGGCAGATTTTACAAATTCGTCAGACGATGGCCCTTTGTAAAGCTGTTGTGATCAATGCTGCCGCTGTCGTAAGGGTCCGCTGGTGTTTTTTCTATCCGCACGGATTTATAGGCAGCCCGTTGAAATAGCAGGTACGCCCTGTTACTTTTAGCCCTCCCCCCACGACAAGGCGCAGACGATCACGCCCTAGCTCACGCCCGTTCAACCCCTTAGCGCATGACTACCGTTCTGGTTGTAGACGATCAGCTCACGGCCCGTAAGCTGGTTGGCGATATTCTTCATTCCATTGGCTTCTACGTGATTGAGGCCACCACTGGAGATGAGGCGATTTGGCATGCGCACAAAAAGCAGCCCGACCTGATTCTCTGCGACATCGAAATGCCCGACACCAACGGCTACGATGTGCTGACGGCGCTGCGGCAAAATGCCTCCACGGCAACTATCCCATTCATCTTCCTCACCGCTAAATCCGACAAGCGCGACCAGCGCCAGGGTATGGAGTTGGGGGCCGATGACTATCTCACCAAGCCCTTTAGCGCCGAGGAGCTGATTGGTGCCCTGAAGGGCCAGCTGTCCAAGCAGCTCTCTTACCAGCGCAAATCTAGCCGTGTGCTCGAACAGCTCCATCGCGGGCTGACCAGTACGCTGCCCCACGAGCTGCGCACGCCGCTGCACGGCATTATGGGCATGGCCCAGCTGCTATCGATGGAGCTGATTGCACAGAATCCCAACGAAGTGTTGGAGATGTCTGGGCAGATCTTGAACTCAGCCGAGCGGCTGGAGCGGATGATCGAAAATCTGCTGCTCTACGGCCAGCTCACCACCCGCGACCCCCAGCACGAATACACCGAACGGCTGACAGCGACGCAAATTCTCTCGGTCAGCGACACCGTGGGCGGCGTCGCCCAGCAGGTGGCTAAACGGCACAAGCGGCTCGAAGATCTCCGCTTTGACATGCAGGGGCTAGAGATCGAGTTCAACGCCTTCACCCTGAAAAAAATTACTGAAGAGCTGGTTGACAACGCCTGCAAGTTTTCTGAACCTGGCAAAACCGTACATATTGCCACCCACGGCACGGCCCAAGAACTGATTATCGAAATCAGAAACTACGGACGAGGGATGACTGAGGAGCAGTGCGATCGCATCGCCGCCTACCAGCAGTTTGACCGCAACTATTACGAACAGCAGGGCTTAGGGCTAGGGCTCGTCATCGCCCGCACCCTCACCGAACTCAACCACGGCCACTTCGAAATCCACAGCATCATCGACGAACACACCACCGTCTCCGTCAGTCTGCCGCTCGGAAAACATAGTTAGTTGACAGCCACAAAAACGCCACATCCCCGTCACAGGGTTGTCATACCCCCCGTTTATGGTTGAGGAGTAGCTCACTCTCTCCGAATAACGAGAAACAATGACACACCCGGTTCAACCCCAATCCCGCTCCTGGCGTACCGCCGTAACCAGCCTCATGGTCGGGGCCGGGATTGCCACTACAGGCGGTTTTCTAGCCTGGTCGCCTAGCTCTCCCCTCAACGTGCGGGCCATCGCCCAGACCGCTGATACGCCTGCCCGCGAAGTCCCATCCCCTGATCTGGCCAATGCCAACTTCGTCACTGAGGTCGTCAACGATGTCGGCCCGGCAGTGGTTCGCATCAACGCATCACGGACGGTGAGCCAGCAGCTGCCAGAAGCCTTTAACGACCCCTTCTTTGGTGGCCGCTTTAACAACATTCCTCAGGAACGTACGGAGCGCGGCGTTGGCTCAGGCTTCATCATCAGTGAAGATGGCCGCATTATCACCAACGCCCACGTGGTAGACGGAGCCGACCGCGTACAGGTCACCCTCAAAGATGGCCGCACGCTAGAAGGCGAAGTCATGGGTTCCGATCCGGTCACTGACGTGGCCGTCATCAAGGTGAACGAGCGCAACCTGCCAACGGTCAGACTCAGCAATTCTGACCAGATTCAGCCTGGTGAGTGGGCGATCGCCATTGGCAATCCCCTGGGGTTAGACAATACCGTGACCGCTGGCATCATCAGCGGCGTGGGTCGTAGCAGCTCCCAGGTTGGAGTCCCTGACAAGCGGGTGGACTTCATTCAAACTGACACTGCTATCAACCCCGGCAACTCCGGTGGCCCACTGCTCAACGCCCGCGGGGAGGTCATTGGGGTCAACACTGCAATTATTCGTGGCGCACAGGGTCTGGGCTTTGCCATTCCAATCAACACCGCCGAGCGCATTGCGACAGAACTGGCCGAGACGGGCACCGTGCAGCACCCCTACCTGGGCATTCAAATGGTGACACTGTCACCGGAGGTCAAAGCTGACATCAACAACAACCCCAACAGCAATCTCACCGTTGATGCAGACCAGGGCGTTCTGATTGCCCGCGTCGTTCAAAATTCGCCAGCGGCCCGCTCGGGGCTGCGTGCCGGTGACGTCATTGTCGAGATTGATGGTGAAGCGGTCAGCGAATCACTCAAGGTGCAGCAGATCGTTGCCGCAGGCCGCGTGGGTGAACCGCTAGAAATGCAAGTAGTTCGCAATGGCTCAACAGAAACGCTGGCGGTTCGCCCTGGCGAGTTTCCCCGTTAGTGGCCAGTCTCCTCCATAAAAGACATGCTCCTTGACCCTGCTCAAATTTGAGCAGGGTTTTTCTTTTAGAACGGTATCGGTCAGCCGCCCATGAACGTCACTACCATGGGGGCAGCGCCAATCTTATAGGGAATACTCCATGGCCCGGTCACAGAAACTGGCAGACCTCCAAGCCAGCCTGAGAGACATTGCTGATCAGCTGTCACCGCCGACGGATAGTGCGATCGCTATCCTAACTTCGGCCCTAAAAAGTCGCCAATCCGTCGCCGTCGCCCAAGCCGCAAACCTGATTCGAGAGCATGCCGTTATTAACCTACAGCCGGACCTCGCCAAAGCCTTCTACCGCCTGCTGAAGAATGGCGAAAAGACCGACCCCGGCTGCATCGCCAAACGGGCCATTGCCAATGCGCTGTACCACCAGGAGTACAGCGAAACGGACCTGTTTCTAGCAGGCCTTCACCACGTCCAGATGGAACCGGTTTGGGGTGGCACCGTCGATACGGCACCAGGGTTGCGGGGCGTCTGTGCGCTGGGGCTAGTTCGGGCTCATTACCGTCACGTCATGGTAGAGCTGGCCGACCTGTTGGCAGATAAAGAAATTGAAGCCCGCGTTGGGGCCGCCCGTGCCATCGCCTACAGCGAAAACCCAGAAGGGGTGCCGCTGCTGCGCCTCAAGCTTCATCTAGGCGATGCGGAACCACAGGTGCTCTCAGAATGCTTTATCGCTCTGCTACAGCTGGCGCCAGAACAGTCCTTTGAGCTGGTCTCCCAGTTCTTAAGCTCACCGGAGCCCGCCGTTGTAGAGCTAGCTGCCCTGGCACTCGGGGAAGCCCGCCTTGTCCAAGCCTTCGAACCTATCAAAGCGATCTGGAGACGGACAAGGGCACCAGAGCTACGGCAGTCGTTGCTGCTGGCCGTTGCCATGCTGCGCTCAGAAACGGCAGTTGAATTCTTAGTTAGTTTAGTAGAGCGGGGAAACGGACAAGATGCCCAAGATGCCGTGCTGGCCCTTGACATCTATCGGACCGTTCCTGATATCTGGCAACAGGTTCAGCAAGCCCGCCAACTACCGGGAGACAGCCAAATCTCTGTAGATTGATATCCCCAAAAGGCCCCAGCAGCTCACTCAGGCACCAGCCAGTAGCCCCTTTCGCTTTTCCCCAAACTCGCTCAAAAATGCTGCTCCCATACAGTTTCTTAGGAAGTTTCAGCCAACAGCTTACCCCGCCAGCGCAGGCTATTCTCGTTGAGCTGATAGGCCACCGATACATCCTTCAGCATTGACTCACCAATTTCGATGGCACGCTCAAGCTGTTTGTCAGACAGCTGTCTGTAGGCAGGCTGCTGACGAGACAAAAACTCATACCAGCAGCCGCCAAACAGATTGTCTAGGACAATGCGACCAAAGCAGTGGTTAAACAAAACAGGCATCTTGACCTGGCGTGCCCGCTGGGGAAGCCGACAGTTCACGAGGTCAAGGTAGCGCGTTCTTAAATCGTCTAGTTTGGCCGCTGTCATATAAACCAATGTAAGGAAGCATGACTAAATGTATCTCTGTCCATTGCGTGATCTGGCCCTGTATCGCAAGCATTAGCACTTTTTTGCAGTCGCTGTTTTTAATAGCTCCCTGGGTAGGACGGGCCTATTCCACCGTGACAGACTTAGCCAGGTTACGGGGCTGGTCAACATCTAGGCCGCGCCGTTCGGCAATGTGGTACGACAGCAGCTGCAAGGGCACCACCGTAAGGATGGGGGACAGTAGCTCATTCACTGTGGGGACCGGCAGAATTTCATCAAAGATATCTTCGGCTTCGGGGTCGTTCATGGGGACCACGCCAATCAGCTGGGCGTCACGGGCCTTAGCCTCCTGGGCGTTGGAGAGGACCTTTTCGTAGACACTGCCGGGCATTGCGATCGCAACCACCGGCACCTTGGCATCTAACAGCGCAATCGGGCCATGCTTCATCTCACCAGCCGGGTAGCCCTCAGCGTGAATGTAGCTGATTTCCTTCAGCTTTAGCGCCCCCTCCAGGGCAATGGGATAGTTCACCCCGCGACCGACGAAAATAAAGTCTTGCGTGTCGGCAAAGTTATGGGCTAGCTCTTCGATATAGCGCTCCTGGCTTTCTAGTACTAGCTCCATCTGAGCGGGGAGCTGCCGTAGACCTTCCAGAATTTCTTCGATCTCAGCCCCGGTTTTAGCACCATTGCGGTAGGCCAACTCCAGCGCCAGGAAGTAGAACGCCATCAATTGCGCCACAAAGGTCTTCGTCGCCGCCACGCCAATTTCAATGCCTGCACGGGTATCGACCACGTTGCCAATCAGGCGACCCAGCGAACTTTCGGTGCGGTTGCTAATGCCCATCATGCGCGGAGCGTAGGTGGAGTCGGCATGGGCCTTGCGACGGTTTTGCTCCATCTCGAGCGCAGCCAGGGTGTCTGCCGTCTCGCCCGACTGGGTGACGCCGATAGTGAGCGTGTTGGGCGTCAGCGGCGAGGGCGAATAGCGAAACTCAGAAGCGTACTGCACAAAGGTGGGAATGCCCGCAATCTGCTCCAGCAGGTGCTTGCCCACCAGACTGGCATGCCAGCTGGTGCCACAGGCCACAATTTGAACCTGCTGCAGGTTGTCGAACAGCTCGTCGGGCTGGTTCAGACGCACGGGCGAAAAGTCGCTGTCTGCCGACCAGCCCTCGGTCAGATAGGCTTCCAAACAGGCCCGCACCACCCCAGGCTGCTCGTAGATTTCCTTCAGCATGAAGTGCTTGAAGCCCTGCTTTTCCACCATGATGGGGTTCCAGTTCAGGGTGATGGGGTGCTTCTTGAGCTTGGTGCCCTCAAAGTCATAGATGCTGGCCCCCAGCGGCGTCAGCAGCGCCAGTTCACCATTTTCTAGGGGCAGCACGGCACGGGTGTGGGGAATGATGGCGGGCGTGTCAGACGCACAGAAAAATTCGCCCTGGCCAAAGCCAATGGCTAGCGGGGCCTGCTGGCGCACCACAATTAGCTCGTCAGGGTAGTCGGCGTTGATCATTGCCAGGGCAAACGCGCCCTCCAGCTGGCTCACAGCCTGACGCACCGCTTCTAGAAATGCCGACTGGCCCGAGAGGGGACCGTTGGGGACAGCCGGATTCTTCAGGCATTCGGCAATCAGGTGCGGAATCACCTCGGTGTCAGTATCAGAACGGAACTCGTGCCCCTTGGTCTTCAGGTCTTCGCGCAGGTCGCGGTAGTTCTCGACAATGCCGTTTTGCACCACAGCGATGCGCTCGTAGGTGTCGGTGTGGGGGTGGGCGTTGTACTCTTCGGGTTTGCCGTGGGTGGCCCAGCGGGTATGGCCAATGCCCAGCCGCGCCGGGTCTTCGAGTCCTTCCAGCTTGTTTTGTAGGTTTTGTAGCTTGCCCTTGGCCCGCACCCGGTTAAGCTGGCCTTCGCTGACGGTGGCGACCCCTGCCGAGTCATAACCCCGATACTCCAGCTTACGCAGTCCTTCCACCAAGATTGAGCTAGCCGCTCGAGTACCGATATAGCCGACAATTCCGCACATATTTGCCTCTCCTTAGTGCCCCGCTGGCAGGGCGATTTCGATAGAACCTGGGATAAAACCTGACCTGATCAATAGCGCAGCGCTGGACCTAACCGTTGACGAATAGGATACACCCTGCCCCTGTTGTACGCCGTTTGCGACACCCGTTGCGACATCATGGGGCGACATCACGTCGTGGTGCCGGGGGGCAGCAGTTCAAGTTTCCAGCGCAGAAATCTAAATCTTCTGACCAAGTCATTTGAATTATTCTGAGTCGGACAGGTTCCTGAGTCAGCTCACGTGGCATGAGTTCAATCGCCCCAGTCAGGGCTCTTCAAACTACAGCAATCCGCACAAAGTTGTGCCGGATGCGCGTCACGGAGCGCCTGATGGCTAAGGGATAGCGCTACTCGATGTGGCTCAAGCAAAGTGACCCGCGCTATATATTTAGGCTCAACGTTGGTGCTGGCTTGGGTAAAACGACCTTTCTCGGCAGGGCCAAGGTTTAGTAATCTGGGGCTTAATCCTTCACCATTATTTTCAGTTGCGATCGCTATGGTCACCATCAACGACAATTACCTCAAGCTCAAAGCCGGTTACCTCTTCCCCGAAATTGCCCGGCGCGTCCGCAGCTATGCCGAGCAGAACCCCGACGCGCCCATCATCAAGCTAGGCATTGGCGATGTGACCGAGCCCCTACCCGAAGCCTGCCGCACCGCCATAATCGAGGCGACTAAGGAAATGGGCGATCGCGAAACGTTCCACGGCTACGGCCCAGAGCAGGGCTACGCCTGGTTACGAGAAAAAATCGCCACTCAAGACTTCCAAGCCCGCGGCTGCGACATCGACGCCTCCGAAATTTTCATCTCCGACGGCTCCAAGTGCGACTGCGGCAACATTCTCGACATCTTTGGCAGCGACAACACAATTGCTGTAACCGATCCGGTCTACCCCGTCTACGTCGACACCAACGTCATGGCTGGTCACACAGGTCCTGCCAGCGACGATGGCAAATACGAGGGGCTGGTTTACCTGCCCATTAGCGCCGAGAACAACTTCACAGCAGAGATTCCTGACGAGAAAGTTGATCTGATCTACCTTTGCTTTCCTAACAACCCCACTGGGGCCGTCGCCAGCAAAGAGACTTTAAAGGCATGGGTAGATTACGCCAAAGCAAACAACTCCCTGATTCTCTTTGACGCAGCCTACGAGGCATTTATCACCGACCCAGAGATTCCCCATTCCATTTTTGAAATCGAAGGGGCTAAAGACTGCGCCATTGAGTTTCGGTCTTTCTCTAAAAACGCAGGCTTTACCGGCACCCGCTGCGCCCTGACGGTGGTGCCGAAAAACCTAATGGGCAAGGCCGCAGACGGCAGCGACGTCGAAATTTGGAAACTGTGGAACCGCCGCCAGTCCACCAAGTTCAACGGCGTGTCCTACATTGTGCAGCGCGGTGCAGAAGCGGTCTACTCCGAAGCCGGACAGGCCCAGGTCAAGGAACTGATTAGCTTCTATCTAGAGAACGCCCGCATCATTCGCGAAAAGCTAACCGCAGCAGGCATGAGCGTCTATGGCGGCGTCAACTGCCCCTACGTTTGGGTACAGGCCCCCAACGGCCTATCGAGCTGGGACTTTTTCGACAAACTGTTGTTTAACTGCAACGTTGTCGGCACGCCAGGCTCTGGCTTTGGTGCTGCCGGGGAAGGCTACTTTCGCATCTCAGCGTTCAACACCCGAGAGAATGTTGAAGAAGCCATGAAGCGCATCGCTGAGAAGTTCTAGATTCTATCGTCGTATCAGCGCATAGCGCCTAAGCCTGTCTGACGTTTGAGGTGGCAACTGCCCAGCTTCAGACAGGCTTAGACTGGAGAACCGTTACTGTGACTAGCCGTTCGGGCATCTTAGGGCAGTCGAATGACCGCAGTGGACATCCCGACTTGTCTCAGAGTAGCTTGCTTCTGACAATCTAATTCTGAGACAAATGCAGCTAATTCATTTGTCCCATAGCGGTTCGTAAAGTATGCGTCTACATACCGGTAAATTGCCGACCCCGGCAAAGGTCTTTGGCATTGGCCTCAGCCGTACGGGTACCAAAAGCCTATCGTTAGCTCTGCATCACCTCGGTATCGACGTTGCCCATTTTCCTGACGATGAGACAACGTTTAGAGAACTGGCGACGGCAAACTATCAGTTTTCGATCTTAGAGACGCTGGACGGCATTACCGATATCACCGTGGCGCACTGCTACCAACAGCTTGATCGATGCTTCCCTGGCAGCAAGTTCATTTTGACGGTGCGAGACCAGGCATCTTGGCTAACCTCATTGGAGCGGCACTGGGCTGCTCACCCCTGCTTCAACGACCCCAAACGTATTGGACCGGAACACGCAACTCACATGGCAGTGCGACGGCTTCTTTGTATGGCGGTTTTCGGTAGCTATGCTTTTGACCGTGACCAGGCGGTTGATGTGTATGAACAGCACGTCCGCAGCGTTAAGCAGTACTTTGCTAACCGGCCTGAAGACCTGCTGATTCTGGATATTTGTGCGGGCGATCGCTGGACAAAGCTCTGTAAGTTCTTAAACAAGCCCCTACCCGACCAAGCATTTCCATACGTTCGCCGCGAAGCTGAACTGGCAACGTTAGTCACACATCACCAGCTCGCACCCTCTTTTGTTTTGGCTTGAGCGAAGCGTACCCCACATAAGCTTGCTGCTGTTGGGTTACGCTTCGCTCATACTAAACCTACACGGTCACAATGGCGTCAGCTAGGGGCTTACCAAGCGTCTTTCTCAGAAAGGGACGCTGTTGAAAGAGCTTGCAGCTTGCGGCTGTCATCCAATCGGGTCGCAGGTAGTATTTCCAGCGGGTTTGCCGGACAAACTGCTTCATTTCTGGGTAGTCGGCCACGAGCGATCGCACCAGATTAATTAAAAAGGGCTGATGGTAGACCGGTGGATTGGGCCAGGTGTGGTGCAAGAAGTAGGGTAGCTGCTGTTCGTCTAGGGGATGGGCTTTGACCCAGAAGTTATAGTTCTTGTCTAGAATGTCGCAGTCTAGCCCTAGCTTGGTTATCGCAACGGATAGGCTGATTTGCTCTCGGAAATATAGATTGTCGTCCATCA
>CAWUKV010000149.1:0-14347 GCA_963923025.1 uncultured bacterium
ACGCCGCTGGCGTCGCTTCGCGCGTTCATGCCTGAAAGGCTTTACAGCATGACACGGACCGCGGTTTACTTATGGCCATATACTTACAGAAAAACCCAAGGCAGAAAGCAAAGGGCAGAAGGGGAGTCCTGATCAGCGCAGGGTTACAGGGCTCGCACCCTTTGCCGCCCGGTACTTGCGCTAAACCGCCTCCAAGTAGAAGCCTGTGACTTTCCCCCTGGAAAAACGCTAGTTTCGGACGTGGCAAGGGACTCGATCCGGATGTCCGTCAGGATCGAGTCCCGTTAGAATGATGTGGCTCCACTGCTTAGAACACGATATGACGGCTAACTCGGCGGCTCGTCCAGCTGCCCTCGACAAAATTGTCAAACGATTCGAGCGTATTCAAGACCCCAAGCGGCGCTACGAACAGCTACTGTGGTACGCCAAGAAACTAGGCGATTTTCCCGAGGCTGACAAAACACCTGAAAACAAGGTTCAGGGCTGCGTCAGTCAGGTCTATATCACCGCCGCTCTGAGGGATGGCGTCTTGGATTACCAAGGCGACTCCGACGCCCAGATTACCAAAGGTCTGTTAGCTCTCCTCATCAATGGGCTCAACGGCACCCCCCCCGAAGACATCACGGCACTGCAGCCGGATTTCATCAAAGAGACCCAGCTGGATGTGAGCCTAACCCCTTCGCGGGCCAACGGGTTCTACAACATTTTCAAAAAAATGCAGCAGATCGCACGGTCTCTCAGCGATACACCATAAGGCCTCCAATAAGAATCACAAACCCCTGCTTTAGTTAGAGGAATCCTTACGCCACACTGGTTGTACCCCAACCGTAAGGAAAAATACCTTTCATGAGCGAATTTTCGGATTTCCTACGTCATAAGCAAGCCTACGTTGCCATCGGCGAATTTAAGCCAGGTTGCTTCAACCAGGCTAGGCAGCTGTATGAACAAGCAGTGTCTACCTATACAGAGGGCTTCAAAGGGGCCTATCTTCTGCAAGAGCCCGGCAGCGATAAGGGTATTGCCCTTATCCTGTGGGACAACATCAGCGACATGAACAAAAATCAGGATGCCGCCTATCAGAGGGCCATTGACGAGATGTCGGCTCTCTTTGCCAAGCCCCCTGAGATCAAGTTTTACGAAGTATGTAGTGAAATCGGCGTCCTAGCCCAGGCACTGGCCACAGTCAGTTAGACTCTCCTGAATGGTTTCCACTCTCTCGGCTTCTACTCTCCCATACAGGATTCATCACCAACAAACCCAACCATAAACAGAGTCGATATCTCGGTCTGTGTTCATGGTTGGGTTCAATAGTCTATGCACTCTAAAGTCTGTATACGCTGATAACTAGGCGTCTTTCCAACCCCTGTAAGGGTCTCCATCAAAAGGCTGCACACCAATCAGTGGATATGAATCTTGATCGGGACCAAAGATACGAGCAACAGCCTCAGAGATGTAGGTTAAGGAGTTGTTGAACCACTGTAGAGCCGTCATGTTGATGTCCTCAATAGTTGCTTTTGAGCGTTTGATATCTGGCACTTTGCTATCTGGCACTTTGCTATCTGACACACTGAAGCGTTGCACGGACAAAAAGCGTTGCACGGGGAACGCTAAGCTGCACGGACATCAAGTAAAGCTTACTAGGGGAACAACTTTCTCTCACCCTACCTGTGGCCGCTTATGGTACTAGCATAGAATCTGTTTAACTACTCCAACTGACCGGTCATCAATTCTTTACAGCTGTTGTGACTATACTTTCTCCTGTACATCACCTTCTGTAACAGTTGAGGAATAGGGCCAAACCTCCAATTCGAGATTCTTGGGGACCGGATATCCTCGCTGGGACGACGCAGCCCAACAGAAGCGATACCATTAATACCACTATCCCTTGAGCTACTAGAGGACGTTCAATTCATGTCTGCAAGGCCCGACCCTGAGGGCACGCCCGCTTCAAAAGGTCAGGTCGCGATCGTCGGCGCTGGCCCCGGCAATGTCGACTATCTGACCGAGCAGGCCCGGCAGCGGCTACGTCAGGCTAATGTCCTCGTCTATGACGCGCTGGTTGACCCCGCTGTGCTGCAGCTCGTCCCCGCCGACTGTGAACAGCACCTGATGGGCAAGCGAGGGGGAAAACCCAGCACGCCCCAGCTCGAAATCAGTCAGATGCTGGTCAAGCTAGCGCAGCAGGGCAAGCGTGTTGTCCGGCTCAAAAGTGGCGATCCGTTTGTGTTCGGGCGCGTCTCCGCCGAGATTCAGGCGTTGCAGGCCGCTCACTGTCCGTTTGAAGTCATTCCGGGGCTGTCCTCCGCGCTAGCCGCACCCCTGTTTGCCGGTATTCCTTTGACCGATCCGGTGCTGAGCCGCGGTTTTGGCGTGTTCACCGCCCACGACTTAGACGCGTTGGACTGGCCCCGCATCAGCCGTTTAGACACGCTGGTTTTCTTGATGGGCGGACGCAACCTGGCTGAGATTTGCCAACGCCTCCAAACCCACGGTCAGCGCGGCAATACCCCGATTGCGGTTATTCGGTGGGCGGGGCAATCTCGGCAACAGCTGTGGCAGGGCACCGTGCTCAACATTGCGCAACAGACCAGGGGAGTGAAGCTCTCGCCCTGTGTGGTGGTCGTAGGAGAAGTGGTCCGCCTGCGAGACTACTTGCGGCCCCATTCCCCGGCGCTACCGTTGGCCGGACAAACGCTGTTGGTTACCCGAGCGGCAGGACAATCTAGCGCTTTTACCGAACTGCTCACAACCCAAGGAGCTACGGTCATTGAGATGCCAGCCCTGGAGATTGTCGCCGCCAGCGATCTGGCACCGCTGGACCAGACGATTCAACAGCTGCCAACCTACAACTGGCTAGTGCTGACATCGGCCAACGCGGTGACGTTCTTCTTAGATCGGCTGTGGCAAAATGGGCAAGACCTGCGAGCACTGGCTCACCTTAAGATTGCGGTTGTGGGCAGAAAAACGGCAAGAGTTCTACAGGAACGCGGACTCAAGGCCGACTTCATCCCACCCAATTACGTCGCTGACTCGCTGGTTGAACATTTTCCTGTTCCAGTAAAAGGGTTGAGCGTGCTGTTCCCTCGTGTCGAACATGGCGGACGTCCCGTCCTGGTCGCTGCATTTCGATCTCAGGGGGCGCAGGTGGACGAGGTGGCCGCCTACGACTCAGTGTGTCCTGCAGCGATCGCGCCTGCCGCATTCGCGGCCTTACAGTCCGGGCACATCAACATCGTTACCTTTGCCAGCGCTAAGACGGTCCAGCATTTTGCCAAGCTAATGCAGCAAACCTTTGGCGAGGGCTGGCCTCAGCAGCTAGAGGGGGTTGCGATCGCATCCATCGGACCGCAAACCTCCCTCGCCTGCCAGGACCTGCTGGGGCGAGTGGATATTGAGGCAATGGACTACACATTGGAGGGGCTGACCGAGGCAATCGTTAGTGCAGTGGCCTATGCCTGACTCAAATTCCGACCACCAACGCATTATCGGATTGACAGGCGGCATTGCTACCGGTAAGACGACCGTTTCCCATTATTTGGAACAGCAACATAACCTGCCAGTATTAGATGCCGATCAGTTTGCCAGGGAAGCGGTAGCGCCAGGCTCACCGATTTTGTCGGACATCACCCAACGGTATGGCGCCGATCTATTGGGGAGCGACGGTACCCTTAATCGACAGCAGCTGGCCAATATTGTTTTTAAACATTCCGCAGAACGAAAATGGGTTGAACAGCAAATTCACCCCTTTGTGAGGCAGCGGTTTACCGAACTCAGTCAGACCTACCCCTCGACGCAAACGTTAGTCTATGCGATTCCGCTGCTGTTCGAGGCTAAGCTAACGCATCTTGTGACAGAGATTTGGGTCGTGAGCTGTACGTCTGAGCAGCAGCAGGCTCGGCTCATCGCCCGTAGTCGACTAACGCCGGAGCAGGCTCAGGCGCGAATTGCCGCCCAAATCCCTCTTCGCCAGAAAATAGAACAGGCTGATGTCATTCTTGATAACACGACGACAATCACAGATTTATATGCTCAAGTCGACGCTGTTGTTTGATCCAGATCACCGACAGTTTCCGAAAGCAGGCACCGTCTCACAAACGATGTGAGAGCATATTCGCGTATGTGCACAGGTTTCTCACCATAACGAGATATTTTGTTATTTTTTAACGCTTTTCCCTTGCAGATTCTTGACCGGTGAGCCATATTACAGGAGTGCATCTGTCCGTATATCCACCATAGCCTGAGATTAGAATTTACTGCGGTCCCGACAAACTTTGTCGGCGTTCACACCCGGTGTTGTGTGAGCTGTTGTTGGCATGTATAGCAGCCGCCAGATCCGTGAGGGCAAGGCTGCCATTTCGTTTTGAACTGAGTAGGATAGTCCAACTCGGTTTCCTAAAATAAATGGCGCAGACTATATGTCGCTACAGCTGTAAATTCTACGCCTGCCATTAGTTGTTCCCTACAGTTCTGATGATGGTGTCACGCTTCCTGCGGAAGAGACACTACTGAGATAGACCGGCTTAGATCGATGCTCACCTCATCCAAGCTTCTCTCATGGCAAAGCTTATTCAGTGCGCCGAATGTAATCACAACGTTAGTGAAGATGCCCCTCGCTGTCCTCAGTGCAAAACCCGGCAGTTCAAGCCGCAGCCCTGTATTATCTGCCATCGAAAATCGAAAGTTTCGGCAATGGCAGACCTGTCAGATCGAGATCTGATCGGGCGGAGTGAACGGTATATCAATCTTGTCAGTAAACTCCCCATCAACCGCCGTTTAGAGCCTATAACAACGGGCTTTGCCCATCGAGACTGTCTCAACCGGGTTGCGCCTATTCGCCGCAGTCAGGCAGCCATGACGCGTGTGACCCGCAAATGCCCAACCTGCAAAAACAAACTATCGAAGTCTCTACTGTCGCTGACCGAAAAAGGAGACTATCAAGAGCCAATTGCCTGTTCAGAATGTGGAGAGGAGAGCTATATTACCTTGTCCAACGGTAGTCACCGCCCTTGCTATTACTGTGGGCTATTGCTTGACACGAATCATCCCAAAACAATCTCGCTATCAAACCATATCAACCCCAATCATGCCGATGACTTCAGCCACCTGTACTGTTACCTGGCTACGATAGATAAGCGCCGTAACCCGACTTGGCCCATATTGTTATTGATGGGCCTGGCCGCTTTTGCTGTGGTGATCTGGCTAGGCAGCTAATCAAGCTTTTCGCTTGGCCTCCAGGGTCTCGACTCGGCTCTTGAGATCCTGGTTGGTCTTCTTCAGCTCATCCAGCTCCTTCTGCAGTTCGGTCAGGGCTTTGTCGGAGCCCATATTCTTGCGCACGCGCTGTAGGGCTTCCTCAGCGCGTCGCTTGACCCGACCATCTAGGCTGTGGTCCACCAAATTCTTGAGTACCCGCAGTGCGCCAGCGTCTTCCATTTGCCCCAGGGCCAACACAGTTGACACCTGAGTTAAGAAGAACGTTTCCCGTGAGAGGGCCTCAAGCCGCTCGAGAATGCGCTGCAGGTTCACCTTGCTTTGGCGCTTTGAGATAGTCCCCAGAGCACGAATGGCCGCTAGGCGCAGGGCTTGGGGAATACCGAGTTTGGTGTAGGGTAGCAGCAGATCGAGGGCGGCTTCGCTAGTTTTGAACTGGCTCAGAGCCGCGATCGCACCGCCGCGCACAATCTCATTCCACCCGGCCCGCTCCTGTAATACCTTCTCCAGCAGCTTTAGGGTCTTTTTCTCTTTGTCTTTACCGTTGTCGAGGGTACTGCTACCCACTTTGCCAAAAGACCGAATGGCCGCAGCTTCGACGTAGTAGCTTTCATCGCCCTTCTCGGCAACAGATTTGAGTGCCTTATAGCTTTCAGCCGTTTTGATACTTCCCAGCGTCTCTACCACCGCCCGACGAACTTTGGGATCAGCATCTTTTAGCCCCTGTAGTAGAACGGCAACGGCCTGGTCAAGCTGGATTGCGCCGAGCTGTTCTGCCACTTCGGCCCGCACCGCCCAGAACGGCTCAGTTTTTAGCGCTTTCTCCAGTGCGCCGACTGCCTCCAGATTGCCCTTCTTGGCAATGGCCTCAGCCGCATAAATCCGAGAGATGGGATCAGGATCGTGGGCCAGCTGGGCTTCAAGTTCTTTCAGCGGGTAGGTCAGCTCCACAGTTTTGAGCGTATTGTTGCCCACGTCAAAACTAATGAAGTCGGGCTTTTTTTCCAGCGGAATGTACAGCGCCTGCTGCCGCTCGTGAATTCTGACGGTGAAGGTTTGTATTGTGGGGGCCGCACCTTTTTTCCCCTTTTTCCCTTTCCCCTTCTCCTTTTGTTCGGTCTGCTCAGGCAAATAGCCAAACCCGATGGGAATCTTCAGGTCAAATAACCCCTCCTGCACCTGAGACTTACCGTCCGCGACTTGACTTTGCGTGACCGTGATCTTTGCCAGATTACTGTCCGCATCCCAGCTGTAGCCCAGCTTGTAGTCGGGATGACCGCCGCGATAGACATACTGGTCGAACAGATAGCGTAGGTTGCGGCCAGTGGCTTTGTCGATGGCGCGAAGCACGTCAATGGTCTCGACGGTGCTGTGGCGGTTGTCGGTCAAAAAAGTTTGCAGCGTTCGGGTAAACAGCACGTCCCCCAGCTCGGCGCGGATCATGTGATACACGCAGGAGCCCTTTTCGTAGATATGGCGGTCGTACAGCTCAATCGCTTCTCTATAAATATGCGTAACCAGCGGGCGGCGATAGCGGCTGGCATCCTCAGACAGGTACTGGCGAGCGTTGCCCAGGTGGTAGTAAGCGGCCTCGTCCTGGCCGTAGGCGTGCTCCATCCATAGCACTTCGGAATAGGTCGCCATGCCCTCTTTCACCCAGGCGTGGGACCAGTGGTTAATCACCGTCAGGTCGCCAAACCACTGATGGGCCAGCTCGTGGGCCACCAGCACTTCAGAGTTGATGTTGTCGATGGCGGCGCGTTCGTCCAGCAGGCAGCGGTCGGTTAGCAGCGTGGTGGTGGTGTTCTCCATGCCGCCAAAGATGAAATCTACCGGGCAGGCCTGGTCATAGTTCGAAAAGGGGTAGTCCACGCCAAAGCGTTCGCTAAAGGCCTCCATCATTTCGGGAGTGCGGCCCATGGTGCGCTGGCCCTGGTCTTTGCGGCCCTGCTGGGTGTAGTAGGTAACGGGGCGATCGCGCCATTTATCTTCAATCACGTCAAACTCGCCCACTACCAGCGTCATTAGGTAGCTGGGGTGAACCTTGTCCAGCTTCCAGTGGTAGGTGGTGTGAGTTTTGCCGCTGGCCTTCTTCGCCACCAGCTCTCCGTTAGAGATTACCTGGTAGGGCTTAGGCACCTTAGCCTTGATTTCAGAGGTGGCGAGCTGACCAGGGTAGTCGAAGCAGGGGAACCAGTAGCGGGAGTCTTCATCTTCGCCCTGGGTCCACACCTGGTAGGGCTTGTCGGGGTAGTGCTCGGTGGGATGAATAAAGTAAATGCCGCGCTCGGGCTTTTCGACAGCGTAGGCAATTTCGAGAACGACAGGGTTGCCAGCCTTCATCGGCTCAGTCAGATTCACCGTCAGCTTTTCACCGTCGTAGTCGTAGGGCTGTTCGGTGCCGTCCAAGCTGACCTTCTGAATCTGTAGCGCGACCGCATCTAGCGCTAAGACGTCTACGCCAGTCCGAACGGGGTTAACACGAATGCTGCACGTGCCACCGTAGCGCTGGTTTTCTATATCAATGTCTAAGTCCAACGCGATGTGTTCAACCTGCCCCGGACGATCGGGGTTGTAGTGGGGGTAAGCACCAGGCAGCTCAAAGGACTTGTGCTTGCTGCCTTCGTCCTGGCGAGCTTCTAACGCGTTGAATTCCAGCCCATAATCCGCATGGTTAACGTTCAGCATTTGGCGTTGCCCCTTAGTCTAGAATCTGAGTTTCTTGCTGCATGTCATAGATGAATTCAATCAGGTTAACGGTTTTGTTCACATTCGACCGCAGGATATTTGGGATAAAATCATATTCTTGAGATAGAGAAATCTACTGTAATTTTGATGTGATGTTCTGTTAGATGAACGCAATCGCAACCCGCTCCGTCACAGGCATCATTAACGGTCTGCTGGGTGTAAAACCTCTGGCTAACTTTGCCAAGCATCGTGCCCGTACCATGATGATCAAACGAGCCGAGTCCATCGGTGTTTTTTGGCGGGACGAGGTAGCTCAGCTTCAGGCTAGAGGTGACGCGCAGGGATTGAATCCAATTTGGAATGAGGAGCTAGTGCAGCTCACGGATTCTGTCCTAACTTATCCCGACTATTACCTGACCAGCTTTCACGCCTACGACGAGGGCAACTTGGGCTGGCAGCCTGCGATGGAAGTGGGCGTAGCGGCGCGGGCGGTGCATGCCAGGCTGTGGCCCGAGGGTGACAAGCACGGCGATGTGCGACTGCGGCAGAGCTACATGTCGGTGCTTGATGAGGTGTTGCCCGAGGCTCCAGAGCGGATTGTCGATTTGGGCTGTAGTACGGGGCTGAGTACTTTTGCGTTGCGATCGCACTTCCCCCCAGCTCACATCACTGGGATTGACCTCTCCCCTTACTTCCTCGCCGTTGCCCAGCACCAGTCTCCAGAATCGGTAAATCCAATTCACTGGAAGCACGCCGCTGCCGAAGCCACCGGACTCCCCTCTGAATCAGCTGACTTTGTCTCTGTTTGCCTGGTCTTCCACGAGCTGCCGCTCCAAGCCGCAAAGGATGTCCTCAGAGAAGCCCGTCGCCTACTGCGTCCCGGTGGTCACCTCGGCTTTATGGACATGAACCCGCAGTCCGAGGTCTATGCCAGGATGCCGGCCTACGTGCTGACGCTGCTCAAGAGTACCGAGCCTTATTTAGATCAGTACTTTGCGCTAGACCTCCCCCAGGCGATGAAAGACGCCGGATTTGAGGAGCCGGTGGTAGCATTCAACACGGCACGGCATCGGACATTGGTAGCACGGGCCATCTAGATTGGCAGAGTCTCAGATCTATTGGTATGACGGGGCGCTAAGAGAAGGTGAATTGTCCCTACCGGTCAACGCCCCTGGGCTGCTGTTTGGGGCGACGGTGTTTACGACGCTGCGGGTGTATGCCGGGTCGTTGGAACATCCGCTGACCCAGTGGGATCGGCACTGCGATCGCATCACCCAATCCCTCATCGCCTTCAACTGGCCCCAGCCCAACTGGTCACGTATTTATATGGGGTGCGAAGCCCTCAAAAGCAGCTATCCCGTTCTAAGAATTACCGTTTTCCCAAACGGCAAGGCCTTGATGACCGGGCGGCATCTACCCTCGAACTTAGCTAAGGAGCAGGCTGAAGGCGTTACGCTTTGGCTTTCGGATACCCCCCTGCACAGCCGTAGTCAGCCCCAACACAAGACCGGTAATTACCTGGGCTGCTACCTGGCCATGCAACAGGCCAAACGGTATCAGGCCCGCGACGCCATTCTCACAAATGCCAATGGCGACTGGCTTGAAACCAGCACGGGCAGCCTTTGGGGCTACAAAGACGGACAGTGGTGGACGCCGCCCCTACCCGCAGGCATCCTGCCGGGCATCCTGCGAACAGGGCTGATCGAACAGCTCATAGAATCGGGTCAAACCGTCGTTCAGCGGCCCTGGACACCTAATCTGCCGACACAGTTCACCGCGCTAGCCTATACCAACTGCGTGGTCGAATGCCTGCCCGTGCACACAGTCTTGCTTGGGAAGACTAAACTAAAGTACGACCAAAGCCCCCAAAAAGGGGAGATACTGCGCGGCCTGCTGGCAACCGCCGCCTGTAATCCTGAAATGAGTTAACATAAGTTAACGAGTTTAAGATTTCAGAGCGAAACCCAGCTATTGCAGATGTTTCGCTCTTATAGGACAAGGAGGCCAACTCCCGGTGAACAAGCGCTGGAGAAACGCAGGACTTTACGTATTACTAGTTGTCGTCGTTATCGCGCTGGCAACTGTCTTTTTTGAGAGCCCAGGTCAAGAGATTGAATCCTGGCGCTACAGCCGCTTCATCGACGAAGCGCAATCGGGCCGCATTGAAAAGGTCTACATCAGCTCTGACCGTACCCAGGCTGAGTTCCCCGACCCCAACGGCACGGGCGCACGGGTTCGCGTGAACCTGCCCAGCGACCCCGGTTTGGTTGACATTCTGACGTCTAATAATGTCGACATTGACGTCAAGCGTCCTTCGGACGACGGTGGACGCTGGATTCAGCTCTTTAGCACACTGCTGATTCCGGTATTACTGCTGGTGGTGCTGTTCTTTGTACTGCGCCGCGCTCAAAGCGGTCCCGGCAATCAAGCCATGAACTTTGGCAAGTCCAAGGCTCGTGTGCAGATGGAGCCCCAGACCCAAGTAACTTTTGGCGACGTGGCTGGCATTGATCAGGCCAAGTTAGAGCTGACGGAGGTCGTAGACTTCCTTAAGAACGCTGACCGCTTCACTGCTGTCGGTGCCAAGATTCCCAAGGGTGTGCTGCTGGTCGGCCCTCCCGGTACTGGTAAAACCCTGCTGGCTAAGGCCGTAGCCGGTGAAGCAGGTGTGCCTTTCTTCAGCATCTCCGGTTCTGAGTTCGTCGAAATGTTCGTCGGTGTGGGTGCATCCCGCGTCCGCGACCTGTTCGAACAGGCCAAGCAGAATGCTCCCTGTATTGTCTTCATCGATGAGATTGACGCCGTGGGTCGTCAGCGGGGCGCAGGCCTCGGCGGCGGCAACGACGAGCGTGAGCAAACTCTAAACCAGCTCCTCACCGAGATGGATGGTTTCGAAGGCAACACTGGCATCATCATCATCGCGGCTACTAACCGCCCCGATGTACTGGACGCTGCCCTGCTGCGTCCCGGTCGTTTCGACCGTCAGGTCGTGGTAGACCGCCCCGACTACGCAGGTCGTCTAGAAATCCTTCGCGTCCACTCCCGTGGTAAGACCTTCGGGAAGGACGTTGACCTGGAAAAGATTGCTCGACGCAGCCCTGGCTTTACCGGTGCTGACCTGTCGAACCTGCTAAACGAGGCCGCCATTCTCGCTGCCCGTCGCAACCTGACCGAAATCTCGATGGACGAAGTCAACGACGCCATTGACCGCGTCCTGGCTGGTCCCGAGAAGAAAGACCGTGTTATGAGCGAGCGCCGCAAGGAGCTAGTGGCTTACCACGAAGCCGGTCACGCCCTGGTGGGTGCACTGATGCCTGAGTACGACCCCGTGCAAAAAATCAGCATCATCCCTCGCGGCCGTGCCGGTGGTCTGACCTGGTTCACCCCCAGTGAAGAGCGCCTGGAGTCGGGCTTATATTCCCGCTCCTACCTGCAAAACCAGATGGCCGTTGCCCTGGGTGGCCGCATTGCCGAAGAAATTATCTACGGCGATGAAGAAGTCACTACCGGTGCCTCCGGTGACCTGCAGCAGGTGGCTCGCGTGGCTCGCCAAATGGTAACCCGCTTCGGCATGAGCGACCGCCTAGGCCCTGTAGCCCTGGGACGCCAGCAAGGCAACCCCTTCCTGGGTCGCGACATCGCCAGCGAGCGCGACTTCTCCGAAGAGACGGCTTCTGCCATCGACGAAGAGGTTCGTAGCCTGGTAGACGAGGCCTACGCCCGTGCTAAGCAGGTCCTGGTTGAGAACCGCAAGGTTCTAGACCAGCTTGCCGACATGCTGATTGAGAAAGAGACTGTTGACTCTGAAGAGCTGGCTCAGCTCCTGATGAACAACGACGTCAAGATGGCTAGCATCGCGTAGTTTCGGGATGCCCCGCAGGGTGGGTTAACCCCCGCCAAAACTTAACGGGTCATCAGGCTCTACTGAATCCACCATCTTCAAAAAGGTCGAGGCATTAGCCTCGACCTTTTTGTCGTTTTAAGAAGCACAAGACCCAAACCCCATATCCGGATCCACAATGTGACAACCTTCATGTCGCCCTCACCCCAAACCCCTCTCCCGCGGGGAGAGGGGTTTGCCCCCATGCCTACCCTTGTCGCCACTAAACCCCAGCTCACCTACAAAAACTGGGTCAGTAGCCTCCGCCAACACCGCATCATCGCTGTCATTCGTACCGACGATCTAACTCAGGGCCTGCACATGGCCCAAGCCGCTGCCGCTGGCGGCATTCGCCTGATCGAAATTACCTGGAACAGCACCGACCCAGTTACCCTAATGCGCATCATCCAGCAGGCCCTACCCCACTGCTGGATCGGCGTTGGCACCATCCTTTCTACTTGGGATTTGGAAACCGCGATCGCAGCCGGTGCCGACTTCTGTTTTACCCCACACACTTCCCCCACCCTGATCCAGCAGGCTCGTATTGCCCAAATTCCTATCAGCCCCGGGGCCATGACCCCCACCGAAATTCTCATCGCCTGGCAGGCCGGGGCCGCCAGCGTTAAGGTTTTCCCCATCGGTCAGCTGGGCGGTGCAGACTACCTACGAGCCCTACAGGGTCCATTAGGGCAAATCCCACTGATTCCCACCGGCGGCGTAGACGAGTTTTCTGCATCGGCACTCTTATCCAGCGGCGCAGTCTCTGTAGGCATGTCGAGCGGCTTGTTTCTTAAACAGGACGTTCAAGCGCAGAAATGGGATAGCGTTCGACAGCGAGCCGCGCGGCTCATGGTCTGCCAGGAATAGAAAGACAAGGAGAAACGCCATCGCCCATCTCAGCCACCTAGGCGTTTGAGCAGTAGTCCTGCCTGCCTGAGTTTGACCTGCGTCTAAGCCTGCCTCTGATTTCGCGCGGTCTAATACTTCGACAAGTCCCAAACAGCCTGCCCACTCAGTCAGGTAGTTTATGTCCAAACTGTCTGCCTGCACTTTCAAAATCCCTAACACGCCGCGCCACTGTTTTTCAGATATAGCAGTCGAAGGGTTGGTAGACCTATTCGGCTGCGTCGAGGGGCTCCAGCGTCAAGGACTTCAGTGCCAGGAACTGTCCCTAGCAACTCGACGAACGCAATAGATTCTCTTCTCGCCACTTGAGCTTGCTGAGAACAGTATCCTCTGGCGATGCCAGATAGATTCCGTTGATGAGCTGACGACGCGAGAACTTCACAACATCCCAATCCTCATCACTCGTTAGCATTAAGTCAGCTCGCGCTATAGCCATGCAGTTCCTAATCACGCTTGGGCGACTTTACGGGCAAATTCGGCCCTGCCCAAATCCCCAAAGCGATGCTTTAGTCCCATCGAAGAAAGTCGCTTTGCTCCTTGAGTCAGCTTGGCTGTCATAGCCATTCGGTGGCAGTTGTTCTGCCGAGCTAGTCGCTCAAATAGGTATCGGTCTGCCCCTGTAACTGAACTGGGCTGTTTCACTTACTCCACTGCCCGTAACGTCTCCGCCTGAGCCAGAAGCGACTCGGCAAAGGCGATCGCTTCTTGGTGAGACCGTCCGCCCGCCAGTTGAGCGAGTTCTTCCCGTCGCTCCTCAGCATCCAGCGGCGCAACCCGTACAATAGTCCGCTCCTCCGCAGAACCATGGGTATCGGCCTTTCGCCTGCGGCCCTTCGTCGGCTTTGTTGCTTCGCTCTCCACCACGTGTTTACCCACGTGAAAATGCGCATCGGCCATCGCTGCCACCAGCGGCTGGTGGGTAACGCATAGTACCTGGTGTTCGCGGCTAAGCTGGTGCAGCTTCTCGGCAATGGCCTGGGCGACGCGGCCAGACACGCCTACGTCAATTTCGTCAAAGACCATTGTGCTAATGGGGTCCACCTTCGACAGGCAAGCTTTGAACGCTAGCAAGAAGCGACTCATCTCACCCCCCGAAGCCACGTCTGCCAGGGGCTGGAGCGGTTCGCCAGGGTTGGGGCTAAACAGAAACTGAACCCGGTCCGCGCCTGTGGCAGCAGGCGTCTGCGCCTCCATACCCACTTTGAACTTGACCCGCTCCATTGCCAGCGGCTTGAGTTCTTCCACCAGCTGCGATTCGAGCTGGGTTGCGGCTTTTTTGCGCAGCTTAGTGAGCTTGGCACAGGCGATATCCAGCTTTTCCTGAGCCTGTTCGTAGGCAGCTTCCAGATCTTCAATGGACTGACCGTCGCCGTTGAGTACGTCTAACGCCGCCTGAATTTCTTCGTAGTATTCAATCAGTCCTGGCAGGTCATGACCGTATTTGCGGCAAAGCTGCTTGAGCGTGCTAAGGCGCTGTTCGACTTCCTCTAGCCGCACGGGGTCGGTTTCTAGCCCGTCGCCGTAGGTATTAACCATGCGTCCGGCCTCTTCGACCTGGGCCAGGGCGTCGCTGACCATATCAAGAATCGGCTCTACCGACTCATCAACGCGGTTCATGTCGGTGAGAATGCCTTCGACCTTGCCCAGCATTTCAGAGCAGGC